>NZ_JBSGCE010000026.1:0-145376 GCF_053601695.1 Nonomuraea sp. NPDC004702
GGGGGCGCGGCGCGCCGGTTCCAGAACGAGGTCGAGGTGGGGATGGTCGGGATCAACGTGCCGATCCCGGTGCCGATGGCGTTCTACAGTTTCGGTGGGTGGAAGTCGTCGTTGTTCGGTGACACGCATGTGCATGGCACCGAGGGGGTGCAGTTCTACACGCGGGGCAAGGTGGTGACCTCGCGCTGGCTGGACCCGTCCCACGGTGGTGTGAACCTCGGCTTCCCCACGAACGGGTGACCCCGCGCCCGCCCTTCTCACAGGATCGACTCGAAGCCTGTGCGGCCGTTGCATGAGGGCGGGATGATCGGGTAGGCAGGGCGGCATGTCACTTTCGCACTGTGCGGGCTGGTTGCTGGCCGGACGCTACCGGCTGCTGTCCGAACTGGGCCGCGGTGGCATGGGCCGCGTCTGGCGGGCCCACGACGAGCTGCTCGACCGGCAGGTCGCGGTCAAGGAGGTCACCCTCGGGCACGCGCTGGGGACCGAGCGGGAGCGGCTGCTCGGCCGGACGATGCGGGAGGCGCGGCTGGCCGCCCGGCTGAGCCACCCGCACATCGCCGCCGTCTACGACGTGGTGGTGGCCGACGAACGGCCGTGGATCGTGCTCCAGCTCGTGCCCTCGCGCAGCCTCGCCGACGTGATCGCCGAACGCGGGCCGCTGTCCCCGCCCGACGCCGCGCGCCTCGGGCTCCAGGTGCTGGAGGCGCTGAGCGCGGCGCACGCCGACGGCATCGTGCACCGCGACGTCAAGCCCGGCAACATCCTGCTGAACGGCGACCGGCACGCCCTGCTCACCGACTTCGGCCTGGCCACCACCCTCGACGACCAGGCCAACATCACCCAGTCGGGCATGGTGGTGGGCACGCCCGCGTACATCGCCCCGGAACGCCTGCGCGGCGGCCACGCGACCCCGCAGGCCGACCTGTGGTCCCTCGGCGCCACCCTGTACGCGGCCGTCGAGGGCCAGTCGCCCTTCCCGCACAGCGGCCACCTGGCCGCACTGACCGCGGTGCTCACCTCCGAGCCCGCGCCGTTCCACCTGGCCGGGCCGCTCGCGCCGGTCATCGCCGGTCTCCTGACCAAGGACCCCGCCCGCCGGATCGACGGCGAGGAGGCCCGGCGGCGCCTGACCCGGGTGGCCGCGCTGCGCGACGAGGAGCCCCACGACACCGCCGCCATCCCCCTGTCCACCCCCCTGCCCAACACCGGCGACCTCCTTCCTCCCACCCTCTTCCCCACGGCCCCCGCCCGGGAGGTCTCCCTCCCCGCCCCGGAAGCCGCCCCCGCCCCCGCCCCCGCCCCCGTCCCCGAGGCCGGTCCCGTCCCGGTGGGCGTCCGGGACGTGGGGGCCGTCGCCGGGGCGCGGCCGGACGCCAGGCGGCGGATCCCGGGCTGGGACCGCGCGGTACGCAGGACCGGCGAGCGGAACCACGCCGTGCGCCGGACCATGCCCGACGCCGCGCGCGGGCTTCGCGCGCACCGCGAGCTGCTGCCGTTCTCGGTGTCGATCCCGCAGCCGGGCAGGCCGCAGCGCTGGCGGCAGCTCACCGCCCTGGCCGCGCTCGTCACCAGCGTGCTCCTCACGACGTCCTGGAACGGCGACGGCGGGCCGCCCGCCGCCACCCGCACGCCCTCCTACGCCGACCCGGCGCCGAACCAGGCCACCGAGCACGAGGGCATCATGCACGCCGTGGCCATCGCGCGTGACCGCCCTTCGGAGGGCGCCTCCGACCGCGCGGCCGAGCAGAGCGGCTCCCGTCGCCGTCCGGCCGCCCAGCCCGTCGCCCAGTCGCCGGCCCAGCGGCCCGATGTGACCGGCGCCAGGTCCGGCGCCACGTCCGCCGCCGGCTCCGGCAAGGGGCGGAAGGTCGGCCATCAGGCCGCCAAGGCCAAGCACGGCAAGGGCCTGGCCCGCGGCCACGGCAAGCACTAGAACCCCGCGGCCCCGCCCAGCACCAGAACCCCGCGGCCCCGCACCCCGTCAGGCGAGGGGGAGGCGGAGGACGAAGCGGGCGCCCTTGGGGGAGTCCTCGATGGTCAGCGTGCCGTGGTGCGCGGTCGCGATCTCGCGGGCGATCGGCAGCCCGAGGCCGGTGCCGCCGGCGTCGCGGTTGCGGGAGTCGTCCAGGCGGGTGAAGCGCTGGAAGACGAGCTCGCGCTGGGCCGGTTCGATGCCTGCGCCGTCGTCCAGGACCTCCAGCACGGCCCGGCCGCCCTCCTGCCGGACCGTCACGGTGACCTGTGTCTCGGCGTGCCGCTCGGCGTTGTCCAGCAGGTTCGTCAGCAGACGGGTGAGCTGCAGCCGGTCGCCCATGACCACCACGCCCTCGTCCGGGCCGGTGACCACGCGTTTGGCCCGCGGCCTGGCGGTCTCGGCGGTGACCAGCTCGCCCAGGTCCACCGGCTGGTGGTCGCTCGGCGCCCCGGCGTCCAGCTTGGTCAGCGTGAGCAGGTCGGTGACGATGGCCTGCAGCCGGTCGAGGCTGGCCAGCACCTGGGTGCTGGTCTCCCGCCAGTCGGTCTCCTCCGGATGCAGCATGGCCTCCTCGACCTGCGCGCGCATGGCGGTGATCGGGCTGCGCAGGTCGTGCGAGGCGTCCCCGGCGAACCTGCGCTGCTGCTCCATCGCGGCCTCCAGGCGGGCCCGCGCCGTCTCCAGCCGTTCCAGCGTCTGGTTGGCGGTCTCGGCCAGGGCTCTGATCTCGTCGTCGGTGTCCGGGACGGGCACCCGCAGGCCGCCGCCGTCCGCGGTGATCTCGGCGAGCCTCTTGGTGATGCTGCTGACGGGGGCGAGCGTCCTCGCCACGACCCGCGACACCCCGAAGAAGGTCAGCCCGACCAGCAGCGCCGACACCACGATCTGGAACAGCACGACCTGCGGGCTGACGAACCAGGGGACCGCGGGGTCGAAGGCGTAGATGATCCAGGTGCCCTCGGGCTGGTAGGCGCGCAGGGCGACCACGAGCTCGCACCGGCCGGGGAAGGCCGGCAGGTCGCAGCTCCTGCTGACGTAGTTCGCCTGGTCGCGGGGGATGTGGGCCGTCTGGCGGGGGGCGCCGGCCAGGTTGGGCGTCCAGGCGACGGCCCGTCCGGCCGGGTCGACGACCTGGATGCCGTCGAGGCCGAGGGGTTCCAGCACCTGGGGCAGCTGGTTGCGCTTGACCATGAGGAGCACGCGCAGGGCCCGCCCGGACACGTCGCTGGCGCGCACGTCGGCGACGTCGTCGTGGATGCCGAACATGACGAAGCCGCTGACGACGACGTTCAGCAGCAGCATGGCGATGCCGGCGAGCAGTGCCAGCCGCGTACGCAGCGACCGGCGCAACCGTGTTCTCACCCGTCTCCCCCCGGGATCAGCAGAACACGGTTGGTGCACCAGGCCCTAACTTAGGGAGATTCCTCGATAAATACGGTTACGCCGGGACGAGTTGCCCCCGCTGCTACTCCTCCACCGCCTTCAGCACGGCGTCCGCGATCGAGCGCGGATCGACCCCGAAGTGCCTGCGCACGGCCTCCCGGGTGTCGGAGAGCCCGAACCCGTCGGTGCCGAGCGAGGTCCACGGCCGGTCGATCCAGGGCCTGATCTGGTCGGGAACGGCCCGCATCCAGTCGCTGACCGCGATCACCGGCCCCTCGGTCCCGGCCAGCGCCTGCCGCAGGTACGGCACCCCGGTCGCCGACATGGCCTCGCGCCGCAGCTCGCTCCACGAGGTGACCGACCAGACGTCCACGCCCAGCCCGTACTCCTCGGCCAGCAGCCGCTGGGCCTCCAGCGCCCAGTGGATCGCGGTGCCGCTGGCCAGCAGGTGGGCGGCGCCGCCGCCGGCGGAGTAGCGGTAGATGCCCTTGACGATGCCCTCCTCGACGCCCTCGGGCATCGCGGGCTGGGGCAGCGGCTCGTTGTAGAGGGTCAGGTAGTAGAACACGTCCTCGGCGGCCTCGCCGTACATGCGCCTGAGCCCGTCGCGGACGATGACGCCGACCTCGTAGGCGAAGGCCGGGTCGTAGGCCAGGCAGGCGGGGTTGGCGGAGGCCAGGAGCTGGGAGTGGCCGTCGGCGTGCTGCAGGCCCTCGCCCGTCATGGTGGTGCGGCCGGCGGTCGCGCCGAGCAGGAAGCCGCGGCCGAGCTGGTCGGCCAGGGCCCACATCTGGTCGCCGGTCCGCTGCCAGCCGAACATCGAGTAGAAGATGTAGAACGGCACCATCGGCTCGCCGTGGGTGGCGTAGCTGGTGGCCGCCGCGGTGAAGGAGGCCATCGAGCCGGCCTCGGTGATGCCCTCGATGAGGATCTGCCCGTCCACCGCCTCCTTGTACGCCAGCAGCAGCTCCCGGTCGACGGACTCGTAGCGCTGGCCGAGCGGCGAGTAGATCTTGGCCGTGGGGAACAGCGACTCCATGCCGAACGTCCTGGCCTCGTCGGGCACGATCGGCACCCAGCGCCGCCCGGTCTCCGGCTCCTTCATCAGGTCCTTGACCAGCCGGACGAACGCCATCGTGGTGGCGATCGGCTGCGTCGAGCCCTTGGCCAGGGCCGCGAACGGCCGCTCGCCGGGCTGCGGCAGCGGCCGGCCGGCGACCGTGCGGCGGGGGATCGGGCCGCCCAGCTCCCGGCGGCGCTCGGCGACGTACTCGGCCTCGGCCGAGCCGGGCCCCGGGTGCAGGTACGGCGGCAGCTCCCCGGCCAGCGCCGAGTCGGGGACCGGCAGGCCGAGCCGGTCGCGCATGACGCGGAACTCGTCGAGGGTGAGCTTCTTCATCTGGTGGTTGGCGTTGCGCGCCTCGACGCCCGCGCCCAGCGTCCAGCCCTTGACCGTCTGGACCAGGACCACCGTGGGCGCGCCGCGGTTCTGCAGCGCCCGGTGGTAGGCGGCGTACACCTTGCGCGGCTCGTGCCCGGCCCGCGAGCCGCCGACGATGCGCCGCAGGTCGTCGTCGGAGTAGGGCACGTCGAGCCCCTGGAACAGGTGCTGCCTGATGTAGGCGCCGTCGGCGGCGGCGAACGTCTGGAACTGGCCGTCCGGCACCTCGCCGAGCCTGGCCACGAGCTCGTCGGAGCCGAGCAGGCCGTCCCACTCGGCGCCCCACAGCGCCTTGACGACGTGCCAGCCCGCGCCCCGGAAGACGCTCTCCAGCTCCTGCACGATCCGGGTGTTGCCGCGTACCGGGCCGTCGAGCCGCTGGAGGTTACAGTTGATCACGAAGGTGAGGTTGTCCAGCCCCTCCCTGGCGGCCAGCGTCAGCGCCGCGGTGGACTCCGGCTCGTCCATCTCGCCGTCACCCAGGAAGGCCCAGACATGACTGTGCGAGGTGTCCTTGATGCCGCGGTTGGCCGCCCCCGCCCCCGGGCCGCCCCCGCTCCCGCTGGAGGAGCTCACCGCCGGCGACCATCCGCGCGTCGTCCGGGCCCGCCGCTACCGGGACGCCGTGCGCGTGTGGGTCACCGGCGACGGCGCCGGCCTGGTCACGCTGGGCCGCGGCGTGGCGGGCCGCTGGGAGGCGGCCGTCGAGGTGGAGCCCGAGCACCGCGGGCGCGGGCTCGGCAGGTCGCTGGCCGCGGCGGCCAGGCACCTGACACCCGGCCCGCTGTGGGCGCAGATCGCGCCGGGCAACGCCGCGAGCGTACGGGCCTTCCTGGCCGCGGGCTATCTGCCGATGGGGGCCGAGGTGCTGCTCGTTCCGGAGAACGGCTGACTCGGAGGCGTCCTGTGCAGGGCGTGGGCTCGTGCCGGAACGCCGTGCGGAAGGCCCAAGCGCCCCTTGCCAGGCCGGGGTTGCCGGTGTCCGGGAGTTTGCTGGTAGGGGGCCCGCTGTTGGGGGAAACCGGGTGTGGCGCTGCGGAGGGCGTCCAAGATCGCTACGTATAGTGATGGCCGATGTCACTTCGTGATTACAGGGGGAGCTCATGAGAGGTAACCTCATCGCCGCCGGCGGTGCACTGCTCGTCGCGGCCGCGGTGTTCAGCATGGCCGGCGTGGCCGCCGCGGACGCCTGGTCCGACGAGAGGCACTGGCACCCGGACAACTGCAGCCTCGGAACGAACGACGACTCCACGTACCACCACGTCACGAAGTACGGCCGGTTCGCCGGCACCCGTGACGCCGACGCCTGCAAGGGCGGCGAGCACGGGCACGACTCCGACGACGACGGCTGGGGCTGGAAGCACGACCACGGCCGCCACAACTGGCCGGGCAGCGGCAACGGCAACTGGATCGGCCACGGCTACGGCCCCGGCGCGGGGGTCGGCGTCGGGGGCTGACGCCCTCACCCACCTCGATCCCGGCGCCCCCGCGGGGCGCCGGGATCGACGCACGCCCCCGCCCTGCCACTCAGAGCGCTGATATCTTCTGCCGTAAAGAGATCCGGGGCAGAGGAGAGTCGTACCGTGGTCGTCTTCGCCGGGCAGGGGGACGCGCGCCGTTCGATGGCGTTGTTGTGGCGGACCGAGGAGCCGGGCGAGTCGCGTCCCGGCCCCAAGCCGGGCCTGAGCGTCGACCTGATCGTCGACGCCGCCATCGCCGTCGCCGACGCCGAGGGCATGGCCGCGCTGTCCATGCGCAAGGTCGGCGAACGGCTGGGCCGCACCGGCATGGCCCTCTACACCTACGTCCCCAGCAAGGGCGAGCTGGTGGACCTCATGTACGACAAGGCCCTGGGCGAGCTGCCCACCGCCCACGACATGGCCGGGGGCTGGCGGGCGGCGGTCACCGCGTGGGCCGGGCACCTGTGGCACTTCTACCAGCGCCATCCCTGGGTGCTCCAGGTGTCGCAGGCCCGTCCGGTGCTGGGCCCCAACGAGTTCGCGCTGCTGGAGAGCCTGGTCGCGATCCTGCGTGAGACCGGCCTGCGCCCGCCCGCGCTGCGCGGCGTGGTGTCGCTGCTGTTCGACTTCGTCCGCGGCGCGGCCCGGACGGTCACCGAGTCCCGGCAGGCCCCGTCGGCCACCGGCGTGTCGGACGAGGAGTGGTGGCACACCCGTTCCCAGCTGCTGGAGGAGGTCGCGCCGGGCTTCGCGGCCCGCTTCCCCATGGTGACCTGGATCGAGAGCGAGGGCAGCGTCCCCGGCGAGGGCGAGCCGTACCTGGAACACCAGGTGAACGAGGCGTTCACGGTCGGGCTCACCGTGCTGCTCGACGGCGTGCAGGCCGCCGTCGAGCGGACCGGCCCGCACGCCGGGCCGGTCAGCGCCCCTTGAGGAAGGACGCCCAGGCTTCCAGGCCCGGCTCGGGGTCGGCGCGGCCCACGCCGAGGCGGAACCGGTCGTCCGGCGTGGACGTGAGCTCCGAGCGGTAGACGCCCGCGGGCAGCAGCAGCACGCCGGCCCGCTCGACCAGCTCGGCGCAGAACGCCTCGACGCCGTCCGGCCCCAGGTAGCGGGGGAACGTGACGCAGCCGCCGTCGGGCGCCCGCCACTCGAACAGGTCGCCGAACTCGCCGAAGAACGCCTCGAAGCGCGGCAGGTTGGCGGCGATGATCCCGCGGTTGCGCTCCAGGATGCGGTCCCGGGCCTTGATCGCGATGCGGGCGAGGAGCTCGCTGGGCGCGGAGTTGCAGATGGTCGTGTAGTGCTTGGCGCGTTCGAGGCGGGCGCGCAGCTCGCGGTCGCGGCAGGCGATCCAGCCGATGCGCAGGCCGGGCATGCCGAGGGACTTGGAGGTGACGTTCAGCGAGAGCGCCGCCGGTGACAGGTCGGCGGCCTGCGGCAGCGTACGGGCGGGGTCGAGCTCCAGGCCGCGGTAGACCTCGTCGCTGAACAGGTGGATGCCGCGCTCATCGCACAGCGCGGCCAGCCGGGCGAGGTCGGCCGCGCCGATGACCTTGCCCGTCGGGTTGTTGGGGAAGTTGACCGACACCACGCGGGTGTTCGGCCGGATCGCGGCCTCCACGGCGTCGAGGTCGAGCGCCCAGTCGCGGTCCGGGTCGAGCGCGACGCCGGTGACCTCGCACAACGCCATCGGCACCGTCTCGGCGGACTGGTAGCACGGCGTGACCACCACGGCGTGGGCGCCGGGGCCGAGCAGCACCTGCATGGCCAGGTACAGGGCTTCCTGGGCGCCCGCGAAGACGACCACGTCGTCCGCGCCGACGCGCTCGTAGGTGTCCGCGACGGCCTGACGCAGCCCCGGGTCGCCGAAGGTCTCGGTGTAGCCGAGGGACAGCGTCTCCCAGGCGTGCCTGTCGTCGTCACCGGCCAGGGCGAGCAGCTCGGCCATGGTCATGGTCTGCGCGTCGGAGGCGGCCAGGTGGTGGCGGGCGGTGAACTCCCAGCGGGAGAAGTAGACCTCCAGCCGGAAGTCGGGAAGCGGGGTCACGGTCGGCTCCTCCTGAGCTCGGCGAGCAGGGCGTAGAGGGTGGAGCGGGACGTCCGCAACGCCCCCGCGACGACGGACGGCGCCCGCCGGACGGTGAAGACCCCGGCCTGGTCCAGCTCGGCCAGCACGGCGAGGCGGTCCTCGCGGGTCAGCCGCTCCACCGGCCGGCCGTGCTCGCGGACGTAGGCGCCGACGATCTGCTGCACGCGCTCGGTCCAGTCCTGCTCGAACAGCGCCTCCGGACGCGGCGCCGACGGCGCGGCGAACGCGGCCAGCAGCGCCGCGGCCTGCTCCAGCGGGGTGCGGTCGAGGTTCACACAGAGCACGGCGGACGGCTCGCCGCCGGGGTCGCGCAGCACGGCGCTCACCGACGACAGCCGCCGCCCGTCGGCCAGCAGCTTCTCGTAGGGCCCGTAGACGCCGCTGGGCGAGGGGTCGAGCCGGTCGAGCTCGCCGAGCAGCGACGGGGCGCCGGGGCCGCGCCCGGACATCGGGTTCCACACGCCCAGGACCCGGTCGCCGCGGACGTCGTGCAGGACCACCTCGGCGTACGGGGCCAGCAGCGCGGCCACCGCCTCGCACACCGGCGACCACAGCCGCACGCGCTCATCCGTGTTCGTCACGCCCGGATGCTATGTCCAGTTCGGACGCTTTGTCCAACCAGGCCGACGCGCGTTCCCCGAGCGCTCAGGCGTGCGCGCCCACCGTGACCGGGCCGAGGGTCAGGCGCGGCCGGCCCTCCAGGATCTCCCCCACCCGTTCCACCTGCTCGTCGAGCTCACCGCGCTGGGCGGCGGTCAGGGCGGACAGCAGTTCCACCGTGACGTCGATCCGGCTGCCGGAGCGCCGCTGGTGCCAGACCCCGCGCACCTCGCCGTCCACCAGCAGAACGGGGAAGGTGCCCGCCTGCCCGCCGGACAACGCCCGCTGCCAGGCCGGGCCGGGGTAGAGCAGCTCGCGCGGCCGGCCCGCGATCAGGTAGGCGTCGAAGTACGGCAGCAGGCGCACGCCGCGCGGCGGCCCGTCCGGCACCGCCGTGTCCCCCGCCAGCACCCGGGCCGGACGCCCGTCGAACGACACCTCCTCGGTCTCCACCGTCGCGAACGCCTCGGCCGCCCACCGCCCCGTCGCGCCGACCCACTGGGCGAACTGCGCCGGGGTGGCCGGCCCGTACGCGGCCAGGTAGGCCCTGACCAGGCCGGCCCGAGCATCCGGCGGCACGGGCGCGGCCGGCGCGGCGCGGTAGGTGACCTTGCGCCCTCTGACCGGCCCGAACACGAACGCCCCGCGGTGCGCCGCGGTGTGCATCGCCTGCCGCCAGCGCGGCCACATGCCCTGGAACGCGGGCATGACCAGGTCGCCCGCCCACGGCCCGGTGGCCGCCACGACCGCGTCGCTCAGCTCGTCGATCGTCATCTCGGCCCCGGCCAGCGCGTCGCGGACGGCCTGGACGACCTGGTCGGTCTGGTCCGCCGTCAGCCGGACGCCCTCGGCCCCGCCGGGCCCCGGCGGCAGCGACGACAGGGCGCCCAGCCACATGGGCAGGTCGCTCGCGGGCAGCAGGTGCACGGTTCCGCGCGGCCCGTGCGTCTTGACCAGGGTCCCCTCGTCCCACAACGCCTCGCGCACGTGGGCACGGGTGACGCCGTCGAGCCGCAGGCCGATCGAGAGCTCGGCCGCCGACATGACCTGGGCGTGCGCCCCGCACATGGCGGCCACGACGGCGGCCTGGCCCTTGTCGGCGGCGGGGGCGGCCAGGTGCGCCCGCTCCAGCCGGCGCGCGCTGACCTGCGGCCACGACAGTTCGATCACGAATTCCTCCTCGGTGCGTTCCCTTCACCGTAGAAGGACAGGCGGAAAGGTTCGTTCCGCTACGGCGGGTGTCACCCCGGCGATCCGCCCACGGTGTCGCCCGTGCCGGTGCCGGTCAGCTGAGATCGCCGGCCTTGCCGAGCAGATAGCGCCGCTCGACCTGGTTCGCGGTCAGGCCGGCGGCCTGACGGTAGAGCGCGGCGGCCCGCGTGGTGTCGCCGGTCATCTGGAGCAGGTGGGCGCGGACCGCGTGCTCCCGTTGCCTGGTGAGCGGGTGCCGGTCCAGGTGGTGGCGGCGGTTGAGGTCGTCCAGGAGCGCCACGCCGCGGGCCGGTCCGTAGGCGTGGGCCACCGCCACCACCCGGCTGAGCTGGACCGGCGCGGTGGGGGTGAGCCGTTCGAGCCACACGTACAGCATGGCGATCTGGGCCCAGTCGGTCCGGTCGGGCGCGGCGGCCGCGGAGTGCACGGCGGCGATCGCGGCCTGGAGCTGGTAGGGGCCCGTCCGGCCGCGGTTCCAGACGCCGTCGATGAGCGCGGTGCCCTCGTCGATCAGGTCGCGGTCCCACCGGGTGCGGTCCTGCTCGTCCAGGGGGACCAGGTCGCCGCCGTCCGTACGGGCGGCGCGCCTGGACTCGGTGAGCAGCATCAGCGCCAGCAGGCCGGTCACCTCGGCGTCGTCGCCGAGCGTGGCGTGCAGCATGCGGGTCAGCCGGATGGCCTCGCGGGTCAGGTCGACCCGGGCGAGCCGGTCGCCGGCGGTGGCGGTGTAGCCCTCGTTGAAGATCAGATAGAGCACCCGCATCACGGCGGTCATGCGGCTGTCGCGGTCGGCGTCGGTGGGCGGTGTGAAGCGGGCTCCGGCGCGGGCCAGCCGTTGTTTGGCGCGGCTGATCCGGGCGCCCATGGTGGGCTCGGTCGTGCCGTGGGCGTGCGCGATCTCGGCGGTGGTCAGGCCGCCGACCGCGCGCAGCGTGAGCGCCACCTGGGAGGTGGGGTCGAGCGCGGGATGGCAGCACAGCAGCAGCAGGGTCAGGCTGTCGTCGCTCCCGGCCGCGGGGTTCGCCCGGCGCCCGGGTTCCCGCATGGCCAGGTCGGCCACTCCGGCCTGCAGCTCGCGGCGGTGGCGGGCCTGGTCGGAGCGGAGCAGGTCCACCATGCGCCGGTATCCGACGCGGATCAGCCAGCTGCGCGGGTTCTCCGGGACGCCCTCGACCGGCCAGGCACGCCCGGCGGTCAGCAGCGCCTCCTGCACCGCGTCCTCGGCGATGTCGAACCGGCCGAAGCGGCGGACCAGCGCGCCGAGCACCTGCGGCGCCTCGGTGCGCAGCAGGTGCTCCAGCTCGCGGTTCACGCCCCGAAGTCCGCACCCATGATCGGGCGGATCTCGATCGGTTCGCCGAGCGCCTCGACGATGCGCGCGGCGATCTCGACCGCCCGCTCCTTGCCGGTCACGTCGATCACGGCGAAGCTGGCCAGGACCTCCTTGAGCTCGGCGAAGGGACCGTCGGTGGCGACCACCTTGTCACCGTCGCGGTGGACGGTGGTGCTGACCGCCGGGTGTCCCAGGCCCTCGCTGCCGACGAACTCGCCGGAGGCGATCAGCTCCTGCTCCAGCCTCTGGTAGGTCGCGAAGGCGGCCAGCGCCTCCTCGGAGGGGACGTCGGCGGTGGCGGCGTCCCACGCGGCGGCCGGGGTGTAGCCGAGCAGCAGGTATTTCATGGTGAATCCCTTGATCGTGGCAGCCGATTCTACGTTCGCCTCAGGCGGCACGCCGCAGCGACACCGCGAGGACGGTCGTCCAGGTGAAGGCGACCAGGCCGTTCACGGCGATCTGGACGCTCATGCGGTCGGGCGACATCGGCACCAGCAGCACCAGCGCGGCGACGGCGCTCAGCACGGCGCCCGGCACGGCGGGCGGCGCCGACCGGCGGCGGGCGCACCGGACGCTCATCACGACGGCCGCGACGGCCAGCGCGGTGAAGGCCACGGCGGCGGCGGCCGAGTGCGCGATGCCGTGCCAGGACATCTGCGGGACCGGCCCCTCAGGGGTCCCCGCCGGGAAGCCCTTCTCGGGGTCCATGGTGAAGACCCCGGCCGCCACCAGCCCCGCGCCGAACACGCCCACCAGGATCGGCAGCGCCCGCCGCCCGATCCCTTCGGTGAGCGTGCGCCTGACGCCGACGGCCAGCGCCAGCGCCCCCGTCCCCGCGAGGACGAAGGTGAGGATCTGGATCCACCCCAGGTCGCCGGTGGACAGCTGGCTGATGGGGTGCCGGGTGATGTCGAAGCCCTCACGGGTGAGCATCTGCGTGGTCGCCGAGGCGAAGAAGATCGGCCCGGCCAGCGCCCCGGCCAGCAGCAGGCGTCCGGACGTCCGGGCGCTCCTGCGGACGGGGACGCCGGTGGCGGTGGTGGTGGTCATGAATGTCCTCCTTCGTCGGTGGGTTTCCCGCTCGCTACCTCGGACCCGGACCGCCCTTCTTGACGCCGAGCGAGTGTGATTCACGTCACAGCGGTCTCGTGTCAAAGCCCGGCAGGGGGCTCCGAGGTACCGGTGAGACACCCCACAGAGGAGGACGACATGATCGAGACCCAGCAGCCCAGCCCCGAACTGAAGGCCCTGGACCGGCTGGTCGGCACCTGGAAGGTCACCGGCGGCGCCGAGGGGACCGTGCGCTACGAGTGGCTGCCCGGCCGGTTCTTCCTCGTCCAGCACGTCGAGCTCACCCAGTTCGGCGACCCGGTCACCGGCATCGAGGTGATCGGCAACCTGCGCCCGTTCGGCGAGCCGGCCGGGGCGGACGTGGTGTCCCGCTACTACGACTCGGCGGGCAACACCTTCGACTACGTCTACGAGCTGGACGGCGACCGGCTGACCATCTGGGCCGGGGCCAAGGGCGGCCCGGCCTACTACGCGGGCACCTTCGACGCCGAGGGCACCACGCTCATCGGCGAGTGGGTCTACCCCGGCGGCGGCGGGTACGCCTCCACCTCCACACGCGTCTGACGCCCGGCCGGGGAAACCCACGGTGGCGGCGAGCCGTCCTGAACGGCTCGCCGCCTTCCGCCGGCGTGGCTGCTCGTCGGCCCTCGCGGGCGCTCGCGCGGCCAGCGCCCCGGACGTCCCGGCAACCTGCTCAGGAACGGCCGGAGAGATCCGATCATCTGGGGGACAAACCGCGATTTTCGGTGCACCACGAGCCTTCTGGAGTGGATTGGTCGGATGAAACGTGACCTTGGCGTGATCGCCTTCGTCTGAGGGCTTGGTCACAATGAGGGCCATCCCCCGACTGGAGGCCCTTGTGCGCCATGGCAAGCCCTGGCGGCTGCTCCTCGCGGCGACTCTCGCCGCGACCGGACTGACCGCTCTCTCCCCCGCCTCCGCCCAGGCGGCCGGCACCGTCTTCCACGTCTCCCCCGACGGCGACGACGGCGCCGCCGGCACCGAGGCGGCGCCGTTCCGTACGATCGAGCGTGCCCAGCGCGCGGTGCGCGCGGTCCTGCCCACCGCGCCCGAGCCGCCCCGGGTACGGGTCCGCGGCGGCGTCTACCACCTCGCCGAGCCCCTCACCTTCACCCCCGCCGACTCCGGGGCCGTCTACGAGGCGGCCGCCGGCGAGCAGGTCGTGCTCAGCGGCGGACGCCGGCTGACCCCCGCCTGGACGCCGTACCAGGGCGCGACCCTGGTGGCCGACATCGGCGCGGGCCTCGACTTCGACGAGCTCTTCCTCGACGGCACCCGGCAGGTCCTGGCCCGCTACCCCAACGTCGATCCCAAGGAGGCCGTGCTCGACGGGTACGCCGCCGACGCGATCTCGCCCGAACGGGTGGCCCGCTGGAAGAACCCCACGACCGCGCTGGTCCGCGGGCTGCACCAGGGCGAATGGGGCGGGAACTCCTTCAGGGTGACCGGCGTCGGCGACGGCGGCGTCCCGATCCTGAAGTGGGTCGGCGACAACAACCGGGGCGACGGCCTGCATCCGCAGAAGCGCATGGTCGAGAACGTCCTGGAGGAGCTGGACGCCCCCGGCGAGTGGTTCTACGACAAGGACGCCGGCCGCCTCTACCTCCAGCCGCCCGCGGGCCTCGACCCGGCCAAGGCCCGCGTCGAGACCGCCGAGCGCGAGGAGCTCGTGCGGGTCGTCGGCGACTCGCCCGCCGCGCCGGTGCGCGACCTCACCTTCACCGGGTTCACCTTCACCCAGACCCACCGCACGCTGTTCAGCCGCCCGTACGAGAAACTGCAGCTCGGCGACTGGGCCATCGTCCGCGCCGGCGCGGTCTACCTGCGCGACACCCAGCGGGTCGCCATCCGCGACGCCCGGTTCGACCAGGTCGGCGGCAACGCCGTCTTCATGGACGGGTACGCCGAAGGCAACGTCGTCTCCGGCGGCGAGTTCCGCGAGTCAGGGGCCAGCGACGTCGCGGTCATCGGCTCTCCGGCGGCCGTCCGCGAGCCGTCCACGTGGGACGACATGCGGCGCACGATCACCGACACCACGCCGGGCCCGAAGACCGAGGACTACCCGCGCGACATCACCATCAGCGGCAACCACATGACCCGCAACGGCCGGTTCGAGAAGCAGAGCTCGGGCGTGCAGATCTCGATGAGCCGCCGGGTGACGGTGTCCGGCAACACCGTGCACGACGGCCCGCGCGCCTGCGTCGACATCAACGACGGCACCTGGGGCGGCCACGTCATCGAGGACAACGACATCTTCGACTGCGTGAAGGAGACCTCCGACCACGGGCCGATCAACAGCTGGGGCCGCGACCGCTTCTGGCCGCTGACCGCCGGGGACGCCCAGAAGAAGGCGTACGCCAAGCTCGACGCGATGGAGACGACGAAGATCCGGCACAACCGGATCCGGCACTCCTCCCACTGGGACGTCGACCTCGACGACGGCTCCTCCAACTACGAGGTCACCGGGAACCTGCTGCTCAACGGCGGGGTGAAGCTGCGTGAGGGCTTCTTCAGGACCGTGCGCGGCAACATCTTCGTCAACGGCGGCGGCCACTTCCACGTCTCCTACGCGAGCAACGGCGACGTCGTCGAGAAGAACATCTTCGTCACCGACGACCCCTACGACTTCATCCAGAGCGACCCGTCCACGTCCGGAACCGTCTACGACGACAACCTGTTCTGGAACAACGGCAAGCCGGTCGCCGACATCACCGCCGCCTGGCGGGCCCGCGGGCTGGACACCCGCTCGGTGGTCGCCGACCCGCTGTTCGAGGGGCAGAGCCCGTACGCCGACCCGGCCAAGCTCGACTACACGCTCAAGGCCGGCTCCCCCGCCCTCGCGCTGGGCTTCCAGCCGTTCCCGATGACCGGGTTCGGCAAGCCCGGCTCGCCCACGCCGCCGCCGCTCACCTGGCGTGAGCCCGAGACCGGCATGACGATCGGCAACCTGGCCGAGCCGCTCATGGGCGCGACGGCCACCGAGGTCCACAGCGACGAGGTGAAGTCCTCGGTCGGGCTCACCGACTACGACGGCCTGTTCCTGGCCGCCGTCCCGGCCGGGTCCCACGCCCACGGGCAGGGGCTGCGCACCGGCGACGTGATCAGGGAGATCGCCGGGACCAAGGTCACCGGCCGCGACAGCTTCTGGAAGGTCTACAACCGCACGCCCGCCGGGCGTCCGGTGCCGCTGAAGGTCTGGCGCGCGCAGGCGCTGACCGAGCTGAGCCTGACCAAGGCGTACGGGGTGGAGACCATCGACAACGTCTCCGGCGTCACCTACACCGGCGAGGGCTGGGACTGGAAGAACGACCGGCGCGGCGGCGGCGGCTCGACCCTCGACGACCTGCACGCCACCCAGACCGACGGCGACTCCTTCGAGCTGGCCTTCCACGGCACCGGCGTGGAGTACATCGCCCAGGTCAACTCCGACGAGGGTAAGGTCGACCTCTACCTGGACGGCAAGCTCGACGCCACCATCGACAACAGCAACCCGACCCGCGAGTACCAGAAGGTCGTCTACACCAGGACCGGGCTGGCGCCCGGCCCGCACACGCTCAAGGGCGTCAAGAAGGACGGCTCGTACTTCATCGTGGACGGCTTCAAGATCCACTCCGCCCCCGCGAACGAGGACGGCGAGCCTCCGGTGACCACCGCGTCCGGGGTGCCCGCCGGCTGGTCGGACGGGCCCGTGGACGTGGTCCTGACCGCCGCCGACGCGGGCTCCGGCGTGGCGCGCACCGAGTACCGGCTCGGCGACGGCTCCTGGCAGCGCTACACGGACCCCGTCCGGGTGGACCGCGAGGGGGAGAGCGCGCTTGCCTTCCGCAGCGCCGACCAGGCCGGCAACGTCGAGGAGCCGAAGTCGGTCACCGTCCGGATCGACGCGACGGCCCCCACCCTGACCGTCACGCCGGACCCCGCCCGGCTGTGGCCGCCGAACCGCAGGCTGGTGCCGGTGGAGGTGGCGCTGAAGGCGTCCGACGCCGGGCCCGTCACCGTCACCCTGGTCTCGATCACCAGCTCCCAGGGCAACGCCCGGGACGACGTGCGCGAGGCCGCCACCGGCACCGCCGACACGTCCTTCGCCCTGCGCGCCGAGCGGGACGGCGGCCAGGACCGGGTCTACACGATCACGTACCGGGCGGTGGACCGCGCGGGCAACGCCACCGAGACCCGCGCCCAGGTCACCGTGGGACGCGCCGGCTAGCAAGCGGACGGACCGGCTCCTTCGAGCCGGTTCGTCCGACTTCCGCCGTCATGCGCATGGCGGGCTTCCTGTCAGGGCAGGACCCCGCCATGACGTCTGCGCGAGGCTTCGGCGGCGGGTCCGGGATATTCCGCCGCAAACCGGTAGAACAGATCGCCACCGAGCACGAGGGCGAGCTCAACCGCGTGCTCGGGCTCTGGCAGCTCACCGCGATCGGGGTGGGCGGCATCATCGGCGCCGGCATCTTCGCGCTGGCCGGCGCCGTCGCCAACCAGACCGCCGGGCCCGCCGTGGTGATCTCCTTCCTGATCGCCGGCATCGCCAGCGCCGCCGCCGCGTTCTCCTACGCGGAGTTCACCGGCATGATCCCGAAGGCCGGATCGGCGTACACGTACGGCTACGCGGTGCTCGGCGAGATCGTCGGCTGGTTCATCGGCTGGGACCTGCTGCTGGAGTACACCGCCATCGTCGCGGTCGTGGCGATCGGCATCTCGGGCTACTTCGGCTTCCTCCTCGGCCAGTTCGGCATCGACCTGCCCGCCTGGATGCTCGGCGCGCCGGGCACCGGGCCAGGACACGTCGTGGACCTGTTCGCGGCGATCCTGTGCCTGTTCATCGCGTTCCTGCTCAACCTCGGCATGCGGTCGGCCGCCCGGTTCGAGACGTTCGTCGTCGCGATCAAGGTCGCGGTGGTGCTGCTGGTGATCGTGGTCGGCTTCTTCTACATCAAGACCGACAACTACACGCCCTTCTTCCCCTACGGGTTCGGCGGGGCGGTGACCGGCGCGGCCACCGTGTTCTTCGCGGTCTTCGGCTACGACGCCATGAGCACGGCGGCCGAGGAGTCGAAGGACGCCCAGCGGCACATGCCCAAGGCCATCCTCTACTCCCTGGCCATCTCGATGGTCCTGTACGTGCTGGCCTGCCTCGTGCTCACCGGCATGCAGAACTACCAGGACATCGACCCCGAGAGCGGCTTCTCCTCGGCGTTCGCCTCGGTCGGGCTGTCCGGGCTGGCCAGCGTCATCGCGGTCGGCGCCATCGTCGGCATCCTGACCGTCATGTTCACGTTCATGCTGGGCGTCACCCGCGTGTGGTTCGCGATGAGCCGGGACGGGCTGCTGCCCTCCTGGTTCGCCAAGCTTCACCCCGTACGGCACGTGCCGTCCAGGGTGACCTGGATCGTCGGCGCCGGCTCCGCGCTCATCGCCGGGTTCCTGCCGATCAGGGAGGCGGCGGAGCTGACCAACATCGGCATCCTGCTGGCCTTCGTGGTTGTCTGCGCGGCGGTGATCGTGCTCCGCTACCGGCGTCCCGACCTGCCGCGCGGCTTCCGCATGCCGGGCATGCCGGTGGTGCCGGCGATCGGGGTGCTCTTCTCCCTCTGGCTGATCACGTTCCTGGAGCCGCTGACCTGGCTCAGGTTCGTCGTGTGGTTCCTGATCGGGCTGGTGATCTACTTCGCCTACGGGCGCCGCCACTCGGCGCTGAACCGCCGCGACTGACGTCCGGCGGCGGATTCAGTTCGTGTCCTGGTAGACCTTGGGGCCGATCGCCTTGTACGCGGCCTTGGAGGCGTCCTTGAGCCACGGCCGGGTGCTGGTGGAGTTGGCGCGGTTGGTGTAGAGCGCCATGGTGTGCAGCAGGTAGCGGTGGGTGTACCCGACCCATCCCCAGGTCTGGGCCCTGCTCCAGCTCGTCGAGTGGCACAGCCCGGAGCCGGGGCCCTTCCGGGGGCAGACGATCCCCCAGGCGTCGGCGTAGGCGTCGTCGAGCCGCGCGTACGCGGTGTCGGCCCGGCCGTCGTTCTTCAGCGGCACGACCCACACCGAGACCATGATGCGCTTGTTCCCGGGGGCCCCGGGGTTCACGTACGAGCCCTTGACCATCTTGGAGCAGCGCGCCTTGCGCAGGACCGAGCGGACGTTGGCCGCGTGGTAGGCGTCCGGGCACTTGTCCACGCCGCTCGACCGGAGGGTGTAGCGCACGCCCTTGGCCGTGGTGAAGGAGCTGGGCAGCAGGGCGCTCGGCGTGAGCGGGATCGGGTCGGTGTCCTGGCGGTCGAGGTCACCCGGGTCAAAGGGCTCCTCGGTGGGCGGTTCGAGCGTGGGCGTCTCAGTGGGCGTCTCGGTGGGCGTCTCAGTGGGCGTCTCGGTGGGCTGTCCGCTGGGCCACGGGGTGGCCGAGGACGGCGCCGGTGTGGGGACGACCGCGTCCGGCGAGCCGGAGGACGCCGCGGTCAGCCTGCTGTCCCCGCGTTCCGGGCCGAGATCCTTCACCACCGAGACCACGAACACCGCGGCCGCCACGGCGAGCGCCACACCGACCACTCCCACACCGGCCCCCAGACCGACCTTCATCCCCGTACTGAGCCCGCCGCCGGACGGGCGCGGCCCCCCGGCCCCGGGAAAAGGCGGCCTCGAAGGCCCCCGCGGCGGCAGCGGCGGTGGCCCCTGCGTCGGCGGTGGTGACAGGAGTGAGGGTGAGGGCGGTTGCAGGAGCGGTGGTCCCTGCGGCGGTGCCGGTGGCAGCAGCGAAGGTGACGGCGGCGGGGGTGATGGCGATGGCGCCAGCGGAGGTGACGGCGGCGGTGGTGGCAGGAGCGGGGGTGGTGGGGGCGGTGCGTGGGTGGGCGCGGTCGTGGCCGACGAGGCGGCCTGCCGCAGCTCCTGCGCCCACTGCTCGGGACGCGGCCGCTCGTCCGCGGGCCCGTGGAGCGCCGCCGCGGCGAGGTCGGCCGCCGCGGGGGCGACCGCGGCCAGCCTGCCTGGGTTCGTTGAGGTCCGGTCGCGGGCCAGGAGCCGTACGGCCAGCAGCGCGAACCTGTAGGCGTCACCCTGCGGCGTGCCCTCGGGCTCGTCGGCGGGGATCTCCCACCCGGACGTCTCCACCTGGGGTAACGCCGCCGTCCCGGCGAGCCGCATCGCGTCGCAGCCGATGAGGAAGCACTCCGGGGAGCCCTCCGTGGCGAACAGCAGGTGCTCGGGCGACAGGCCGCCGACGACGATGTCCATCGTGTGCAGGCGGGCGAGCGTGTCGGCCAGGTCGGCCAGCAGCAGCAGACGGTCACGATCGCCGACCCGCCGGCCGATGCCGCCGCCACGGACGCCGTCATGGGCGGGGTCGTGAGCGGGGTCGTGAGCGCCGACGTGGGCAGGGGCGTGGGGGTCGTCGTCGAGCAGGAGCTCCATCGTGGCCGGGCGGCGTTCGGTTCCCGACGGCGTTCGCAGGTCGAAGGAGAACCGGTGGGGCACCGACCGCATGAGGAAGCCACGGACCGCGCCGCCGGACACGACGATCTCGGCGGGCCAGGCCGCCTTGTCACACAACCAGGCCGCGTCCCATCCGGGTAGCCGGCCGATCAGCCCGGCCATCTCGGTGAGGACGCCCACGTCGAGGCCGGGCAGAACGTCGGGGTCGTACTCCTTGTAGACGACCTCGAACTGGCCGTTGATCCGGCGGCCGGGCACCTCGTGGACCATGCCCCGGCCGTCCTGCCCGAGACGCCGTCCGAGGACGAGGTCCGCCCGGTCGGTGCCGCTCGCGGGACCGCTCGTCGGGCCGGTGCCCGGGTCGCCGATGCCCGAGTCGCTCGTCGAGTCGCTCATCGGGCCGCGTCCCCCGGCCACAGGGCCGGCTCGGACCCCGGGCGCGACCGTGTCGTCTGCAACCTCGGGCGCGACCGTGTCGGCTCGGGCCCCGGGCGCGGCGGCTCGGTCTCCAGGCCGGGCGCGTCGAGCGCGACGCGCGCCCAGGCGTGGATCCGGTCTGCCTGCTCCGGTGCGTGCCGCACGTGCGCTCTCCCCGCCCTTCGAGCCCGCCCTTTTTCGGAGGATATCAGCGTCCATTTGCTGAAGATCAAGGATTTGCGGAGCCGGATCTGCCGGTTCCCCCGGCATACCGTGGCGTTATGGAAATTTGTGAGCTGTTCGCCTGACCACCCTGGGTGACAACTTTAATCAAGCCCCAGCCAAAGGGCTCCTTCGATCCCCACACCCCCGGGGACATGTGAGAGGAGTCACCCAGAGTGAACAGCACGTTCAAGTCGGGCACGATCGCCGTTTTGGCGGCGGCGGCCCTTACCGCCTCGATGACAGGCGCCGCCGGCGCCACCTCGAAGGCGCACTTATCCACCGCGGCGACCACCGTCGCCAGGACCGACCCCCCGGCGTTCGCGCCGGCGGACGCCAAATCGCGCGACCGCGCGAAAGTGAACGCCGACGCGGCACTCGCCGCCGGAGCCGAACGCCTGCACAAGGGCTCCGGCGACGCCTTCACTCTCTCGTCCAACGTCGCCGGAACCTACGGCCTGCAATATCTGACCTACGAACGCACGTACAAGGGCCTGCCCGTCTACGGCGGCGAGGTCGTCGTGGGCACCGACCGGGCCGGCCAGGTGATCCAGCAGGTGGTCACCGGCCAGACCGCGAAGATCAAGGTCGGCACCGAGCCCTCCGTCCCGGCCAGGCAGGCGGCGGCCACCGCCAGAGCCCTCCTGCCGCAGGTGGACGAGGTGACCACGGCGAAGCTGGTCGTGCACGCCACCAGCGCCACCCCCAAGCTGGCCTGGCGGGTCCAGGTCACCGGGCGGACGGCCACCGGCAGGCCCAGCATCCTCGACGTGTTCGTGGACGCGCGCTCCGGCTCGCTGATCGACAAGTTCGACAAGGTGCACGAGGGCACCGGCCGCGGCTTCTACGACGGCACGGTGACGATCGACACCAGCGGCTCCGCCGGCTCGTACCGGATGGTGGACACCACCAGGCCGGGCCTCCAGTGCGGCGGCCAGAACGGGTCGGCCTACACCAAGAGCAGCGACTCGTGGGGCAACGGCTCGGGCACCGACCTGGAGACGGCCTGCGTGGACGCGCTGTACGCCGCCCAGATGGAATGGAACATGCTGCGCGACTGGCTGGGCCGCAACGGCCACAGCGGGACGGGCCGCTCGTTCCCCATCCGGGTCGGGCTGAACGACGTCAACGCGTTCTGGAACGGCTCGTACACCACCTTCGGCCACAACCAGGCCGGCAACCAGCAGGCCACCCCGATGGACGTCGTCGGCCACGAGTTCGGCCACTCCGTCTTCACCAACACCCCCGGCGGCGACAACGGCAACAACGAGGTCGGCGGCCTGAACGAGTCCACGGGCGACATCTTCGGCGCGCTGACCGAGGCCTACGCCAACAACCCGAACGACCCGCCGGACTACCAGGTGGGCGAAGAGGTCAACCTCGTCGGGAACGGCCCGATCCGGTACATGTACAACCCGTCCCAGGTCGGCGACCCCAACTGCTACAGCACCGCGATCCCCACCACCGAGGTGCACGCGGCGGCCGGGCCCCAGAACCACTGGTTCTACCTGCTGGCCGAGGGCAACAACCCCGGCGGCGGCAAGCCCTCCAGCCCGATCTGCTCCGGCGGACCGTCCTCGGTGACCGGCATCGGCATCCAGAAGGCCGGCAAGATCTTCATGGGCACGCTGCAGGCCAAGACGCAGCCGTGGACCCACGCCAAGGCGCGGGTGGCCTCGCTCAACGCCGCCAAGGCGCTGTTCCCGAACAGCTGCGTGGAGTTCAACGCGGTCAAGTCGGCCTGGGACGCCGTGAGCGTCCGGGGCACCAGCGACCCGACCTGCGTGGCCAACCCGGACACCTTCTCGCTGCAGGTCAGCCCAGGTTCGGGCGCGGCCGACCCGGGCGGCTCGGCCACCACGACCCTGAGCACGGTGACGACCGGCGGCAACGCCCAGCAGATCCAGCTCAGGACCGGCACCCTCCCGGCGGGCGTGACCGCCCAGTTCAACCCGGCCACCATCCAGTCGGGCCAGTCGTCCACGCTGACCCTGAACGTGGCGGCGAACGCGGCCCCCGGGACGTACACCGTCCAGGTGACCGCGCAGGGCACGGCCCAGACGCAGACGCAGAACTACACCCTGACCGTCAACCGGCCGATCCCCGACCAGTTCTCGCTGACGCTGAGCCCCACGTCGGGGTCCGTGGACGCGGGCGGCAGCACCGCCTCGACGCTGACCACCACGACCACGAGCGGCAACGCCCAGCAGATCCAGCTCAGGACGGGCACGCTCCCGGCGGGCGTGACCGCCCAGTTCAACCCGGCCACCATCCAGTCGGGCCAGTCGTCGGCGCTGACGCTCGCGACGGCGTCCTCCGTGCCGGCCGGGACGTACACCGTCCAGGTGATCGCCCAGGGCACGGCCCAGACGCAGACGCAGAACTACACCCTGACCGTCTCCCGGCCCGGTGACCCGGACGCGTTCTCCGTCCGGCTCGACCCGGAGGCGGGCACCGCGACGGCCGGCGGCACCGTGGCCACCACGGTGAACACGGCGACGACCGGCGGGCAGCCCCAGCAGGTCACGCTGTCGGCGGCCAAGCTGCCGAGCGGCGTCACCGTGGCCTTCGACCCGGCCACGATCCAGTCGGGCCAGTCGTCCAGGCTGACCTTCACGGTGGCCTCGACGGCGAAGAACGGCACGTACCCGATCACGGTGACGGCCACCGGCACGGCCCAGACGCAGACGGCGAGCTACGCGCTCACGGTCACCGGCGGCACGCCGGCGGGCGACTTCACCGTCGCCGCCGACCCGTCCTCGGCCACCGTCACGGCGGGCGCGACGGCGACCACCACGCTGAGCACGCAGGTCACCACCGGCCGGCCGATCCCGCTCACGCTGGCGGCCGACGGCGTGCCGCCGGGCGCGACCGTGACCTTCAGCCCGTCCTCCATCAACTCGGGCGAGTCGTCCACGGTGACGGTGACCACGTCGTCCAGCACGCCGGCGCAGACGTACACGATCACCCTCAACGCGAACGGCTCCGCCAGCCACGGCACGTCGTTCTCGCTGACGGTGAACGGTGGCGGCACCGGTGACACCTGGCAGGAATGGCACGCCTACAACGCCGGCGACGAGGTCACCTACCAGGGTGTCCGCTACCGCTGCGTGATCGCCCACACCTCGCAGCCGGACTGGACGCCCGACGTCGTACCGGCTCTGTGGCAGCGGATCGGATGACGGTCCGCCCGGTGCCCCACGTACCCGGGGGGTGACTGAGGGCCGGAGCGGAGGGGGTCCCACCGGACCCCCTCCGTTCTGGTTTTCCGGACGCTCCGGCACGGGCTGTGGTTCGGCGCCGCCTTCCTCGCCTCCGCCGTCGTGTCGGCGCTGCTTCCCGGACGAGTTGACGTCCGGCCATAACTTTCACCGCGTTCCCTGCGTCAAAAACCACATGAGACGCCTCACCACCGCCACGCTCGTGGCCGGGCTGCTGCTGGCGGGCGGGGCCGCGCCGGCGCTGGCCGGCGAGTCCGCCCCCGTCCGCCGCTGCTCGGCCGCCCAGCTCCAGGTGCGCCTGGGCACGATCGACGCCGGCGCGGGCAACAGGAACGCGCCGCTGGTGTTCACCAACAGCTCACGGACCGCCTGCACCCTGTACGGGCACCCCGGCCTGATCATGATCGACAAGCAGGGCGACACCCTGCGCACCCGCGTCCGCCGCACCGCCGGCCCCAAGCACCGGGTGACGGTCAAGCCGGGCGGCAGCGCCCGCACCACCCTGCACTGGACGGTCGTCGAGACCGGCGCCGAGACCGCCTGCCCGAGCCCGGCCCGCCTGCTGGTCATCCCGCCGGACGAGCACTCGTACCTGAACGTGCCCTTCGACGCCGGCCAGGTGTGCGACGGCGGACGCCTCGACGTCACCCCGCTGGCCTGACGTCCATACGGGGGCCGGTCAGCGCAGCAGCCAGTTGACGACGACCGTGAGCACGGCCGACAGCAGCAGCGAGATGAGGATCATCGCCAGGCAGCCCGGCCAGCCGCCCAGCGGTCGCACTTCCCAGTTCCCGAACCTCATCCCCGGCCCCTACCCGGAGCGGCCGGGGATGTACCCGGGCCGGGGCGGAGGTCAGAGCCCGGCGACGAAGTCGAGGGCGACCGCCCAGGCGCGTTCGGCGGCCGGGGCGTCGTAGTCGGGCAGGCCGGGGTCGGTGAACAGGTGGCCGACCCCCGGGTAGCGGAAGACCTCGACGTCGGCCCGCGCCCGGCGCATCCGGAGGTACCAGGCGTTGAGCCAGTCGACCGGCTCGTAGAAGTCGGGGTCGGCGACGTGCAGCTGCACCGGCAGGTCGTCGGCGACGGCGCCCTCGGCCATGTCGGAGGTGCCGTGCATGAGCAGCAGCCCCTGGGAACGCTCGTCGCCCAGCGCGAGGTTCTGGGCGATGGCCGCGCCGAGGGAGAAGCCGGCGTAGACCAGGCCGTCGCCGGACAGCGGGGCCGCCGCCGTGATGGCCCGCTTCAGCAGCTCCTCGCTGCCGATCTCCTCCTTGATCGCGATGCCCTCCTCGGGCGTGTCGACGACGCGGCCGTCATAGAGGTCGGGGACGTGCACCTCGTGCCCCGCCCCCCGGAGCCTGTCGGCGGCCTGGTGGACAGCGGGCCGCAGGCCGTACATCGAGTGCAGGAGGAGAATCCGCGCCATACGCGCAGCTTAGCGGCCCTGGACGGGTGCGCCCGGCCCGGCGGCGGCGGGTCAGCCGTCCTCGGCGGGCAGGTCGTGGGCGGTGAACATGTCGATCAGCAGGCGGACGGGCAGCCCCGCCTCGGTCGGGTAGCGGAACTGCCGGTCGAGGTCGAGACTGTAGCGGTTGCGGCGGCCGATCCGCTCGCGGGTCAGGTAGCCGGCCTGGTAGAGGTCGGAGACGATGTTCTGCACGGTGCGTTCGGTGACGCCGATGCGGGCGGCGATGTCGCGCAGCCGCGCGTCGGGGTCGCGGGCGATCTCCACCAGCACGCGGGCGTGATGGGTCAGGAACGTCCACGTCGCCGGATGGTCTTCAGGGTCGGGCACAGCCTCTGACGCTTTCTACCTGGACGTCCCGGATCCGCGGGGCGGACGAAAATGCTTACCTGAAGATCCTATGACGAAAGCTCTTTCCTGCAACCCTCTTCGCCCCTAACCTTGGGGCGTGGGGTGGCCCCGACGCCGCCCCTACCGGCCAGGCCCACTTGGGGAACAAAAGATGTCCGTATCCCAGACGTACCTCGCCGTCGCGCCGAGCGCCGCCATCGGGCCGCCATGTC
This sequence comes from Nonomuraea sp. NPDC004702, assembly GCF_053601695.1. Classification (NCBI taxonomy): domain Bacteria; kingdom Bacillati; phylum Actinomycetota; class Actinomycetes; order Streptosporangiales; family Streptosporangiaceae; genus Nonomuraea; species Nonomuraea sp. NPDC004702. The sequence goes on from NZ_JBSGCE010000026.1 coordinate 25,899, forward strand.
CGTGCTCAGCATGAGCTGCCGGCCGGTTCCGGCCGGCGCGCTGGTCACGGTTTCCGGTGAGCTCGACGCCACCAACGCCGATCGCCTGGAGTCCGCCATCCGCGACGCCCACCGCCCCGGCCGGTCCCTGATCCTCGACCTGGGCGAGCTGACCTTCATGGACAGCAGCGGCCTGCACGTGCTGCTGCGGGCGCACGACGACGTCCACGACACGGGCGGGAGCCTGCGCCTGGCCGCCGTGCGGGACATCCCGGCCCGCATCCTGCAGATCACCGGGGTGTGGGACACGCTGCACATCCACGCCTGCGTGGAGGAGGCCGTCGGCGCGGCCGCGGACGCCCTGCTCGATCGGCTGCCGGATGATGTGGAGCGGTTGTGATGCACCTCGCCAGCAGCTACCTGCCCGGGATCACCGTGATCACGGTGGCCGGCGAGGTCGACGCCACCGCCTCCGGTCACCTGGAGACCTACCTCGACCAGGTGCGCCGCAGCCTGGACGAGCACCTGATCATCGACGCGCACCGGCTGACGTTCCTCGACAGCTCCGGCCTGTCCGTCCTGCTCGCCGCCGCCACGCTGGCCCGCGCGCACGGCGTCGACGTGCACCTGGCCGGTCTCCAGCCCACGGTGTCCCGGCTGCTGGAGATCACCGGCACCGTCGAGCTCGTGACGATCCACGACCGCGTCTCCCAGGCCGTCACCGCGGTGGAGGCGCTCCGGGGCGCGGGGCCCGGCGAGCCGGATGAGCCCGCCGAGCCTTCCGAGGCCGTCTGACCGTCGCACGGCCGCCGGTCGTCATCGACGGCCGCCGAAGACGGGTGCCGCCCCACCACCTGCTCGACGAATTCGCCGTCGCTAGCAGGAAGTGCACTCGGTGTCCAGGCCCAGCCGGCCGTGCCCTCCCCTCCAGGTGGACGGCGGCTTCGTTCATGCGCATGAGTGCCGAAATCATCTCCGGTACGGAGTTTTTGCGCGCTGCGTCTCCCTAGCGTGGCGGTCATGAATCACGCACTTCTCCGACGGGGTCTGGCCGCCGCGGTGACGGTCGGCCTCCTGCTCACCGGACCCGCCGTACAGGCCAGGTCGAAGCCCGTCACCGTGACCCTGCCGCAGCCGACGGGCCCACGCGAGATCGGCACTGTCACACTGCACCTGCGTGACGGTTCCAGGGCCGACCCGTGGATCAAGGCCCATGACCGGCGTGAGCTGATGGTCAGCCTGTGGTACCCCACGCGCCGCCCGGACGGCCACCCCGCCGCGCCCTGGCTGCCGCCTCGCGCCGCCGAGGCCTTCTACCGCAGCAACGGCCTGTCGCCCGCGGCTGTCGGCCTGCCCCTGACCCATGGCCGCGAAGGGGCCCGCGTGGCCGGCCGGGGGCTGCCCGTCGTCCTGTTCTCGCCCGGCAACGGCGCCGACCGTTCCATGAACACCACCACGGTCGAGGAACTGGCCAGCTGGGGCTACATGGTGGTCACCATCGACCATCCGGGCGACGCCGGCGAGGTGGAGTTCCCCGACGGCACGGTGACCGGCCGCGTGCTGAAGCCGGTCCCGGTGAGCCGGCTGGCGGAGAAGGCAGAAGAGATCAAGGTGCGGGTGGCTGACGCGCGCTTCGTGCTGGACCGGCTCAAGGAGCTGAACAAGGGACAGAACCCCGACGCTGAACGCCGGACGCTGCCGGAGGGGCTGCGTGGCGCGTTCGACCTGGGCAGGGTCGGGATGTTCGGCCATTCCGCCGGAGGAGCGACGGCCGCCGCGACGATGCTGGCGGACCGGCGGATCAAGGCGGTGCTGAACCTGGACGGACCCGCCCTCGGCAAGGTGGCCGCCAAGGGGCTGGCCAAGCCGTACATGCTCATGGAGGCCGAGATCTTCGACAAGCCCATCCGCGGGCAGAAGGCCTTCTGGTCCCGGCTGAAGGGCTGGCGGCTGCACGTGCGGACCAACGGCGCCAAGCACAATTCCTATACCGACCTGCCGGTGGTGTACGAACAGGCGGCCGCGGTGATGGGCCTGTCGAAGGAGCAGTTGCGAGCGGTGAACGGGACGCTTTCTGCGGCGCGTTCCGTGGCCGTCACCCGCGCCTACACCAGGGCCTTCTTCGATCTGCATCTTCGACGCGAAGGCACCCTGCTCGGCAAGCCGTCCTCACGGTTCCCCGAGGTGCAGGTGATCGCCCGCTGAGTTCCCCGCACCACCACCGCCGGCGCCCCGAGGCGACACCAGCGGCAGCGCGGGGAGGCCGGCAGGCCGGACGGCCGCCCGCCCGACTGCCGGCCGCCGGTCGTCATCGACGGCCGCCGAACCCCCAGTCGTGCACCTCGATCCCGGCGTAGCGGTCGGCGGTGAGGATCGCGCGGGCCGCGTCCGCGTCCGGCGCGCGGACCAGCAGCGCGGTGCCGACCCAGGTGGCGCCGTCGTCGGACAGCAGCGGCCCGTACGCGATCAGCTCGTCGCCGTCGGCCGGCGGGACGAGGTCGGCGGGCTGCCCGGAGCCGAGGCCCAGCACCAGGTACCGGTTGCCGCCCTGCCGGCCGCCGGGGAACTCCCACATGGTGCGCCCCAGCACGTTGCGCCAGCGGCGGAGCAGCACGTCGCGGTAGACCCCGGCCTGGTAGTTGGGCTCGTCGAAGGCGAACGCCCGCGCGGCGGCGGGGTCGGGCAGATCGACGATGTGCACGCTGCCGGTGGCCGCGTCGGTGTCGCGGTCGAAGGTCGGGCCGCGGGCGATCAGCTCCGCTTCGTACCGGTCCATGTAGGACCAGTGCGCCTCCCTCAACTCCCCGCGCAGGGGGCCCGATCCGGGACGGTCACGGTGGTAGCAGAAGAACTCCATGCCGAGAGTACCTACCACGTGATCTTCACCCGGTCACCATCGCCGCCCGGCCCGACGGCTCAGCCGAGCATCTGCTCGACGAGGTCGGCGGCGCGGGTGGTGCCGCCCTCGGCCCGCGCCTCGGCCTGCAGGCGCGTCAGGCGGCGGGCCACCTCGGGGTCGCCGGTCAGCTCGGCCAGCGCGGCGCGCAGGACCTCGGCCGTGGCGTCGGCGGTGTCGATGCGGCGGGCCACGCCCAGCTCCACGAGCCGGTCGGCGTTGGCAAACTGCTCGGCGCCCTGCGGGACGGCGATCATCGGCACGCCCGCCAGCAGCCCTTCGCAGCAGCCGCCCATGCCCGCGTGGGTGACGAACGCGTCGGCCTGGTCGAGGATCGCCCGCTGCGGCACCCACGGGTGCACCTCGACGTTGGACGGGATCTCGCCCAGCTCCCCCACGTCGGTGTACTTGCCGATCTGCAGCACGACGTGCCAGCCGGGCAGGTCGCCGAAGGCCGCCAGGCACCGGCGGTAGAACTCCGGCTGACGGGTGTAGGCCGACCCCAGGGAGATCAGCAGCACGTTCGCGGCGTCGCCCGGACGGGTCCAGCCGCCCTGCCCGCGCAGGTCGTGGCAGGGGCCGACGAAGGTCACGGTGGCGGAGTCGACCTGGTCGGCGTGCGGCTGCATGGCCCGCGGGATCAGGGCCAGCGCGCGAGGCGGATGGCCGGAGAAGGCGTCGACGTCGGTGGTGGTGGCGCCGGCCCCGGCGAGCCAGCCGGCGAACCTGGCCCGGTAGGCGTCGGCCCCCGGCAGCCGCCACAGCTGCGCCGCCACCTCCTCCTGGTAGCCCTTCCAGGCCACGAACGTCGGCGACAGCTGGAGCAGGGGCCGGCCCTGCGCCTCGGCCAGGGCCCGCGCGGCGTAGGCGCCGATGTCGTACAGGTAGAGGTCGGCGGGGTCGTCGTCGTAGGCGGCGCGCAGCTGCGGGAGCGCCTGGACGGCGTCGTCCAGGAAGAGGCTCATCGCCGCGATGGGGTCGTCGGGCCAGTCGTTGTCGGCGACCGGCAGCGTCGAGGTGCACGGGACCAGCTCGGCGCCGGTGCCCGTGACCAGGTCGGCGACCGCCGGGTCGTTGGCGTACGTCACCCGGTGGCCGCGGGCCACCAGCTCGCGGACGATCTCCAGGCTGGGCAGGACGTGGCTGACGGCGGGGATGCCGACCATGGCGATGTGGGCGCGACGGCGAGACATGGGCGAATCACTCATTTCGGGTTCTGCGCGGCGGGACGGGTGCTGGACGACGGGTCAGGCGCGACGCGCGCCCGGCGCGGCGGCCTCCAGGTCGGCCACGCTGCCCGACATGATCGTGCGCACGTGCTCGGTGATGTGCTCGGCGGGCCAGTCCCACCAGGCCACCGCGAGCAGGCGGGCGACGTCGTCGGCCGGGTAGCGGGTGCGGATGAGGCGGGCCGGGTTGCCGCCGACGATCCCGTAGTCGGGCACGTCGGAGGTGACCACGGACCCGGCGCCGATGATCGCGCCGTGCCCGATGCGCACGCCGGGCAGCACCGTCGCGCCGTGGCCGAACCAGACGTCGTTGCCGACGACGGTGTCACCGCGGTTGGGCAGGCCGGTGAGCAGGTCGAAGTGGTCGGACCACGAGCCGCCCATGGTGGGGAAGGGGAAGGTCGAGGGGCCGTCCATGCGGTGGTTGGCGCCGTTCATGATGAACCGCACGCCGGTGCCCAGGGCGCAGAACCGGCCGATGACCAGCTTCTCCGGGCCGTAGTGGTAGAGCACGTTGCGGGTCTCGAACGCGGTCGGGTCGTCGGGGTCGTCGTAGTAGGAGAACTCCCCCACCTCGATCAGCGGAGACTTGACCAGCGGCCGCAGCAGCACCACCCGTGGCTGGGCGGGCATCGGGTGCAGGACGGTGGGGTCGGCGGGGACGCGGGCGTTCATGGATCTCTACCTTCCGCCACTGCTAATGCGACAACCTGTACATTAAGATGGTGGCATGTCGACGTCCGCCTCGCAAACGGGTAAGGGAACGACGACGTCCGAGAGCCCGTCGTCCGGGCCGCGCCGCCGTCCGGGGGGCCGTACCGGTCGCATCCGCGCGCAGGTTCTCGACGCGGTCCGCGCCGAGCTCGTGGAACGCGGCTTCGACGGGCTGACCCTCGACGCCGTCGCGGCCCGCGCGGGCGTGCACCGCGCGACGGTCTACCGGCGCTGGCGGGACGTCGGCGGCCTGCTCGCCGACGTCCTGGAGGCGACCGGCGACGACGACTGGCAGCCCCGGGACACCGGCTCCCTGCTGGGTGACCTGACGGCGCTCAACCACGAGAACCAGGCGGCCATGACCGCGCAGCCGTCGATCGCCGCGGCCCTGATCGCCGCCTCGTTCCGCTCGGAGGAGGCCGCTCGCGGCGTGCGGCGGCTCTGGCAGGACCGGTACACCCGCTGCGAGGTCATCGTCAGGCGGGCGGTCGCGCGGGGCGAGCTGCCGGCCGGCACCGACGCGCGGCGGCTGCTCGTTGCCGCCACCGCGCCGCTCTACCACCACCTGGTGCTGCTCCGCACGTCCCCCGACCCGGACCTGCCGGAGCAGGCGGCGCGGACGGCCGTGCTCGCCGCCACGGCCGGCGCCTTCGCCCCTCCGCCGGGGCGGTGAGGACGAGATCGCGGTCAGGAGGAGACGGCGACGGGCAGGCGGTAGGTCCGCGGGTCGTCGAGGTGTCCGACGATGAAGGCGGCCAGGTCGGCGCGGGACGTACGGGCGCCCAGGCGTTCGGTCGCGCCGATCGAGACGCGGGGGCGGCCGGTGCCGGGCCGGTCGGTCAGGCCGGTGGGGCGGACGGCCGTCCAGTTCAGCCGCGTCCCGGCGAGCGCCTGTTCCATGCGCGCCATGTCGGCGTACGGATGGCGCATGACGTGGTGCAGGACGCGGCCGAGCAGGCGGGTGACGGGCCCCGCGCCGGGCGGGACGGCCAGCCCGGCCGAGGAGATCACGACGAGCCGGGCGGACGGCGGCAGCGCCGCGACGATCGCCGCGGTCCCCTGCGAGTAGACCGTGGTGGGGCCGCGGCCGGACGGGCCGAGGGCGGAGATCACGGTGTCGTGGCCGGTCAGCGCGTCACGAAGGCTGATGGGGTCGGTCACGTCGGCGGCGCGGCGGACGAGCCGCGGATGGTCGAGGTCGAGGCCGCCGGGGCGGCGGGCGACGGCGGTGACGGCGTGTCCGGCCGCGAGGGCGCGTTCGACGACGAGGCGTCCGGTGCGGCCCGTGGCGGCGACGACGGCGAGGGAGGTCATGAGCGGGCGATCTTCCGTGGCGAGGGTGGCGCGATGGCTTCAGACGTGGGCGGCGGGCTTGCTGGCGGGCTGGAACCTGAAGGAGATGGCCTCCATGAGGGCCTGGTGCTTGGTGTTCTGGAAGGCGGCGATCTTCCAGTCGCCGTCCGCCTGCCGGACCATCGTGTAGGTCTGGATCTTGTGCAGCTTGCCGGGCTTGCCCTTGTAGGTGTCGCCGCGGGTGATGACGAGGGCGGTGTCGGGGCCGGCGAGACGGATGCCGACGGTCTCACTGGCCAGCCTGGTGCCCTTGACGAAGCTGTCGAACAGCGCCTGGTGGGCGTCGCCGATCTCGCGGGCGCCGGTGTAGAGGGTGCCGACGTAGGTGATGTAGGTGGCGTCCTCGGTGAACAGGTCGCCGTACGCGCCGCCGTCGGCCCGGTTCCAGGCGTCGGCGAGACGGTCGAGCACGGAGGTGATGGCGGCGGCGTCGGCGGCGGTGAGGGTGTTGCTCATGGTCGTTGCCCTTCCTCAGGTGACTTCGCGGAAGCATTTGCTTCTTTGAAGATTTATCTTCTCTGAAGAAGAGATTAGGAGAGGGGTCGGCCCCTGTCAACACGGGGCGCCGCCGATCGCCGCCGCACCGCCTGCCGGGGCCTGATCCAGGACGGCGGGCTCACGTATGCTTGCGGTCCCATGAGTGAGCAGTTGACGATCGGCGAGCTGGCCGAACGCACCGGGGTCGCCACCTCCGCGCTGCGCTACTGGGAGGAGCTCGGGCTGATCCCGGAGCCCGAGCGCGTCTCGGGGCAGCGGCGGTATCCGCCGTCGGCGGCCGAGCTGGTCGCGGTGATCCTGCTGCTGCGCGAGGTCGGCCTCACGTTGCGCGAGATCAGGACGTTCATCGCGGCCCGGTCCCAGCCGGGCGACGGGTGGCGGGAGCTGTACGGGCGCAAACTCGCCGAGCTGGACGAGCGCATCGCCCGCGCCCAGGTGGCGCGCACCGCCATCGCGCACGGCATGGCCTGCCCGCACGAGAACGTCTTCGAGTGCCCCGCCTTCACCGGAGCGGTCAGGGCGCGGCTGGCGGGGGCGTCCCTGGAAGAGGCGCACCAGCACTGAACGGCGGCCCCGCGGGCGCGGACGCCTCGGCCGCCGCATGCACCGAAGGGGTGCTCGCGGCGGCCGAGGCCCGTGTCAGGGGGTAAGGGGGCGGACCGTCAGGGGGTCGGGTCAGGCGTGCGGCGGGGCAGGGTGAGGGTGACCAGGAGGCCGGCGATCATCACCGCCGCGGTGAGCAGGACGACCAGGAACTCGCCGTCCGCCGTGGCGGCGCGCAGGGCCTGGCCGGTCCGGCCCGCGGTGCCGAGGTCAGCGATGACGGTGAAGACGGCCAGGCCGATGGCGTTGCCGATGTTGAGGGCGGTGGAGGCGATGCCGTTGGCGACGCCCTGTTCGTGGGCGGGGGTGCCGGTGGCGGCGGCGATCCACATGGCGGTCCAGACGACGCCCTGACCCAGGCCGGAGACGACGAGACCGGGGATCAGCAGGCCGTACCCGGCGTCGGCGTCGAAGCCGAGGGCCAGGACGGCGGTCCCGGCGACGCCGACGGCGAAGCCGATCAGCAGCGTGGCCCGGGTGCCGATCCGGGTGGCCAGGCGTTCGCCGCCCTGGGTGCCGGCGGCGATGGCCAGCGACGGGACGAGGAAGGCCAGCCCGCTCTGCAAGGCGCTGTAGCCGTGGACGCTCTGCAGCAGCACAGTGAGGAAGTACGGCAGGACGCCGAACGTGGCCATGTAGACGAAGGTGACCAGCATGCCGACGGTCAGGCTGCGGTTGCGGAACAGCCGGAACGGCATGAGCGGATCCGCGCTGCGGGCCTCGACCAGCGCGAAGATCACCAGCAGCACGGCGGCCACCGCGAAGGCGCCCGCGACCAGGGGGCTGCCCCAGCCCAGCTCGGGCCCCTCGACCAGGGCGAAGACCAGCAGCGTGGACCCGCCGGTGACGGTGAGCGCCCCCGGCATGTCGAACCTGCGCCGTTCCCGCCTGGCCGGGTCACGCGGGACGACGGCCAGGGCGGCCAGCGCGACCAGCCCGGCCAAGGGGACGTTGACGAAGAAGACGGCGGGCCAGCCGAAGTTCTCGGTGAGGACGCCGCCGAGCAGCGCGCCGATCGTCAGCCCGCTGGCGCCCGCGCCGCCCCAGACGGCCAGCGCCCGGTTGCGCTGCCGCCCCTCGGCGAACAGGCTGTTGAGCAGCGCCAGCGTCGAGGGCAGCAGCAGCGCCCCGCCGACGCCCTGCACCGCGCGGGCGACGATGATGACGACGGGGCCTGTGGCCAGCCCGCCCGCGAGCGAGGACAGCGCGTAGAGGGCCAGGGCGAGCACGAAGACGCGGCGGCGGCCGAGCAGGTCGGCCGCCCGTCCGCCGAACAGCAGGAAGCCGCCGGCGAACACGACGTACGCGCTGACCACGAGCTGCTGGGTCTGGCCGGGGAAGCCCAGGTCGGCGCCGATCCGCGGGAGCGCGACGAAGACGATGTTGAGGTCGAGCGCGTAGATGAGCTGGGCCAGGGCGAGCAGCGCCAGGGTCCAGCCGAGCCGGGGCTTGACGCCGTCCGCGACGGACGCGGGCAGCGTGGATGGTGTGGACATGGAACGCCCTTCGGAGGGAGCCGGTGAGCGGGCACGCGGAAGCCCGCCGCACGAAACGATCGTACGATGATTTACGTACGGTCGTACTATGCCAGACCGGGGAGGGATTGTTCGACAGTCGCGGTACAGTTGGACCATGGCATTCCGTCATCCCGATCGCGACCAGATCCGGGTCGAAGACGTGCTGTCGGCGCTGGGGAACGGCGTGCGGCTGTCCGTCGTCCGCATCCTCGACGCCGGGGGCGAGCACAACTGCACCAGCGTGCTGAACACGCTGGGGATCACCGCGAAGTCGACCATGACCCACCATTGGCGGGTGTTGCGCGACAGCGGGGTGATCCGGCAGCAGCCGTCGGGCCGGGAGAACCTGCTCGTCCTGCGGCGCGAGGACCTGGACGCCCGCTACCCCGGCCTGCTCGACGCCATCCTGTCCGGCGCCCGCACCGACGCCGCCGCCCAGCAGCACGACGACCCCGCCCCGGCCACCTGACCCACCGCCCCGGCCTCCCGGTGGAGCAATCCTCCCGGAGGGGCGGTCCGACCGGCTTACGGCGCGTACATTGCTGGCATGTTGCTGCGCGTCGGCCGGGTGGTCGCGGGTGTGGTCGCGCTGGTGCTGGCGGCTTCCGCCGCCTTTCCGCTGAACGCCCGGGGCCCGCGGCTCGGAGCCGGCGGCTGTCCGGTCTCGTCCGCCGGCGGGTGGGAGCGCGGTGACCGGCCCGGGGAGCTGGTGCCCGCCGACGGCGCGGTGTCGGTGACGATGTGCGAGCTGCCACTGCCGTCGTCGCAAGGGCAGGCGGCGGTGTCGGTCAGGAGGCTCACCGACGGGGTCGGCGCGATGGTCTCCGAGCTCAACGACCTGCCCACGCGCGACGCGCTGGAGGCCGAGCTGCGCCGGCGCGAGTCGGCCAAGGGCCGCGTCCTGGGCGACGACCTCCACCTCGGCGAGATCTGCACCCTGGTCGGCTACGGCACGAGCCTGTCCTTCGTCGTGCACTACGGGGACGTGCGCCGGCCCGCCGTCGTGCTGGTCGATCGCAACTGCGGCACCGCCCGGTACGCGGGCCGGACGCGGTTCGGCGATCCGAGCGACGCCTTCCTCCGCCGTTACCGGGCGCAACTGGAGGCGCGCCCGGCGCCCGTGCGGCTTCCCGGGTGCGCGGACGCGCTGCCGGCCGCCGACATCGACCTGACCCGCCCACGCGGTTGGCCGCGCGACGACGTCGCCGCCAACCGCGGCTTCCGTTCGCGCGCCCTCCTGCCCAGCCCGCTGTCGGCCGCCGCCGCCTGCCGGTACCGGCTCGACGGGGACGTGCTGCGGTTGCGGGCCCAGGCCCGCGTCCCGGATGATCTTGAATCCGTGCGGTCGCTGCTCAATGTCTCGACGGCCGTGGACACGGTGACCGACCGTGGCGGAACGGAGAGCGTCACCAATGCCACCGACTGCGGCCTGGGCAGGTTCACCCGCCCGGCCGCCCTCGACGTGGTGTGGGTGGGCGACACCACCGGCGCCGTCGCCGAGGTGCGGGTCTGGCGCGCGCCCTGCCGGGCCGTGTACGCCGGATCGACGGGCGGCAGGATCCCCACGGCGGAGTTGCTGTCCCGCCTGGACGCCTGGCTGGGACGCTGAGCAACCTCGCGCGCGCTCAGGCGGACCTGACGGCGGAGATGTCGAACTCCAGGGTGATCCGGTCGGAGATCATCACGCCGCCGGTCTCCAGCGCGGCGTTGTACGTCATGCCGAAGTCCTTGCGGTTGATCGCCGTGCCGCCCTCGAAGCCGACCCTGGTCACGCCCTGGGCGTCGACGGCGGTGCCGGTGTAGTCGAGCGGGACGGTGACCTGCCGGGTCACCCCGCGGATCGTCAGATCGCCGGTGACCTCGAAGGCGTCGCCGCCCGTGTGCTTGACGGACGTGGACTCGAAGACGATGTGCGGGTGGGCGGCGGCGTCGAGGAAGTCGCCGGTGCGCAGGTGGCCGTCGCGCATCTGGTTGCCGGTCTGGATGCCGGCCACGTCGAGCACCACGCGGACGGCGGAGGCCGCCGGGTTCGCCGCGTCCAGGCGGGCGGTGGCCTCCTGGACGGGGATGCTGCCGCGCACCTTGGTCACCATGGCGTGGCGGGCGACGAACCCGAACCGGCTGTGGGCCGGGTCGAAGGTGTAGTCGCCGCTCAGCTCGCTGGGGTACATGTCGCGCTCCAATTAGTTCAGCACTGGAAGATTCGGCACGACAGTACATAGATTTATTTCAGCACGCAACCTTCCAGTACGATCGGGGCATGACCCGCTGGCTCAACGACGACGAACAGCAGGCGTGGCGCAGGTTCGGGCTGGCCACCCGCCTGCTGACCGACCGCCTGGAACGCGACCTGATGGCGGCCGCCGACATGCCGCCCACCTACTACGAGCTGCTCGTCCTGCTGTCGGAGGCCCCCGGGCGCACGATGCGCATGAGCGAGCTGGCGCAGTGGACCAACTCCAAGCCGAGCCGCATCTCGCACGCGGTCAACAAGCTGGAGCAGAAGGGGTGGGTGCGCCGGGAGCACTACGCCGGCGATCGGCGCGGGTGGCTGGCCGTGCTCACCGACGACGGGCACGCCGCGCTCCGGGCGGCCGCCCCGACGCACGTGGCCAGCGTCCGTGAGCACCTGGTCGACCTGCTCACCGCGGAACAGCTGCGGCAACTCGCCGACATCAGCCAGGTCCTGCTCGACCACCTCGTCGAGCAGGAGTGACAACGTCCGGTCAGCCCACGCCCGACCGTCTCACCCGGCGGGGGTGACGCGGACGGGCGGGTCGGTGGTGAAGGCCGCCAGGGCGTCCGGGTCCGGCGTGACGCCGACGCCGGGGCCGTCGGGCACCACGATGGAGTCGCCGGTCAGCTCGATCGGCGCGGTGATGTCACGCTCGTAGTAGCGGGCCGTCGCCGAGATGTCGCCCGGCAGCGTGAAGCCGGGCAGGCTGGCCAGCGCCAGGTTCGCCGTCCGGCCGAGCCCGGTCTCCAGCATCCCGCCGCACCACACCGGCACGTCCGCGGCCAGGGCCAGGTCGTGGATCCGGCGGGACTCCAGGTAGCCGCCGACCCGGCCGGGCTTGATGTTGATGATCGAGCAGGCGCGCGCCCGGATCGCGGCCGTGGCGGAGCGGGCCGAGGTGATCGACTCGTCCAGGCAGATCGGGGTGTCCATGCGGGCGGCGAGCCGGGCGTGGCCGTCCAGGTCGTCCGGGGCGAAGGGCTGCTCCAGCATGGTCAGGCCGTAGGCGTCCAGGCGGGCCAGGTGGCGGGCGTCGGCGGGGGTGTAGGCGGTGTTGGCGTCGGCGGTGAGCATCAGGCCGGGGCCGAACGTCTCGCGCACCAGCCGCACCGGCTCCAGGTCCCAGCCGGGCTCGATCTTGAGCTTGATCCGGGCGTACCCGGCGCCGATGTGCCGGTCCACGGTGTCGAGCAGGTCGTCGAGGGTGTCCGCGATGCCGACGGACACGCCGACGCGCACGCTGGACCGCACCCCTCCCAGGTGGGCGGCCAGCGACAGGCCGCGTGCCCTGAGCACGGCGTCCAGGACGGCCGTCTCGACGGCGGCCTTGGCCATCGGATGGCCGCGCAGGTGCGCCAGCGCGGGCCCGACGCCGGCCGGGTCGAGGCTCGGCACCGCGAACAGGGCGGGCAGCAGGAAACGGCGGATGAGGTCGGCCGCGCCTTCCAAATACTCGGGGCTGTAGGTGGGCTCGTCGTCGGCCACGCACTCGCTCCAGCCCTCCTCCCCCTCGGCGCCGCGCACCCGCACCAGCAGCGCCCGGCGCACGGTCTGCGTGCCGAGCGAGGTGCGGAACGGGGTGATCAGGGGCAGCGCGACCGTGCGCAGCTCGGCTTCGGCGATCCTCATGCCGCGCGCTCCAGCACGTACCAGCCGTCCCTGGTGAAGGCGGCGATCCGGTAGCCGCGGGCGAGCGCGCCGCCCAGGGCGGCCCGCTGGGCGGCCCGCCACCGCGCGGCCTCCGCGGGCTGCTCGCGCCGCAGCCGCTCGGCGTCGGCGGGCGTGGCGCAGCGCAGCACGGCCGCGCCGCCCGGCTCGCGCGGCGCCCCGGTCTCGTCGAGGATCACCTCGGCCTTCCGGGTCTCGCCCGGGGCCGACCGCTCCGGAGAGGGGGCCGGGTCGACGGGCCAGTGGGCGAACAGGCGGTCGGTGACGTCGCCGCCGTTGATGCCGTCGTTCATCGGCCCGTAGAAGTCGGGCACGTACCGCTCGGCCCGCGCGCCGAGCCGGGCGAGGTTGAAGAAGGCGTTGCGGCGCACGAGCGGGTCGAAGGTCCAGGAGATGGAGTTCAGGCCGCGTTCGGCGGCCCACGTGCGCTGGTGCGCCTTGATCGCCTGGCCGATCCCCCGGCCCCGCGCCTCGGCGGCCACGCCCACGACGTGGGAGTGCAGGCTGCCCCCCTCGGCGAGGAACCCGGAGGCGGCGGCGACGAGCACGCCGTCGAGGAAGGCGCCGCCGACGTAACCGCCGGTGTGCTCAAGGGCGCACATGAGGTCGACGGCCACCGGCGGGTCGTCGCCCGCCCTGGTGTTCCAGACGCGGCGCAGCAGCCGGTCGGCGGCCTGGAACTCGGAGGTCCCGTGGAGGATGCGGATATCGAGCATGGCACCAGCATTCCGCCGGACCGCCGCCGGATCGTTGGCGCGCAAGCCCAACTTCAGCCGCCGCCGTTTGTGCCGGACGCCGGGTTCTGACCGTCGCCCGCGCCGGACGCCCCGATCTCGGCCAGCCGCAGCTGAAGGCCCAGCACGAGCCGGACGTCGGGCTCGTCGAGCGCGATCAGCTCGCCGATGCGGCGCAGCCGGTACCTGAGCGTGTTGGGGTGCAGCGACAACGCCTCGGCCGCCCTGGGCACGTCGTAGTGGGCGGCCAGCCAGGCCCGCAGGCTGCGGACGTAGTCGGTGCCGTGCCCGGCGTCGTGCTCGGCCACCAGGGACAGCGGCTCGCCCGTCAGCCCCGGGCCGGACCGCATCGAGGCGGCCGCGTCCAGCAGGAACAGCGCGGCGGCCAGCTCCTCGTGCAGGCCCACCTCGCCGCCCGCGAACGGGCCGCCCATCGCGCGCAGGGCCTCCTCGGCCTGCCGGGCGGCGGCCGGGACCTGCGCGAGCGAGGCCGTGACCCGTCCGACGCCCGCCCGCCAGTGCCCGCCGAGCCGGTCGGTGATCCGGCCGAGGGTCTCGGCGGTGACGCGGCGCAGCAGCGCGGTCCCGGCGCCGGCCGCCACGATCGCGTACGTCCGGCCGTCCACGGCGCCGACGGCGGCCCTGATCCGGTAGACGGCGTAGGCGGTGCGCAGCAGGTCGGCGGCGTGCGTGGCGGCGAAGACGTCGGTCCGCCCGGCCGGGTCCCCGGCGGCCACCACCCTGACCGGCTCGTCCGGGCGCAGGCCCAAGGAGGCGGCCAGTTCCCCGGCGGGGCCTGCGCCGCGCAGCAGCCGGCCCACCCACTCGTCCCTGGTCCGGCGGGCCTCGTCGGCGGCCAGGCTGAGGCGGGCCAGGTGCGGGGCGGCGGTCCTGGCGGCCTCGGCGAGCACGGCCTCGGCGTCGGGCGCGAGCGGCTCGTCCGCCTGGATGGCCCAGATCGTGCCGAGCGCCTCGCCCCTGGCGCGGACCGCGATGGCCAGCCGGGGCAGGTACTCGCGCGGCTCGTGGCTCCACACGGCCCCCTCGCAGCGCAGGACGGCGGCGTACTCCTCGGCGTTCGTCGGGTGCTCGGGCACGCGCCGGCCGAGGATGCCCTCCCTGCGCAGGTCGTCGATCGGCTGGCCGATCGTGGAGTAGGCCAGGACGCGCATGGCCAGGTCCTCGATGGCCACGGCGCCCCCGACGCGGGCGGCGACCTGGTTGGCCAGCGCGAACAGGTCGCCCGCCTGGCCGCCGCCCAGGTCCGCGGCCGGGGCGACGAGCGCGAGCAGGGCGTCCACCAGGGCGTAGAGCTGGCCCCAGGCCAGGCCGGGGGCGGCGGCCAGCAACGCCACGCCCGCGCCGCGGGCCGCCTCGGTCAGCGCGGCGGCGTCGCCGATCCCGGCCCGGACGACGACCGCGCTCACGCCCGCCCCGGCCGCGCTCTCCAGCAGGGACGGCTCCGGCCTGCCGGTGGCCAGCAGCAGCGCCCCGGCGTAGGCGGCCAGCGGCTCGTCGGAGCCGTGGATGACCGGCGCGCCCACCATCGCCTGGCGGCCGGACGGCAGGCACAGCGCGCTCACCGTCTCCGCGCCGAGGCTGTCGAGCAGCACGCCGAGCGTCACCCGGCCCTGGCCGCTCACGCCCGCCCCCCGCGCAGGAGGCGTCCGTGCCGGCCGCCAGTGAACTCGCCGTCGTCGATCACCATGCGGCCGCCCAGGAGCACGTGGGTGACGCCGGCCGGGCGGGTGGCGGGCTCGTCGTAGGTGCCGTCGTGGCGGATGGCGGCGGGGTCGAACACGCACACGTCGGCCACCGCTCCCCTGCCCAGCCAGCCCCGGTCGGCCAGGCCGAACTGGGCCGCGGTGGCCGAGCCGACCTTCCTGATCGCCTCGGCCATCGGCACGAGCCCGCGCTCGCGCACGTACTCGCCGAGGAAGGTGGGGAAGGTGCCGTACGTGCGCGGGTGGGTCGGCCCGTCGGGGGGCCCGCCGTCGGAGCCGATCGACACGAGGGGGTGCCGCATGATCCGGGTGATGTCGTCGTCGTGCATGGTGTGGAAGACGCCGTCGGCGTGCGGGTCGGCCATGAGCAGGTCGCACAGCGCGTCCCAGGGCTCGCGGCCGTCCAGCAGGTCGGCCAGCGAGCGGCCGGTGACGGCGGCGGAGGAGTGCCGCAGCAGCCGCACGTCCTCGGGGTGCGTCTCCCGCCACAGGCCGACGCCGGTCGTGCGCTCGGGATCCTCGGCCAGCGCGCGCAGCGCCCGCCGTTCCGCCGGGTCGGCCAGCCTCCTGAGCAGCTCCGGCTCGCCGCCTTCGCACGCGGCGGGTGGCAGCAGCGCGACCAGCCCGGTGCAGAACGCCCGGTACGGGTACACGTCGGCCCGCACGTCCACGCCCCGGACCCGGGCGGCCGTCAGCTTGTCCAGCAGCATGGCCGACGAGCCGTGCACGGCCCGGCCCGACGCCTTGCAGTGGGAGACCTGCAGCCGCACCCCGGCCGCCGCCGCGACCTCGACGGCCTCGTCCAGCGCGTCGGCCAGCCCCTCGCTCTCACTGCGCAGGTGGGTGGCGTAGACGAGGTTCCAGCGCCGGGCCGCGCGGGCCAGCGCGATCAGCTCGCCGGTGCCGGCGTAGGCGCCCGGCACGTACTCCAGGCCGCTGGACAACCCGCACGCGCCCGCGGCGAACGCCTCCTCGGCCAGCTCGGTCATCCGGTCGAGCGCCCCGGGCGGCGGCGCGGCGTCCATGCCGCAGACGGCCGTGCGCAGCGTGTTGTGGCCGACGAGCGCGGCCAGGTTGTTGGTCGTGCCCTCCCGCTCCACGGCGTCGAGGTAGCCGCCGAAGGTGGTGAAGGCGTGCTCGCCGAAGATCCCGGGGGTGAAATGGGCCGACTCGGGGTCGGCCGGCCCGCAGGAGAAGCCGCAGTTCCCGATGATCTCGGTGGTGACGCCCTGCCACAGCTTGAACGGCTGCGCACCGGCCATGAACGGCACGGTGTCGGAATGGCTGTGCGGGTCGATGAAGCCGGGCGCGACGACCATGCCGTCCACGTCCACCACGCGGGCGGCCCGGCCGAGGTCGCGGCCGGTCGCGGTGACGCGTCCGCCACCGATGGCCACGTCCGCGGTACGGGCGGGCGAGCCGAACCCGTCGTGCAGGGTGCCGCCGCGCAGGATGAGGTCGTGCATGCGGGTATTACCTTTCCCGGGTACGAGATTCGTCGGTCATGTCAGGGGACGGCCGCCACCAGGCGCCTGGTGTAGTCGTGGGCCGGGGCGTCCAGGACGGCCGAGGTCGTCCCCTCCTCCACGACCGCGCCCTTCAGCAGCACCACGGTCCTGACGGCGACCTGGCGGACGACCGCCAGGTCGTGGGTGATGAACAACATCCCGGTGCCCAGCTCCCGGCCGATGCCGCGCAGCAGTTCGAGCACGTGCGCCTGGACCGACACGTCCAGGGAGGCGACCGGTTCGTCGCAGATCAGCAGCGCGGGCCGGACGGCCAGGGCGCGGGCGATGGCGACGCGCTGGCGTTCGCCGCCGGACAGCGCCTTGGGGCGGCGGGCGGCGTACGCGGCGGGCAGGCCGGCCAGCTCCAGCAGCTCGCCCACGCCGATCCGGTCGGCGGGCGCGGCCCTGGCGATCGCCTCGGCCAGCGTCGCGCCGACGGTCATGGCGGGGTTGAGCGAGGTGGAGGGGTCCTGGAAGACGCACTGGACGAGCCGGTGCACGCGGGCGCGGTCGCGCGGGTCCAGGGCGGCGCGGTCGGTGACGTCGAGACCGGCGAGCCGGATCCGGCCGCCGTCGGGGGTGATCAGGCCGAGCACCGACCGGGCCAGCGTGGTCTTCCCCGAGCCCGACTCCCCCACCAGGCCGACGGTCTCGCCGGGGTTCACGTGCAGGCTCACGCCGCCGAGCGCGGTGTGGGCGCCGTACCGTTTGCGCAGGTCCTCGATGTGCAGCAGCGGCTCGTCGGCGGCCGGGGCGGCGGGGAGCGCGGCCTCGCGCAGCTCCACACGGGCGGCTCCGGCGGTGTCGTGCACGCAGGCGGTCAGCCGGTCGGGGCCGATCGGGCGCAACGGCGGCCTGGCCGCGGTGCAGGCGTCGGCGGCCCGGTCGCAGCGGGTGGCGAACGCGCAGACGTCGGCGACCGCGTCCGCCCGCGGCACGGCGCCCGGGATGCCCACCAGGCGCTCCAGCGTGCGTTCCGCCGAGGGCAGCGCGGCCAGCAGCCCCGCGGTGTACGGGTGCGCGGGCTCCGCGGCCAGCTCCGGGCCCGGCCCCTGCTCGACGACGCGCCCGGCGTACATCACCGCGACCCGGTCGCAGACGGCGAACGCCACGCGCAGGTCGTGGGTGATGAGCAGCACGCCCATGCCGCGCGCCTCCTGGACGCGGCGCAGCAGCGCCAGGATCTCGTGCTGGGTGGTGGCGTCCAGCGCGGTGGTGGGCTCGTCGGCGATGAGCAGCTCGGGGTCGCCGGCCAGCGCGGCGGCCAGGGCGACGCGCTGCCGCATGCCGCCCGAGAGCTGGAACGGGTAACGCCCGGCCACGGCGGGGTCGTCGATGCCGACCTCGGCCAGCCTGCGCGCGAGCTCCTGCCGGGACGTGCGGCCGGGCAGGGTCTCGGCGATGTGCGCGCCGGCCGTGCGCAGCGGGTTGAGCATGGCGAAGGGGTCCTGCATGAGCAGCGAGATCCGTCGTCCGCGCACGCCGCGCAGCAGCCGCTCGGACGCGCCGACGAGCTGCGCGCCGCCGACCTCGACCGACCCCTCGGCGCGCAGGCCGCGCGGGAGCAGGCCGACGAGGGCGCGGGCGGTCAGGGACTTGCCGCTGCCGGACTCGCCGACCAGCCCGACGGTCTCGCCCGCGGCGACCGTCAGGTCCACGCCGTCCACGAGCACCCGGTCGCCGACGACCCGCAGGTCGCGTGTCTCAAGCATCGGAGAGCCTCTCGAAGAGCTGGTCGCCCAGCAGGGTGGCGGCGGTGGCGGCGACGGTGACCAGCGCGGCGGGCACCACCGCGGCCCACGGGTTGAGGTCGAGCAGGCCGCGGTTCTCCTCGATCATCAGCCCCCAGTCGGGCGTGCCGGCGGGCAGCCCGATGCCCAGGAAGGACAGGCCGGACAGCGCGACCAGCGCGGCGACGAAGCTGAGCAGCGCGCCGGCCACGACCGTGGGCGCGATGTTGGGCAGCAGGTGCCTGAACATGATGCGGCCGCGGCTGAGCCCGAGTGTACGTGCCGCCTCGGCGTAGGCGAGCTCGCGCTGGGCCATGGTGAGGCTGCGCACCACCCGGATGTCGCCGGGCGTGAACAGCACCGCCATCGCCAGCACCGCCCACCCGATGCCGCCGCCCAGCACGCCCACCAGGACGATCAGCATGAGCAGCCCCGGCATCGCGATGAGCAGGTCGACCACCCGCATCATGACGGCGTCGATCCAGCCGCGGCGGTAGCCGGCCAGCAGCCCGAGCGAGGTGCTCATCGCGCATGTGCCCAGCGCGACGACGAGCGGCCACAGCAGCGCCGAGCGGGCTCCGGCCAGGCAGCGCGACAACACGTCCCGGCCCAGCTCGTCGGTGCCCGCCCAGTGGGCCCAGCTCGGCATCGTCGCGCCGAGCGCGAGGTCCTGCGCGGCCGGGTCGTAGGGCGCGATCCACGTCCCGAACAGGGCGGCGAACGCCATCAGGGCGAGGATCCCGCCCGACAGCAGCGTCAGCGGCCCCGGCCTGGCCCGGCGCAGCCGCCGCGCCCGTCCGCCGAGGCGCACGGTCCCCGTCACGACGCTCACGCGGCCACCGCCCCGTGACGCACCCGCGGGTCCACCGCGAGGTAGGCCAGGTCGATCAGCAGGTTGACGGCGACCACCACGGCGCCTCCCATCAGGACGAGCGCCTGGACGACGGGCAGGTCCTTCTGCCCGACGGCGCTGACGAGCAGCTCGCCGACGCCGTGCAGCCCGAAGGCCCGTTCGACGAACAGCGCGCCGGTGAGGTTGGCGGCCAGCAGCAGGCCGCCGACCGTGAGGACGGGCAGCGCGGTGTTGCGCAGCGCGTACCCGATCCAGTAGCGGGCGCGGCCGACCCCGCGCGCCCGGGCGAAGGTCATGAAGTCCTGCCCGGCCAGGTCGAGCGCGGCCGCCCGCATCTGCCTGATGACGACCGCCGCCTGCCCGGTGGCCAGCGCGATCGCGGGCAGCGTCAGGTGCGCGACCCGCTCGGCGAACGTCTCGCCCGCGCCGAAGACGGGGAACCAGCCGAGGGTGACGGCGAAGCCGTACAGCAGCAGGATGCTCATCGCGAACGGCGGGATCGCGAGGCCGACGAGGGCGGAGAGCGTGATGCCCCGGTCCAGCGGGCCGCCCCTGCGCATGGCGGCGGCCAGCCCGGCGGGCAGGCCGACGGCGAGGGTGAGGATGATCGCGTAGGCGGCCAGGCCGGCGGTGACGGGCAGCCGGTCGGCGATGACGCTGGTGACGGGTTCGCGGCTGTAGAGGGAGGCCCCGAAGTCGCCGCGCACGGCGTCGCCGAGCCAGGTGGCGTAGCGGACGGGCAGCGGGTCGTCGAGGTGGTACTGCGCGCGGACGGCGGCGCGCGACTCCGCGGTGGAGGGCCGCGGCCCGAGCAGGACCTGCTCCGGATCCCCCGGGGCGAGCGCCAGCAGCGCGTAGGTGAGCACGGACAGCACGCCGAGCAGGAGCAGCGCGGCGGCCAGGCGGCGGGCGACGAAGGCCATCAGACACCGGCCGCCGGGCGGATGGTGCTGAAGACGTTCATGGTCCAGGTGCCGAACTGGCCGGTGAACCGCTTGCGCAGCGCGACGGCGGCCTCCTTGGTGTAGAGCGGCACGTACGGCACCTGGTCGGCGATCTCGGTCAGCACCTCGGTGACGGCGGCGGCACGGTCCGCTCCCTCGAGCTTGCCCAGGTCGTCGAGCCGGGCGTCCATCTCGGGCGAGCCGTAGCCGCTGAAGTTGAAGCCCTGAGGTCCGGCCGAGGCGCGGCTGACCAGGTCGGGCAGCACCTCACCCGGGTCGGGGGTGCCGTAGAGCAGGTCGACGAGCTGCAGCGGGGTGTCCTGGTGGCTGAACATGCGCTGCCGGTACTGCTCGGTGGGCAGCGGCTGGAGGTCGAGCTTGACGCCGATCACCGCCAGGTCGGCGACGATGGCCTGGAGCGCCTTGACGTCGTCGCTGCCGCTGTCGTACGGCGCGGCCAGGGTGAAGCCCTGAGGGTGGGCCGACTTGGCCAGCTCGGCCTTGGCGGCGTTCACGTCGTGGGGGTAGGCGGGCAGCTTGGGCAGCTTGCCGCCGTACAGGGCGGCGAGCTGCGGCTTGGGCAGCATCAGGTCGGCGATGCCGCCGTGGCCGCTGGTCATGAGCGTGGCCAGCGCCTCCCGGTCGAGGGCGTGGGCGATGGCGCGGCGCACGTGCACGTCCTTGAGCGGCCCCTCGCGCACGCCGAGTGACAGGTACGCGATGTTGTTGGCCGGGTAGAAGGAGGTCGTGACGCCGGGCAGGGCGCTCCACTTGCGCGTCTCGCTGACCTGGATCTCGTTGGTGCCGTCCACCTCGCCGGAGGAGACGGCCAGGCGCAGCGTCTCGGGGTCGCCGATCGCCTTGATCTCGATCCTGCGCAGCTCCGGCTTGGGGCCCCAGTACAGGTCGTTGCGTTCCAGCGTCACCCCCGAGGTGAGCGAGAACTTCGTGACCTTGAAGGGGCCGGAGCCGAGGGTGCCGACCTCGGGCGAGCCGAGGTCCTTCGGGTGCGCGGCGGCCAGCTTCTTCGGCACGATCTGCCAGGCCAGCGCGGCGGTGGCCAGGAAGCTGGCGCTGGGCTTGCTCAGGGTGACCTTCACCGTGCGCGGGCCGGTGGCCTCGGCCTTCTTGACCTGCGTGACGTAGCTGGCGGCCTGGGAGGTCACGGCGGGGTCGAGGTGGCGGGTCAGGGAGTAGGCGGCGTCCTCGGCGGTGACCGGCGTGCCGTCGCTGAACCTCGGGCCCTCGCGCAGGGTGAAGACGTACGTGCGCGGGTCGGGATGGGTCCAGGAGGCGGCGATGCTCGGGATGACCCGGCCGTCCGGGCCGAGGGTCACCATCGTGTCGAGGACGGCGAACTGCACGGTCGTGGAGGCGTCGTTGAAGCCGTGGGCGATGTCGAGGCTGTTGGGGGCCGTCCCCGTCGCCCAGCGGAGCGTGTCGGGGGCCGCGCCGGAGCTCGCGGCTCCGGCGCAGCCGGCCACCAGCACGAGCAGAGCGCCCGTGGCGAGCCTGGCGAGTGCGGTTGCGGATGTCATGGAACCACCTCGGGGAGTGAGCGGGGGGAATAGTCGGACGCTAGAAGCCCGGCCTCCCTCGTTCACTGACCCGGCAGCCAAACTCTGCGCGCCCCGGCTCGTGCTGCAGGCCAACACGGCCCTAGACCAGACCAGGGGGGATGCCGACGGGCGCGGTGCCCTCGGGCTGGGCGGCGAAGCGCAGGCCGAGCAGGCCGAAGCCGCTGAGCAGCAGGTCGCCGTCCCCGTCGAGGCGCAGGGTGAACGGGCCCGCCCGCCACGTCCCGGCGGGTGCGGGGGCCACGGGGGCCTGGAAGGTGAGGCCGACGCGCAGGGTCCCCTCGTCGATGACGGCGAGCACGCCCGTCTCGTCGTTGAGCCAGGCGCCTCGCGGGGCGGGCTCCTCCCCCGGCGGGTCGCACGGCTCGTACACGTGCGGCCATCGGATCGACCCGTCGTGGCCGAACAGCAGCCGCCCGTCCTCCGGCACGATCCAGATCCGGCCGGCCGGGACCTGGGCGTACCAGCGGCCGTCGTCGTCGAGGGCGAGTTCGAGGTCGAGGGCGCCGGTCAGGGCGATCTTGCCGCCGTCGTCGTCGCCGGCGGGTTCGAGCGTGAGCGTGGCGTCGGTCTCCGGGTCGTACCAGTGCCCGAGCAGGGCGGGCCGCGCCGCCTCGGCGTCGGCCCGGGGGGCGGGGGCCGGACGGGGGGCCGGTTCCTGGCCGGTGAGGGCGCGGGCCAGGCGGAGGCTGAGGCCGACCGGGTCCAGGCCGCTGTGGTTGGTGAGGACGGCCACGCCGAGGCCGGGCTCCGGCAGGTGGAGCAGGTTGCCGACGTAGCCGTGCATGCCGCCGGCGTGGCCGTACCCGTCCAGATCGCCGACGGTCAGGTGGCAGATGCCGCGGGCGTACCGCAGGACGGCGCCGTCGGCGAGCGTGGTGCGCTCCAGCAGCGCGCTGCGCACGTCGGCGCCCAGCACCCGGCCGTCGGCCAGGAAGCCGAACCAGGGGGCGAGGTCGGCGACGCCGGTCACCAGGCCGCCGTCGCCGACCGCGCTCTCCTGCGTGTCGGCCCGCGCGCCGGCGCCGTCGTAGCCGTAGGCCATCCGCGGCAGCGGGACGGAGGCGTCGTCGCGGAAGACGGTGTCGTCCATGCCGAGCGGCTCGAAGAGCCGTTCGCGGGCGAAGTCGGCCAGCGACCGGCCGGTGAGCCGCCGGATCACGACGGCGGCCAGGACGTAGCCGGTGTTGGAGTAGGAGAAACGGGTGCCGGGCTCGAACGTGGTCCGGCGCATGCCCGCCACGAGCTTCATCAGCCGTTCCTCGTCCATCAGGGTGAACGGGACGCCGGTGACGGCCTGCAGGCCGTACCACTCCGGCAGGCCGCCGGTGTGCCGCAGGCACTGGTCGAGCGTGACGGGCACGTCGAGCCGCAGCTCGGGGACGTGCTCGCGGACGTCGTCCGACAGGCTCAGCCTGCCGTCGCGGGCCAGCAGCAGCAGGCACGCGGCGGTGAACTGCTTGCTGATGGAGGCGATGTCGAAGCGGGTACGGGAGTCGATCGGGACGCCGAACTCGACGGTGGCCACGCCCCTCGCCGCGGTGTGCAGCACCTTGCCGTCGGCGTAGACCCCGACGGCCAGACCCGGCCCGCCGGAGCGGAGGCCGGGAAGGGCGTCGAGCGCGCGTTCTACCTGCTCAAAATCCATCGTTCAAGTATCTGGATGTCCGGGTTCGAAACGCTTGTCCGGAGCGGCAAACCTGGGGGCTACCTGGTTGGTCTGCCGTACAGGGCCATCCTGGCGATCATGGCGTCCGCCGCCAGGTGGTAGCAGGTCGTCACGCATCCGAGCACCTCCCTCGGGGTGGTGAAGGTGGCCGCGAGCGTCTTGTCGGCGATCCGGCGCACGCCCGGCACCAGCTCGCCCAGCTCGGCGGCGGGCGTGGTGGGCATGTCGATCTCCAGCTCCAGCACGCCGGGCAGCTCGACCGGCCGCAGCTCCCCGGCCGAGCGCACGGTCTCCGCCGCCGCCTCCTTGATCAGCCGCCGCGCCTCGGACGGCGAGAGGCTGTCGGCCGCGGTGTGCCCGTGAGCGATCTTGACGGCGACCGTGCGCACCCCCGGGAACGCCTTGCCGGCGACGTCGCAGATGACGTCGTCGCCGGTGAGCAGCCCCACCGGCACGCCGACGGCGGCCGCCTGGAGGGCGTTGACCTCGGCCTCGGAGACGATGGCGCCGTTGAGCCGCACCTCGTAGAAGTGCGAGGAGTAGGTGTGGGCGAGCACGCCGGGGGAGCCGGCGGCGGCGTGGTAGCCGAGGAACATGGCCACGTCGTGCTCGGCGGAGACGCCCTCGGCCATGCAGTCGAGCTTGGGCGTGCCGAAGATCAGCCGGGCGCGCGGGTCGAGCTCCTCGTGCAGCAGGTTGTCCATGGTGCCGTGGCTGTCGTTGACCAGGACGCTGGCGGCCCCGGCCGCGAACGCGCCCTCGATGGCGGCGTTGGCCTCGGCGGTCATCAGGCGCTGGGCCCGCGGGTAGCCGTGGCCGGCGCGGGAGACCTGGTCCATGGTGGCGATGCCCGCCACGCCTTCCATGTCGATGGAGATGTAGACGTTCGTCATCGTCACAGGCTTTCACCGGGGCGGACGGACGGCTTCGTCGCCAGGGCAGAAACCGTCTCCCCCTCTTGCGTCTTCCGCACAGTGGCCGGGATCACGAAGGCGGCGGCGACGGCCAGCAGGCCGAGCGCCGCCGACAGCAGGTACGTGTCGACGAAGCTCTGCTCGGTGGGCACCCCCGCGACGGCGCCGGAGGCCAGCACCATGGCCCCGAACTGGGCCCCGAACGTGCCGCCGATGCTCTTGGCGACGAAGACCACGCCGCTGACCCCGGCCGCGCGCTCGCCCGGCACGTCGGCGGCCACGGCGTTGAGCCCGGCGGTGAGCCCGATGGAGGCGCCGAGCCCGATGACCGTCACCGCGGCCATGACCTGCCAGGGCGCGGAGTGCCACAGGGCCAGCCCGCCGGTCCCGGCGCAGACGAGCACGCTGCCCAGCACCAGCACCGCCCGCCGCCCGAGCAGCCTGGTCATCGGCCCGACCAGCGGCGCGATCACGGTGCCCGCGACGCCCATGGGGAACATGTAGATGCCGATCCACAGGGTGTCGGCGCCCTGGCCGTACCCGGTGCCGACGGGCGCGGCCAGCATCATCGGCAGGGCGACGACGAGGCCGAAGGAGGCGAAGCCGAGCAGCACCCCCATGGCGGTCACCCCGGCCGGGGTGCGTCCGGCCAGCAGCCGCAGGTCCACGAGCGGGTCGGCGACGCGCAGCTCGACGACCACCCACGGGCCCAGCGTCAGCACGGCGGCGGCGAACAGGGCGAGCGTGGCCGGGGACGTCCAGCCCCAGCTGGAGACGGCGGTCAGGCCCAGCATGACCAGGGCCACGCCGCCGCCGAGCAGCAGCCCGCCCGCCCAGTCGACGCGACCGCCGGCCGCGCGCGGGGTGGACGGCACGGTGAACCAGGCCAGCAGGGCGGCCGCCGCCACGCCGGCCACGGCCAGCAGGAACAGCGACCGGTAGCCGAGGGCCGAGGTGATGGGCCCGGCCAGGATGAGGCCGAGTGCGCTGGCCAGCGCGGCGACGCCGACGACCAGGCCGTTGCCGGTGGCGGCGCGCTCGGGGGTGAGGGTGTCGCGGAACAACCCGACGGTCAGGGGCAGCACGCCCAGCCAGATGCCCTCGATCGCCATGCCGGCGATCAGCAGGGTGATGTTCGGCGCCAGGGCGGAGAGCAGGACCCCGGCGCCGCTGAGCGCCAGCAGCACGCGCCGCTTGTCGTACATGTCGGCCAGGCGGCCGACGATGGGGGTGCTGATCGCCGAGCTGATCAGCGAGCCGGTGAAGATCCACGCGAGCGCGCCGGGCGAGGCCCCCAGGTCCTGCTGGACGAGCGGGAGCGCGGGCGAGAGCGTCATCTCCATGGTCTGGAGGACGCCGATGTACAACACCGGCGCGCCGATGACGCCGAAGCCGGATCTGGACATGGTTCTGCCTTTCGGGGTGGGGTGACGTGCGGCCGTGTGGTCCCCCCGAACCCCGGCCGTGATCTAGGCCGGTCCGAGCACCGTCGGCGTGATCAGCGCCAGGGCGGTCTCGACGAAGAACTCCTCGTCGGCCTCGTGGGCGCCGAGCACGACGCTCTGGCCGAGCCCGGATAGCAGCGCCGACAGCGCGCGGGCCAGGCGCAGCGCCTGGCCTTCGGTGACGGCGGCCCCGCCGTGCTCGCGGCCGGTGAACAGCGCGGCGAACTCGACCTCGGTCGACCTGATCGAGGTGTTGAGCCTGCGGTGCAGGTCGGGGTCGTTGAGCACGAGGTCGAGGACGCGGGCCTCGAACAACATGCGGCCGGCCGCCTGCGGGTCGGCCGACATGCGCAGGTAGCGGCGGGCGATCTCGGCCACGACCTCCGCCAGCCGGGTGCCGAACCCGCCGGTCTCGGGCGCGCGCAGGTCGAGCGGGCCGACGTAGTCGTCGACCATGGCGGCCATCAGCCCGTTCTTGCCGCCGAACAACGAGTAGACCGCCCCCGTGGTCAGACCGGCCAGCTCGGTGATGTCCTCCAGCTTGGCCTTCGAGCCGTCCCTGCCGACGATCTCGCGGGCGGCCTCGATCAGCGCGCGCTTGTTGGCGGCCTTGCTTTCCGCTCTGGTCAGCCGCATGACATCTCCTGCATGCCGTAAAGATAATCTGATTTACTAGAATAATCCAGATTATCAGGAGGCCCGAAATGGACGTCGCCCCCCACATGAGCCGCGTGCCCGACTTCACCGCGTTCCCGACGGTGGACCAGATGCACGCCGAGCTCGACGACCTCGCCGCCGCCCATCCCGACCTGGTGCGCCTGCGCCGCATCGGCACCTCCCGCCTCGGCGAGCCGCTGCGCGTGGCCACCATCGGCGCGGGCCCCCATGACGCCGTGATCATCGGCGGCCCCCACCCGAACGAGCCCATCGGCGCGCTCACCGTCAGCACGCTGCTGCGGCAGCTCGTCGAGGACGCCGCGCTGCGGGAGGACTTCGGCTTCCGCTGGCACCTCGTCCCCTGCGTCGACCCCGACGGCGCCCGGCTCAACGAGGGCTGGTACGCCCGCCCGAGCGACCGCCGCGCCTACGCCGAGCACTTCTACCGCCCGGCCGAGGCCGACCAGGTCGAATGGACCTTCCCGCTGACCGGCGAGGACTACTTCTTCGACCGCACGCTGCCGGAGACCGAGGCGCTGATGCGGCTGATGGACGAGGTGCGGCCCGCCCTCGTCTACTCCCTGCACAACGGCGAGCTCCAGGGCGCCTTCTACTACCTCAGCCGCAACGACCCCGCGCTCGCCGCCCGCCTGACCGCCATCGCCACGGCCGAGGGCCTGCCGCTGCACATGGGCCCGCCGGAGCTGCCGGGCGCCGTCCAGATCGCGCCGGCGGCCTACCTGACGCCGCGCGGCGCCGACATCGCCGCGACGTACGGCATCGGCGGCGGCAGCGTCGACTACGCCGAGCGCTTCGGCGCCCTGCACCTGATCGCCGAGCTGCCCTACTGGGCCGACCCCCGCGTCGCCGACCAGACCCCGACCGGCCAGAAGTACCACGAGACGATCCGCGACTTCCTGGCCGGGCAGCGCGAGCTGATCGGGGAACTGGCCGCCTCGCTCGCCCGCGCCAAGGGCGACCTGACCGTGTCCTCCCCCTTCCGCCGGGCGCTGGAGGACTTCGTCGGCGCCCACGACGAGTTCATCAGCGAGTGGGAGGACCTGCCCGGCACCGACCGCCCGGCCACGGTGGCCGAGGTGGTCGGCGGCCGGCAGCTCGTGCACTCCATGAGGCTGCGGTACTGCGGCACCTACCTGCGCATGCTGGACGCCGAGCTGGCCGCGGGCAACGCGACGCCCGCCGTCCGGGCCGAGCGCGCCCGGCTCGGCGCGCGCTTCGACGAGTGGTTCGAGCAGGCCGAGGCCGACGCGCAGGGCACGCCGATCCCGCTGCGCTCGCTGGTCGCGGTGCAGCTCGGCGCGGCCCTGCTCGCGGCGGACGCCGTCAGGCGGGCAGAAGAGCGGTCAGCTCACGCCTGACCAGCGGCCAGGTACGGCTCTCCGGGTCGATGAGCACGAAATGGCCCGCCCCCGGGACGCGCACCAGCGACGTCCCCGGGTGGGCCGCCAGGTACGACTCCGAGACCTGGACGGGGACCCGCTCGTCCGCCGTGCCGTGCACGATCACCAGCGGGCCCGTCCGGTCCGGCAGGCGTACCGGGTCCAGGCCGGGATGGTCGTCCGGCGGCCCGCCGAGGAAGTCGGCCACCGCGCCGTCGTCGAGGTCCAGCCGCGCGGCCAGCCGCAGGTCGGCGACCGGAGCCAGGGCCAGGACGGCGGTCCCGTCCGGCGCGGCGCACATGGCGAGATGACCGCCGGCCGAGTGGCCGACGACCACCGAGGGACGCAGCAGGCCGACCGCGGCCCGCAGGTCCGCGACCGCCGCCGCCGGATCTCCCGGCCTGCGGCGGTACTCGACGGCGGCCACGCCGCACCCCGCCCGGTGCAGCGCGTTGGCCATGGGCCGCAGGTGCGTCCGGTCGTACTCCGGGCGCCAGAACCCGCCGTGCACCAGCGCCACCAGGGGTCCCTCGCCCGGCCAGAGGTCGATCACCTGGTCGGCGTCGGCCCCGTACCGCAGGGTCCGGAGCGGGCCGGGCGCCGGGCGGGTCAGGACGGCACGGTTCTCCACCCTCACCTCCCGCCGGACCGGCGGGAGGTGAGCCGGGCGAGCCCGGCCGCGCCCGCCGCCAGCAGCGCGGCCCCGGCCCCGGCGGCCCCGGCCAGCAGCAGGTGCTGCCGCCGGACCCGCCGCCTGACCTGCGCGTACGGCACCGTGGAGAACGACACCAGCTCGTACCGCGACACGTAGCGGCCGGGCAGCGCGCGTTCGAGGCGGTGCTCCACGCTCTTGGTCAGCCGGTGCACCGGGGAGGCGACCTTGTCGCGCATCTCGACGAAGTTGGCCAGCGCCATCTCGGCGATCGCGTCGGTGTCGTCCCTGCGCCGCGACTCGAACAGCGGCAGCGCGCGGGACCAGTCGCCGCCGGTCTCCGTCAGGCACCGGTCGAGCACGGTCACGTCCTCGAAGCCGCAGTTGGCGCCCTGGCCGTAGAAGGGCACGATGGCGTGCGCGGCGTCGCCGATCAGGCCGACCCGGCCGTCCGTCTGCCAGGGCGCGCAGCGGACGGTGCCGAGCCGGCCGACCGGGTTCTCCATGTACTCCTCTACCAGAGCGGGCGCGAGGGGGGGCACGTCCGGGTAGTGGGTGCGGAAGTGGCGTTCGATCGCGGCCGGGCCGCTCAGCGAGGCGAAGCTCGACGCGCCCTCGGTCGGCCAGAACATCGTGCAGGTGAAGGAGCGGTCGGGGTTGGGCAGCGCGATCATCATCGAGGTGCCGCGCGGCCAGATGTGCAGGGCGCCGGGGTCGAAGGCGAACTCGCCGGCCACGGGCGGGATCGTCAGCTCCTTGTAGCCGTGGCCGAGGAAGTCCAGGCTCTCCCGGATGCCCCGGTGGGCCACCAGCTCGGCCCGTACGGCCGAGCCGGCCCCGTCGGCGCCGAGCACCACGCCGGCCGTCGCGCGCACCGGGCCGGCCTCGGTGTCGAACTCCATCGCGCCGGTCGCCGGGTCCAGGCCGGTCAGCCGGTGCCCGAAGAAGATCTTCACGCCGGGCGCGGACTCCGCGGCGTCCAGCAGCGTGTTGTTGAGCGCGCCGCGGCTGATGGAGTTGATCGAGCGCACCCCGTCGTGGCTGTACGGCTGGAAGTTCAGCGGCCCGTCCACCGGGTGGATCATCCGGCCGCGCATGGGCAGCGCGCCGGCCATGACCTGCTCCTCCAGGCCGATCCGGCGCAGCGCGTCCAGCCCGCGTTCGGAGATGGCCAGGTTGATCGACCGGCCGCGCTCGGCGAGCCCGGCGCGCGGGTCGGGCCGCCGTTCGTAGACGGTCACGTCGAGGCCGCGCCGGGCCAGGTAGCAGGCGAGCAGGCAGCCGGTCAGGCCCGCGCCGACCACGGTGACGTTCATCGGTCCTCCTCGACGCACTCGGCCAGCGCGACGGCGGCGCGCCAGCAGTCGTGGTAGGTCGAGTACAGGGGCGTCGGCGCGAGGCGGACGACGTCCGGCTCGCGGGCGTCGGCGATCACCCCGTGCTCGTGGCGCAGCCGCCGGGTCAGCTCGGCCGCGCCGCCGCGCTCGACGCGCAGGGAGAGCTGGCAGCCCCGGCGGGCGGGGTCGCGCGGCGTGACCACCGTGAGCGGCCTGGTGGGGGTGACCCGGTCGAGCAGGCTCTCCAAGTACGCGGTGAGCCGTACGCTGCGGGCCCGCAGGGCGGTCATCCCGATCCGGTCGAAGACGCCGAGCGAGGTGCGTACCGGGCCCATCGCGTAGATCGGCGGGTTGGAGACCTGCCAGGCGTCGGCGCTGGCCGGCGGCCGGGAGACCGGCGCCATCTCGAACCGGGTCGCCTGCTCGGTGCTCCACCAGCCCTCCAGCCGCTGCAGCGCCGGATCGCCCAGGTGCCGCTGGTGGACGAACACGCCGCCGAGGGCGCCGGGCCCGGAGTTGAGGTACTTGTAGGAGCACCAGGCGGCGAAGTCCGGCCCCCACGCGTGCAGCTCCAGCGGCACGTTCCCGGCGGCGTGCGCCAGGTCCCAGCCGACGGCCGCGCCGCTCGCCCGGCCGGCCGCGGTGATCCCCGGGATGTCCATGAGCTCGCCGGTCAGGTAGTTGACGCCGCCCAGCAGGACCAGCGCGACCGTGTCGCCCTCGCGGTCCAGGTAGTCCAGCACCTCCCGGCCGTCACGCAGCCGGACCACCGTCTCGTCCGGGTCGAGGCCGTGCAGGCGGGCCTGGCTGCGCACGGCGTAGCTGTCGGAGGGGAACGCGGTGTCCTCGATGAGGATCCGGGTCCGCGTGCCGCGCGGCCGGTAGAACGAGACCATCAGCAGGTGCAGGTTGACCGTCAGCGAGTTCATCACCACGGTCTCCTCGGGCAGCGCGCCGACCAGCCGGGCGGCCGGGCCGGTGAGCCGCTCGTGGTAGGGCAGCCACGGGCGGGCGCCCTCCAGGTGTCCCTCCACGCCGAGCCGGGCCCAGGCCTCCAGGTCCTCGGCCAGCTCCGCCGCGGTCGCCCGGGGCTGCAGGCCCAGGGAGTTGCCGGCGAAGTAGGCGCACTCGGGGTGGCCGCCGCCGTCGGCGGGCGGGATCAGGAACAGCTCGCGGTGGCCCGGGTCGTCGCGGTCGCGGCGCAGGGCGTCCTGCTCGGCGGGTTTCCAGTCGTCGATCACGTGTCGTCCGTCCTTCACATGTGGGTCCGGGCGGACCACAGCTCGGGGAAGACCACCCGCGCCATGCTGCGTTCCAGCCAGGCCAGGCCGTTGGAGCCGCCGCTGCCGGGCTTGGCGCCCATCGACCGGCGGACCGCCGTCACGTGCTGGTAGCGCCAGTCGCCGAACTGCTCGGCCACGTCGGTCAGCGCCTCGCCGAGCAGCCGCGGCGCGTTGCCGGGGCCGGTGTCGCGGTACACCTCGACCCAGGCTTGCTCGACGGCCGGGTGCGGCTCGTGCTCGACGGCGAAGTCACGCTCCAGCAGCTCGCGGGGGAGGTCGTGGCCGAGCCGGGCCAGCAGGGCGATGGCGTCGTCCCACAGGCTCGGCGACTCCAGGGTGGTGAGCAGGTCGCGGTGGGTGCGGTCCTGGCGTCTGAACGGGCGCAGCAGGGCCGGGTTCTTCAGCCCCAGCAGGAACTCCACGTGCCGGTACATCGCCGACTGCAGGCCGCTGGCCTCGCCGAGCTCGTCCCGGAAGCGGTTGAAGTCGGCGGGGGTCATCCAGCGCAGGCCGCGCCAGCTCGCGTTCAGGCCCTCCAGGTGCAGCACGGTACGGCGGAGCGGGTCCAGCGCGGCCCACACGTCGTCGGCCCGCAGCCGCTCCTGCGCGTTGCGCAGCTCGAAGGCGATGAGCTTGAAGTACAGCTCCATCACCTGAGTGATCATCAGGAACGACATCTCGCCCGCGTCGTCGCTCATCGGGTGCTGCAGGTCGTGCAGCACGTCGGTGCGGACGTAGGCGTCGTAGGGGGTGCGGGTCTGGAAGTCCAGGGTGGGAGCTCCGCCCGTCGCCCTGGCTCTTGCGGCGCGTTCCTCCGCCGTGGTCGGCCGCACTGCTGCTAACTGTCGCGTCGCGTCCACACGCTTGCCCTTCTCTTAGCCTTGCTGTCCCCATGATGGCGTCGGGATGATGGAGAAGGAATGCCATATAGAAGGCTATATCGCCATATAGGCTTATCTTTCGGTATAAATCATGATTTGGGGCTTACGAACGGAAGGCGTGATCGTGGACGAGACCGACTGGGAGTTGCTGCGCGAACTCCAGGACAACGCCCGGCTCTCCCTCAAGGAGTTGTCGCGCCGGGTCCACCTGTCCGCGCCCTCGGTGGCCGACCGCGTACGGAAGCTGGAGGAGTCGGGCGTGATCACCGGCTACCACGCGACGGTGGACCCGGTGCGGGCCGGCTGGCCGGTCTCGGCCTTCATCCGCATGTCCTGCTACGGCACCCGCTGCGTGCTGCGCGACCCCGAGGTGGCCGGCTGGCCTGAGGTCCGCGAGATCCACCGGGTCACCGGCGACGTGTGCAGCATCCTGCGGATCGTGGCCGTCTCCATGGTCGCCTTCGAGGACCTGATCGACCGCCTGGCGGTCTACGGCCCGCCCTCCAGCACCATGATCCTGTCCACCCCGCTCCCCGGCCACCCCCTCACCTCCCCCGACGGCCCGTGAGCCCGTCCGCCTCGCGGCCGGCCGTGGTGATCCACGGACCTGTGCCGTCGTGGCAGAAGCGGGCGAAGGTGGTGCTCATCGAGTGGGACAGGGCGTCCACCTGGGGGCCCGTGCCGGTCAGCGGGGTTCCGTGGGTGCCGAGGTAGAGGGGGACGTCCGCCAGATGGCAGGCGCCCAGGGCGACCCCGGCGTGGCTCATCGGCGAGCGGTGCCCGCAGACGTGGTGCCCGGCGGGGCCGTGATGGGCGTCGGCGAGCTCCTGGGCGGGCCCGGCGAAGAGCTCGCCGGTGTCCAGGCCGTCCTGGCCGATCGCGGTGAACAGGCGGGTCTCCTCGGCCGTCGTCGTCACCAGCAGCGGGACGCGCGCGGCGGCGCCCGTCCGGACGGCCTCCACCGGGTGGACGGCCAGCAGCTCGCCGTCCACGACGGGCGCGGCGGGCAGCAGCCCCGCGGCCGGGGCGCAGGCGCGTACGGCGGCCTCCTCGGCGGCCAGCAGCCCGGCGAGCGGCACGGCGTACGGGTCGCCGCCGAGCGCGGAACGCGCCACCGAGGTCCAGTCGGCGGCCTCGGCGGGCGTGCGGAACCCGTACGGGACGGGGCTCATCGCCGCCGCCCGCGCGAACAGGCCGGGCGCGCACGTCATCAGGGCCAGCACGCAGGTGCCGCCCGCCGAGTGCCCGGCCAGGGTGACGTTCGCCGGGTCGCCGCCGAAGGCCGCGATGTTGGCGCGCACCCACTCCAGGGCGGCGATCTGGTCGCGCAGCGCCAGGTTGGCCGGCACGCCGTCGCCGTGCCAGAAGCCCGGCAGGCCGAGCCGGTAGTTCACGGTCACCACGACCAGGCCGTGGTCACGGGCGAGCGCGGTGCCGTCGTACATCGCCTGGGAGCCGGAGCCGAAGACGAACGCGCCGCCGTGCAGGAACACCAGCACCGGGCGGCGCCCCTCGGCGGAGGGCGTCCAGACGTCGAGGAACAGGCAGTCCTCGGCCGACGTGGCCGGGTCGATCTCCAGGCCCGGCACCCAGGCCATGCGGCCGGGCCGCTGCGGGGCGGGCGGGCCGGGGGTGCTGGCGTCCGCGACGCCCCGCCAGGGGCGCGCGGGCTCCGGCGCGGCCAGGCGGCGGGCGGGCGCGGCGTAGCGCACGCCCTTGAACGTGCTCACGCCGCCGGCCCGGACGCCGCGCAACGCCCCGAGCGGCGTCTCGGCGACCGTCATCCCCCGAGCCCCAGGAAGGCGGCGGCGTTGCCGCCCAGGACGGCGGCGCGGCCCTGCTCGTCCAGCTCGGCGCAAGCGCGCACGACCGCGCCCGGCTCCTGCTCCCCCAGCGGGAACGGGAAGTCGGTGCCGAGCATGACGCGCTCGGCCCCCATCACCTCGACCAGCAGCCGCAGGGCGCGCGGGTCGAACACCGCGGAGTCCACGTAGAAGCGGTCGGTGTAGGCCGACGGCGGCCTGGGCGAGTGCTCGCGGACGATGTCGCGCTGGTGCCAGGCGTTGTCGGCCCGGCCCAGCAGGTAGGCGAAGCTGCCGCCGCCGTGGCAGAAGCACAGCCGCAGCGAGCCCGGCAGCCGCTCGAACGCCCCGGACAACATCAGCGACAGGATGCCGAGGTGGGTCTCGGCCGCCATGCCGACCAGCCACGGCATCATGTGGCCGCGCATGCGGTCGGCGCCGAGCATGTCCCAGGGATGGACGAGCACCGGCATGTCCTGCTCGGCGCAGTGCGCGAGGAAGGCGACGATGTCGGGGTCGTCCAGGTTGCGCGGGCCGACGTGGTTGCCGATGTGCACGCCGCGGTGACCGGCGGCCTTGGCCTCGGTGACGGTCTTCGCGGCCAGTGCGGCGTCCTGCAAGGGCACCTGGCACAGCGGCAGCAGCCGGTCGGGGGCCTGCGCGCAGTGGTCGAGCACGCGGTCGTTGACCATGGCGCACCACTCGGCGGCGCGGGCCGGGTCGGCCGCGTAGCCGAACAGCAGCGGGGTCGAGGAGACCGCCTGCACGGCCACCCCGGTGCGGTCCATGGCGGCCACGCGGGCCCCGGCGTCCCACAGCTCCGGCGTGACCGGGCGGTAGTCGTCCTCGCCGCTCATCATCATGCCGTCGCGCAGCCACGGCTCGCCGGCCCCGGCGAGCGTCCTGGCCTCCTCGCGGGAGATCCGCGGGAAGACGTGCGCGTGCACGTCGATCATGGTCACCGGACCACCGGCCGCAGGTGGTCCGGCCAGTCCTTGCCGGGGTGCTCGGCGCCGCAGTGGGGGCAGGTGCGGTCGCCCTCGTGGAAGGCGCGGAAGACCGGCGGCAGGTCGTCCACGATCGACTGGAGCTGCACCTCGGCACGGTGGACCAGCCGGTGGCAGTTGACGCAGTACCACTCGAAGGCGTCCAGCGCGCCCTGCGGGCGGGCGAACTCCACGACCAGGCCGATCGAGCCGGGCACCGGCCGCTGCGGCGAGTGCCGCACGTGCGGCGGCAGCAGGAAGACGTCGCCCTCGCCGATCTGCACGTCCACCGGCGGCTTGCCCTCCTCCTCCATGACCCGCAGCACCATGCCGCCCCGCAGCTGGTAGAAGAACTCCTCGATCGGGTCGTCGTGGAAGTCGGTGCGCTGGTTGGGCCCGCCCACGATCGTCACCATGAGGTCGGCGTCCTTCCAGATCTGCGCGTTGCCGACCGGCGGCTTGAGCAGGTCCTGGTGCTCGTCGATCCACTTGTTCAGGTTGAAGGGGGGGATCATGCCTGGCTCCTTTGGGGGATGAGGGCGGTGCAGGAGATCTCGATCAGCAGGTGCGGGTGCGGGAGCTGGTGGACGGCGACGGTGGTGCGGGCCGGGCCGCTCTCGTCGAAGTACTCGCCGTAGACCTCGTTGTAGCCGCCGAAGTCGTTCATGCTGACCAGGTACGCGGTCACGTTCACCACGTCGTCCAGGCCGCCTCCGGCGGCGGCCAGCAGGTCGGCGATGTTCTCGATCACCGCCCTGGTCTGCTCGCGGATGTCGAGGCTGGTGGTGCCCAGCTCGTCCGCGCTCGCCCCGGCGAAGGAGCCGTCGGGGCGGCGGGAGCTGGTGCCCGACACGAACACGAAGTCGCCGGCCCGCTTGACGTGCGGGAACCGGCCGCGGGGCCGGGCCTTGCCCTCGACCAGCAGCGCGTCGCTCATCGGGTGGTCACCTCCACGTGTCCGAGGCCGGCGGCGCCGACGCGTACGTGCGCCCCGGCGGGCAGCGGCAGCGCCGCCGTGGCCGCGCCGGCCAGGACGATCCAGCCGGCCTCCATCTCGATCCCGGCGGCCCTGGTCAGCCGGGCGGCCGCGGTCAGCGCGCGCAGCGGGTGGCCGAGGATGGCCGCCGACGAGCCGCCGGCGACCTGGCGGCCGTCGATCTCCATGACCAGGCCGAGGTTGCCGAGGTCGCCGGCGTCCTGCGGACGGCGCCAGGGGCCGACGCCGAAGCCGCTGGCCGAGGCGTTGTCGGCGATGACGTCGGGCAGGGTGAAGCTGAAGCCCTCGTAGCGGGAGTCGAGCACCTCGTAACCGACCGCGACGCCGCCGACGGCCGAGGCCACGTCGGCCGTGCCGCGCACCGGCCGGTCCAGCAGGAACGCGATCTCCGGCTCGATCCGCGGGTGGATCAGGCCGGCGGTGTCGAGCCGGGACTCCACCAGCATGGCGTCGGTGAGCAGGCCCCAGATGACGTCGTCCACGCCCATCTGGGCCATCTTGGCGCGGCTGGTGAAGCCCATCTTGACGCCGACGATCCGCTCGCCGCGGGCCAGCCGCCGTTCGATCAGGGCGCGCTGGACCTCGTACGCGGCGGGCACGTCGAGGTCGGCCGTGTCGGTCAGGCGGGGGATGGCGCGGCCGGTCAGGGTGGCCTCGTCCAGGCGTTCGGCGAGCGCGTTCACCGCTCCTCCTTCTCGTCGTCGGCGGCGAAGGCGGCGCGGACGTCGCCCAGCCCGTCGATGCGGGCCTCCAGCACGTCGCCCGGACTCACCGGGACGACCGGGCCGAGCGCCCCGGTCAGCACGGTGTCGCCCGCCCGGAGCGGGCGGCCGAGCGCGGCCAGCGTGTCGGCCAGCCAGACCGCGGCGTGCAGCGGGTGGCCCAGGCAGGCCGCGCCGACGCCGGTCGAGACCTGCTCGCCGCGCCGTTCGATGACCATCCCGGCCAGCCGCAGGTCCACGTCGCGCAGCGGGACCGGGCGGTTGCCGAGCACGTACAGGCCGGAGGAGGCGTTGTCGGCGACGGTGTCGGCCAGGGTGATGTCCCAGTCGCGGATGCGGCTGCCGACGACCTCGATCGCGGGCAGCGCGAACGCCGTCGCGGCGATCACGTCGGCGACCGTGTGGCGCTCGTGCGGCAGGTCGCGGTCGAGCACGAGCGCGACCTCGGCCTCGGCGCGCGGCTGGAGCACCGCGCCGGCCGGGATCTCCGCGCCGTCGGGCACCGCCATGTCGGCGAACAGCACGCCGAAGTCGGGCGAGCCGACGCCGAGCTGCGCCTGCACGGCCTTGCTGGTCAGCCCGACCTTGCGGCCGGTGATCCGCCTGCCCTCGCCGAGCCAGTGCTCGGTGAGCAGGCTCTGCACCGCGTAGGCCGCCTCCAGGCCGTCGACCAGGTCGCGGACCGGCTCGCACGGGCGGCCGGACGCGTACGCCTCCAGCAGCCGCGCGGCGGCGGCGCGATGGTTGTCTGTCACTTCTGTCCTCATATCTTGACGCACACGTTGACCGGCTCGGAGAAGAAGTCGAGCGAGTACTCGCCGCCCTCACGCCCGATGCCGGAGGCCTTCACGCCGCCGAACGGGGTGCGCAGGTCGCGCAGGTTCCAGCAGTTGACCCAGACGATGCCGGCCTGGATCCGGGGTGCCACGCGGTGGGCGCGCGACAGGTCGGTGGTCCACACGGTGGCGGCCAGGCCGTACGGGCTGTCGTTGGCCAGCCGGACGGCCTCCTCCTCGTCGTCGAAGGGGGCGACGTGGCAGATGGGGCCGAAGACCTCCTCGCGGACGGTCCTGGCGTGCGGCGGCAGGCCGGTGATCACGGTGGGCTCGACGTGGAAGCCGCCGTCGCGGGCGTCGCCGAACTCCGGCACGCCTCCTCCGGCCAGCACCGTCGCGCCCTCCTCGACGGCGAGGCGGTAGTAGGACAGCACCTTGTCGCGGTGCTGGGCCGAGATCATCGGCCCGTAGCCGCGCAGGCCCCTGGCCCGCTCGGCCAGTGCCTGGGTGAACGCCTCGAAGATCGGGCGCTGGACGTAGACGCGCTCGGTGCACAGGCAGATCTGGCCGGAGTGGGTGAAGCTGGAGCGGATCGTGCCCTCGACGGCCTCCTCCAGGTCGGCGTCGGCGAAGACCAGGGCCGGGTTCTTGCCGCCGAGCTCGAAGGAGACCGGGGTGACGTGCGCGGCGGCGTTGCGCATGATGGCGCTGCCGGTGGCCGAGGCGCCGGTGAAGGCGATGGCGTCCACGCCGGGGTGCGCGGTCAGGTGCTCGCCGGCCGCCCCCGCTCCGTGGCCGTGGACCAGGTTGAACGCGCCGGCCGGCAGGCCCGCCGCGTCGATCACCTCGGCCAGCAGGGTGGCGGTGGAGGGGGTCTCCTCCGACGGCTTGGCGACGACGGCGTTGCCCGCGGCCAGGGCCGGCGCGACCTTCCAGGTGAGCAGCAGCAGCGGCAGGTTCCACGGCGAGATGACGGCGACCACGCCGAGCGGGCGGCGCACGGTGTAGTTGAGCGCCTGCCCGTTGCCGCTCCAGGCCGGGACGCTGGTGTTGTAGGCCCGTTCGGGACGGCCGTAGGCCAGGTCGGCGTAGGCGCGGAAGTTGCCGGCGGCGCGCGGGATGTCCACCGTCGCGGCCAGCTCGCGCGGCTTGCCGGTGTCGGCGGCCTCGGCCTCGACGAACTCCTCGAACCTGGCCTCGATCCCGTCGGCGATCCGGCGCAGGTACGCGCACCGCTCCTCGGTGGAGGTGGCGCCCCAGGGGCCGTCGAGGGCGGCGCGGGCGGCCCGGACCGCCTCGTCGATGGTCTCGCGGGACGCCTCGGGGACGGCTCCGACGGTGCGGCCGTCGACGGGCGAGATGAGGGGGAAGTCGGTCCCCGCCGTCGTGAAGACGCCGTTGACGTAGTGCGCGGGCTTCATGGTCGACATTCTGCTGATCGCTCGACATAACAGTCCAATACCGAAATGTCGCCTAGCTATCCTTATTTCGTTATATGTCGGTTCTGCTATGCCTGCCGACCGAATCGGTATTCGTTCTGGCATACCACCAGCGTGCATCCTCTTCCGTACCCTCATTCGGAAGGCACAGAGAGATGGACACAGATCGCCGCCTGGCCGCCCGCCGCGTCTCGCGGGCCGCCTTCATCGGCACCGCCATCGAGTGGTACGACTTCTTCCTCTACGGCACCGCCGCGGCCCTCGTCTTCAACAAGCAGTTCTTCCCCGCCATGGACCCGGTCGCCGGCTCCATCGCCTCCTTCGGCACCATGACCGTGGGATTCCTGGCCCGCCCGCTCGGCGGCATCGTCTTCGGCCACTTCGGCGACCGGATCGGGCGGCGCAACACGCTCGTCGTCTCGCTGCTCATCATGGGGATCGGCACCACGCTGATCGGCGTGCTGCCGACGTACGACAGCCTGGGCGTGTGGGCGGCGGTGCTGCTCGTGGTGATGCGCGTCGCCCAGGGCATCGGCCTGGGCGGCGAGCTCGGCGGCGCGGTGGTGCTGACGATGGAGCACGCGCCGAAGGGCCGGCGCGGCCTGTTCGGGGCGTTCCCGATGATGGGCACCCCGGCGGGCATGTTGTGCGCCAACGCCGTCTTCCTCGGCACGTCCTCGCTGCTGGGCGAGGAGAGCTTCATGGCCTGGGGCTGGCGGGTGCCGTTCCTGCTCAGCATCGTGCTGGTGGCGGTCGGCCTGTACCTGCGGCTGCGCATCGAGGAGAGCCCCGACTACGCCGACCTGGTCGAGCGGCGCAAGCCGGTCAAGCTGCCGATCGCGGTGGTGCTGCGCGACCACTGGCGCGAGGTGGTGCATACGATCGGCGTGATCATCGGCAACAGCGCGCTGGCCTACATCTTCATGGTCTACATCCTCGGCTACGGCGAGGCCGCGGCCGGCCTGTCGCGGACGTTCCTGCTGAGCTGCGTGATCGGCGGCGCCGCCGTCTGGCTGGTCACCGCGCCGCTGTGGGCCCACCTCGGCGACCGGCACGGGCTGCGTGCCGTCTTCACCTGGGGCTCGGTGGTGCTGCTGGCCGGCGCCCTGGCGATCCTGCCGGTCGTCAACACCGGCAACAAGCCGCTCATCGCGGTGTTCATGCTGGTGATGGGCGCGGTGCTGGCCATGACGCACGCGCCGCAGGGCACGCTGACCGCCAGCTTCTTCCCGGTCGCCATCCGGTACTCCGGCACGTCGGTCGCCTACCAGCTCGCCTCGCTGCTGGGCGGCGGGATCACGCCGCTGGTGGCCGCCTCGCTGTTCGCCTCGACCGGGACCTCGCTGTCGATCACCGCCTACCTGACCGTGGTGACGGTCATCAGCCTGGTCGCCGCCCTGGTGATCCCGCGCAACGACGCCGAGCGCCTGGGTGACCAGCCGGTTCCCGCCGACATAGCGAAATAGGGCAGGTTAGCCCTGGTCATATGATGATTTCGTGATATCTCGTCCGCTGGACCTGCTGAGCGGCCGGCTCAAGCTGCGGCACCTCGTGCTCGTGACCACCATCGCCGAGCAGGGCGGCGTCCTGCGCGCCGCCGAGCACCTCCACCTGGCCCAGCCCGCCGTGACCCGGGGGCTGCGGGAGGTGGAGCAGATCCTCGGGGTGGAGCTGTTCACCCGCGGATCGCGCGGCGTCACCCCCACCCTCTTCGGCGAGGCGTTCATCGACCACGCCCGTGCCGTGCAGGCCGAGCTGCGCCGCGCGGGCGAGCGCATCGCCGGCCTGGCCGACGGCACGGCCGGCACGGTCACCGTCGGCACCCTGCTGGCCGCCACGAACGTGCTGCTCCCCCGCTCGATCGCGGCGCTCAAGGCCGAGCGGCCGGGCATCACCGTGATCGTCAAGGAGGGCACGTTCGACTCGCTGGTCCCCCAGCTCACCGGCGGCGACCTCGACCTGATCCTCGGCCGGCTCAACCCGATCGAGGACCGCCCGGACCTGCGCCAGATCCCGCTCTACAACGAGCCCGTGCTGCTGGTCGCCCGCGCCGGGCACCCGGCGGCGCACGCCCGCGCGCTGGCCGGCCTGCTGGACTACCCGTGGATCCTGCCGCTGGAGCAGACCTCGCTGCGACGGGAGCTGGAGCAGGTGTTCCACCGCAACGGGCTGCCGCTGCCGCCCGACCGCACCGAATGCAGCTCCATCCTGACGATCCGCTCCCTGCTGCTCGGCACGGACATGATCGCCGCGCTGCCCGCCCTCTTCGTCAGGACCGACCCCCAGCTCCTCGAACTCCAGGTGCCGCTGCCGTCGGTCCGCCGCTCGGTGGGCGCCACCCTGCCCGGGGCCCGCGCCCTGACGCCCGCGGGCAAGGTCATGCTCGCCCATCTCCAGCAGCAGGCGCGACGCCTCGACACCGGGGACGCGGACAGCCCGTCCGGTGCGGCGCCGGTGGGAGACTGAGGGGCATGGTGGCAGGAGCCGGGTTCGAGCCCGAGTCCGTACGCGTCATCCGGCGGCTGCGCGACGACATCCTCGACGGCGTCCGCCCGCCGGGCAGCAAGCTCGTCGAGCGCGACCTGGCCACCGAGCTCGGCGTGAGCCGGGTGCCGGTGCGCGACGCCCTGGCCACCCTGGCCGCCGAGGGGCTGGTGACGTTGCGGCCCCGCACCTGGGCCGTGGTGCGCGAGTTCACCGCCCGCGACGTCGCCGACCTGGTGGAGGTGCGTTCGGCGTTCGAGGCCGTCACCTTCCAGCTCGCCGCCCGGCGGCACGACGCGCAGGGCCTGCGGCGGCTGCGCGCCGACCTCGACGCGGAGCTGCGGGCGGCGCGCGCCGGCGACGCGGTCCGCGCCCGGCGGGCCGCCGCCGACTTCCACGAGACGGCCACCGCCATCGCGGGCAACGACCTGCTGGTCGAGGTGGGGCAGGTGCTGCGCAGCCGGATGCGCTGGCTGCTCGGCCGGCACGACGACCTCCAGGCGGTCGCCGACGAGCACCGCGAGCTCTACGAGGCGATCGCCGCCCGCGACGTGACCCGCGTCGGCGAGCTGGTCGCCCGGCACGTGGCGACCAGCTCCCGGCTCATCGGGGAACACGCCGACCGGCAGCGGTCCGGCACTCCCTGACCCGGCGCGGGGCGTCAGGCGACCCCCGCGCGGGCGTCAGGCGTACAGAAGCACGTCGCCGTCGCGGGTGTCAGGCGTCAGGCGTCAAGGAGCACGTCGCCGTCGCGGGCGACCACCCGGCCGCCGGCGACGACGAGCGCCCGCGGCGGCACCCGCACGAGCGCGTCCGGCACGTTCTCGGCGTCCACGAGCACGACGTCGGCCCGCGCCCCCGCGACGAGGTCGTGCCGGTCCCGGTGCACGAACGGCGCCGCCTTGGTGGTGGCCAGCTCCACGGCGGCGGTGAGCTCGTCGTCGGAGCGCAGCCCGTGCAGCCGGGCGAAGCCGAGGGCGATGCGCAGCAGGTCGCCGTCACCGAACGGCGACCACAGGTCCCTGATCCCGTCGGTGCCGAGGCCGAGGCCGATGCCGCGCTCGGCCATGCCCCGCCACGGGAGGGGTGCGGTGCGCACCGGCGCGACCGTCGCCCAGGAGATGCCCGCCGCGGCGAGGTCGTCGAGCAGGCCGCGCTGGCGTTCGGGGGCCAGGTCGCCGAGGGCGAAGCCGTGGGAGACGGTGACCTTGCCCTGCAGGCCGGTCCTGAGCGTGCGGTCGATGATCAGCTCGTACTGGAACGCGCCGAGCTCGCCGCCGTCGTGCAGGTGGATGTCCAGGCCGACGCCGCGGCGCTCGGCGATCTCGAACAGGCCGTCGAGCTGGGCGACCGGGTCCCGGTCGATGGTCGCGGGGTCGATGCCGCCGATGCTGGTGGCGCCCGCCCGCGCGGCCTGGTCGAGCAGGTCGAGCACGCCGGGCCGGCGGACGACGCCGTCCTGCGGGAAGGCCACGATCTCGACCTCGATCGCCCCGTCGAGCCGTGCCGCGGCCTCGCGCACGGCCTCGATGCCGCGCAGCCCGACCCCGAGGTCGACGTCGACGTGGGTGCGGGTGGCCGTGGTGCCGTGCCGCAGGAACTCGCGCAGCACCGCCACCGTGCCGTCGACACCCGGGATGCCGTACTTGTCCCGTTCGGCGCGCTCGTGCTCGATGCGGCCCTGCGTGGTCGCCACGCCGCCGTACGACACCCAGGGCCGGCCCCACCAGCTCTTGTCGACGTGGGCGTGGGCGTTGACGAATCCGGGCAGGGCCAGCAGGCCGCGGCCGTCGATGTGCTCGCCGGCGGGCGGGGTGGTCCCGGCCGGGAGCACGGCGGCGATCCGGGTACCGTCGATGGTCAGGTCCACGGGCGCGCCGCCCCAGGGGCGCACGTTGGAGATCGTCCAGGAAGTCACCTGAAAAATGGTATACCAAAAGCGGATCGTCCCTGGCAGAGGGCCCTGTCCCGTCGGCGGCCGGCCGTTGTCGTAGCCGTTTGGGAAAATCGGCACGGGCCGCGGCAGGCGCGGTCCCCCCGACCGGAGAGAGGTGGTCCGATGGGCCCAGAGGTCTTCGACAGCCGTGACATCGGCCAGACGGAGGCGTTCCTCAGCAAGGCGTACGCCAAGATGCGCATCGGCTCCGACGTGAAGAACCCCCGCACCCAGATCTCCCGCCAGGTCATGGGCTCGGTCAGCATCGACCGGCTCAACCTCGAATACGCGATGAGCTTCGACGTCAACCCGCTCGGCAAGGTGTGCCTGTGCGCGGTCGAGACCGGCACCATCGCCCAGCAGGTCGCCGGCGGGCCGGACGAGCTCTTCGGCCCCGGCGACACGGTGTTGTTCGCCCCGCACGACCTGCCCTACACCGGCGAGATCCGCCGCTCGCGCTACGACATCATCATGTTCGACCCCGCGCTGCTGCAGCAGGTGGCCGGCACGCTGCCCGGCCGCCGGGCCGAGCCGGTCCGGCTGGTGGGGCACCGTCCGGTCTCCGCCGCCGCCGGGCGCCATCTGCGGCGCACGCTCGCCTACCTGCGCGACGACGTCCTGGCCGCCCCCGAGCTGGCCGCCGAGCCGC
The DNA here is from genome assembly GCF_053601695.1 of Nonomuraea sp. NPDC004702. Taxonomy (NCBI): domain Bacteria; kingdom Bacillati; phylum Actinomycetota; class Actinomycetes; order Streptosporangiales; family Streptosporangiaceae; genus Nonomuraea; species Nonomuraea sp. NPDC004702. The sequence continues at coordinate 69,691 of NZ_JBSGCE010000026.1, forward strand.
TGGTCGTCTCCACCGCCGGGCAGCTCCTGGCCGCCAGCGTGCTCACCACCCTGCCCACCGACGCCGACGACGCCGCCCCCGGCTCCGCCCGTCCCGAGGCGCTGCGCCGGGCGACGGCCTTCATCGACGACCACGCCGACCTGCCCATCGGCATCGACGAGATCGCCACCGCCGCCCGGGTCAGCGCCCGCGCCCTCCAGTACGCCTTCCGCCGGCACCTCGGCACCACCCCGCTGGGCTACCTGCGCCAGGCCCGGCTGGCCCGCGCGCACGCCGAGCTGAAGACCGGCGATCCCGCCACCACGGTGACCGCGGTCGCCGCCCGCTGGGGCTTCTTCCACCCCGGGCGCTTCGCCCAGCTCCACCGGGCCGCCTTCGGCTGCTCGCCCGGCGACACCCTCCGCTCCGCGGCCGAGCTCCGCCACGACTGATCCTCTGATGCCCGTTTCGTTCTGTGGACAGGAGTGAGCCGGATTCTTCGCCTGATGTGCTGACCCGCCACCGCCGAAGGCTCAAGGGTTGGAGGCGAGCACCGATCGCCGCGGCACGGAGGAGATGATCGCGATTGAGTCCCGGCCGTAGCGGCGACATGGCGCGTCCGCGGCGAGGGCGTAGCCGCAGGCCAGGCGATCGAGAGGCAGCACAGTCGGGGCGGCCGCGCCCTCCGGGCGACCGCGTCGGTCCCGTGACCGAGCCGATCCCGCCGCCGGCCTGTGATGCCTGACCTCCTTCGTCCGCCGCCACACCCGTCCCCTTCAGACCGGACGGGCCTTCGTGCTGCCCGGCCTCCGGTGACGGCGTGACCCCTCTGAGCCTGAGCTGCCGCGACCTGCCCGGCGGCGTGCTGGTGACCGTGATCGGCGAGCTCGATGCCTCCAACTCGACGCGGCTGGAGTCCTTCACCGAGCGGCACCTGCGGCACGGGGCGGGCATGGTGCTCGACCTGGGCGGGCTGAGCTTCATGGACAGCCGCGGCCTGCACGTGTTGTTACGCCTCAACGCCGCGGTGCTCGAACACGGGGGCGTCCTCCGCCTGGCCGGCGTGCAGGAGCTGCCCGCGCGCGTCCTCCAGGTCACCGGTGTGTGGTCCTCGCTGACCGTCCACACCGGCGTGGGCGACGCCGTGGCCGCGATGGGCGCGCAACGCCCCGACAGCCTCCGCGAGTCGTCGTGAGCGGTCCCCGCCGCACCTCGGCGTTCGGGGCTGAAGATCATGAGTGCCGGCTCTAGAATCCGGATGACCAACAACCATGACTGTTCCGTCGACGACCTCGATCATGGCCTGCTGATCAGGGCCGTTCGCGAGGTCACCGGCGGGGCAGTCCCGACAACGTCGTAGGACACGAGGGTGACATGAGCGAAGCGATGACCGGTGGCTCCCGTTCCGCGTCCGGGGGCGCCGAGGTCGGCGAGCTTCGGCTGCGTCAGCTGCTCGGCGGGCTGACGGCGGTCCGGGACGGCGATTTCCGTACCCGGCTGCCCGAGGACGCCGACGGGCTGCTGGGCGAGATCGCCTCGGTGTTCAACGGCATGGTCGATCAGTTGTCGTTGTTCACCTCCGAGGTGACCCGGGTGGCGCGTGAGGTCGGCACGGACGGGCGGCTGGGCGGTCAGGCCGATGTGCCGGCGGTGTCGGGCACGTGGAAGGACCTGACCGAGTCGGTGAACGCGATGGCGGGCAACCTGACCGACCAGGTGCGCAGCATCGCGCAGGTGACGACGGCGGTGGCGCGGGGTGACCTGTCGCAGAAGATCACCGTGCACGCGCGCGGGGAGATCCTGGAGCTGAAGAACACCGTCAACACGATGGTGGACCAGCTCTCCTCGTTCGCCGACGAGGTCACCCGGGTGGCGCGTGAGGTGGGCACCGAGGGTCAGCTGGGTGGTCAGGCCGAGGTGGAGGGGGTCGCGGGCACCTGGCGTGACCTGACCGACTCGGTGAACTTCATGGCGGGGAACCTGACCGACCAGGTGCGGAACATCTCGCAGGTGGCCACGGCGGTGGCGCGGGGTGATCTGTCGCAGCGGATCACGGTGTCGGCTCGTGGGGAGATCCTGGAGCTGAAGAACACGCTCAACACGATGGTCGATCAGTTGTCGTCTTTCGCCGACGAGGTCACGCGGGTGGCGCGTGAGGTGGGCACGGACGGGCGGCTGGGTGGTCAGGCCGATGTGAAGGGCGTGTCGGGCACGTGGAAGGCGTTGACGGAGTCGGTCAACGTGATGGCCGACAATCTGACGGCGCAGGTGCGCAGCATCGCCGAGGTGACCACGGCGGTGGCCAAGGGTGACCTGACGCAGAAGATCCGGGTGGATGCCCGGGGGGAGATCCTTGAGCTGAAGGAGACCATCAACACGATGGTCGACCAGCTGTCGGCCTTCGCCGACGAGGTGACGCGGGTCGCGCGTGAGGTGGGCACCGAGGGCAACCTGGGCGGCCAGGCCACCGTCCGGGGCGTGTCGGGCACGTGGAAGGACCTCACCGACAATGTCAACGTCATGGCGTCGAACCTGACGAGCCAGGTGCGCAGCATCGCCCAGGTGGCCACCGCCGTCGCCCGCGGCGACCTGTCACAGAAGATCACCGTCGAGGCCAAGGGCGAGGTGGCGGCGCTCGCCCAGACGATCAACACCATGGTCGACACGCTGAGCGCGTTCGCCGACGAGGTCACCCGCGTGGCCCGCGAGGTCGGCACCGAAGGCCAGCTCGGCGGCCAGGCCCGCGTCCCCAACGTGGCCGGCACCTGGAAGGACCTCACCGACAACGTCAACTCGATGGCCGACAACCTGACCAACCAGGTGCGCAGCATCGCCCAGGTCACCACGGCGGTGGCCAAGGGCGACCTGACCAGGAAGATCGACGTCGACGCCCGCGGCGAGATCCTGGAGCTCAAGACCACCATCAACACGATGGTCGACCAGCTGTCCTCGTTCGCCGCCGAGGTCACCCGCGTGGCCCGCGAGGTCGGCAGCGAAGGACGCCTCGGCGGCCAGGCCGAGGTCGAGGGCGTCTCCGGCACCTGGAAGCGGCTGACGGAGAACGTCAACGAGCTGGCCGCCAACCTGACCCGGCAGGTGCGCGCCATCGCCGAGGTCACCAGCGCGGTCACCTCCGGCGACCTGACCCGCTCGATCACGGTCGATGCCGAGGGCGAGCTGGCCGACCTGAAGGACAACATCAACTCGATGGTCAAGTCGCTGCGCGAGACCACGACCGCCAACGAGCAGCAGGACTGGCTCAAGTCCAACCTGGCCCGCATGTCCGGTCTCATGCAGGGCCACCGCGACCTGGCGGCCGTCGCCGAGCTGGTGATGAACGAGCTGGCCCCGCTGGTCAGCGCCCAGTACGGCGCGTTCTTCCTGGCCGAGGAGAACGAGCTCCAGCTCATCAGCGCCTACGGCTACCCGGCCGACCCGGGCAGGCCGACCCGGTTCCGGCTCGGCGAGGCGCTGGTCGGCCAGGCCGCCCGCAGCCGCAGAGTCATCGCCGTCGACGACGTACCCTCCGGCTCCGTCCGGATCTCGACCGGCCTCGGCACGATCGAGCCCGCCTCGGTGGTGGTGCTGCCGATCGTGGTCGAGGAGCAGGTGCTCGGCGTGATCGAGCTGGCCTCGGTGCAGGCGTTCACGCCGGTCCACCGGGCCTTCCTCGACCAGCTCATGGAGACGATCGGCGTCAACCTCAACACGATCGTCGCCAACGCCCGCACCGACGAGCTGCTGGCCGAGTCGCAGCGGCTCGCGGCCGAGCTGCAGGCCCGGTCGGAGGAGCTGCAGCAGCAGCAGGAGGAGCTCCAGCGCTCCAACGCCGAGCTGGAGGAGAAGGCCACGCTGCTGGCCCGCCAGAACCAGGACATCGAGACCAAGAACCTGGAGATCGAGCAGGCCAGGCAGGAGCTGGAGGACCGCGCCCACCAGCTGACGCTGGCCTCGACGTACAAGAGCGAGTTCCTGGCGAACATGAGCCACGAGCTGCGCACCCCGCTCAACTCGCTGCTCATCCTGGCCCAGCTCCTGGCCCAGAACCACACGCGCAACCTCACGCCCAAGCAGGTCGAGTACGCCGAGATCATCCACTCGGCCGGCTCCGACCTGCTCCAGCTGATCAACGACATCCTCGACCTGTCCAAGGTCGAGGCGGGCAAGATGGACATCAACCCCGAACGCGTGCCGTTGCGGCAGCTCCTCGACTACGTCGAGGCCACGTTCCGGCCGATGACGTCGCAGAAGAGCCTCGACTTCACGATCACCAACGCCCCCGGCATCCCGGTGGAGGTCGTGACCGACGACTCGCGCCTGCGCCAGGTGCTGCGCAACCTGCTGTCGAACGCGGTCAAGTTCACCGAGACCGGCAGCGTCGAGCTGCGCATCGAACCGGCCGCCCAGGACGAGCTGCCCGCCTCGGTGCGCCAGCACGGCGCGGCCGTCGCCCTGCGGGTGGTCGACACCGGCATCGGCATCGCCGCCCAGCAGCTCGAAGCCATCTTCGGCGCGTTCCAGCAGGCCGACGGCACCACCAGCCGCAAGTACGGCGGCACCGGCCTCGGCCTGTCCATCAGCCGCGAGATCGCCCACCTGCTCGGCGGCGCGATCAGCGCGCAGAGCACGCCGGGCCAGGGCAGCGTGTTCACCCTCTACCTGCCGATCGCCCGGCCGGACTTCATCGGGCTCTCCCCGAAGAAGGCCCTGGCCGACCCCTCGGTGATCGTCGAGTCGGCCCGCGTCACCACGCCCGAGCAGGAGGCGACCACCCCGGCCAGGTCCCACCAGCCGCAGCCGCGCCGCCTGCTGGTGATCGAGGAACGGCCGCAGGGCCTGCTCTCGCACGTGGCCGAGAGCGTGGTGACGGAGCTGGCGCTGAGCAAGGACGAGACGATCGAGATCGTCACGGCCGCCGGAGCGCAGGAGGCCGCGGCCACGCTCGCCGCCGACCCCTGCCACTGCATCGTGCTCGACCTCGACCTGCCCGACCAGAGCGCCTACCGCCTGCTGGAGGCCATGGACGGCGACCAGGCCCTGAACTCGGTGCCGGTCCTGGCCTACAACAACTGGCGGGCCAGCTCCCAGCAGGCGGTGCCGTTGCAGACGCGCGAGGGCGGCCAGCCGCTGGAGCTGCTGTCCAGCCTCGACGAGCTGCGCGAGCGCATCGCCCTGCACCTGACCGCCGACCAGCCCGGCGACGTGCTGCCGCTGATCCGGGCCGGGAACGTCAACCAGCTCGCCGGGGCCGAGATCGACACCTCGCTGACGGGCCGGACGGTGCTGATCGTCGACGACGACGCCCGCAACCTGTTCGCGCTGACCAGCATGCTGGAGGTGCACGGCATCGACGTGCTGCACGCCGAGGACGGCCGCAAGGGCATCGACACGCTCGTCGCCCACCCGCAGATCGACCTGGTGCTGATGGACGTGATGATGCCCGAGATGGACGGCTACACCGCCACCGCCCGCATCCGCGCGATGGCGCAGTACGCCGACCTGCCCATCATCGCGGTCACGGCCAAGGCGATGCCGGGCGACCAGGAGAAGGCGCTGGCAGCCGGCGCGAGCGACTACGTGACCAAGCCCGTCGAGGCCGACCATCTGGTCGAACGCATCCGTCACTGGCTCGGCGCCTGACCCGTCCCCCTCAAGGAGCAACGCTGTGCACCACCAGCACGATCCGGCGGCCGCCGTGCCGCCGGAGCGTACCGAGCCGCCCAATCTCGGCCGCCTGGCCGCGACGGTCGACCGCCTGCACAACCAGATCCTGGAGGCCCAGCGGGCCGCCGAGGGCCGCGCCCTGGTCGAGGTCGCCAAGGGCGTGCTGGTCGAGCGCCTGCAGTGCAGCCTGGCCACCGCCGCCAGGCAGCTCGCCACCCTGGCCGACCAGGCGGGGGTGACGCAGCTCGAACTGGCCGCCGACATCATCAACCAGGCCGCCCACGACCGCATCAGCGAGGCCGCCCGCGACTTCCTCAGCTCGGCCCGCGCCGAGGAGTCGGCGGAGGTGGCGGTGCGGCTGCGCACCGCCGAGAACGGGGCGCTGACCGCCACCGACGCGCAGGCCGTGGCGCAGTCGCTGTTGGAGCAGGCCCTGTCCGCGCTCGGCGCGACGACGGTGGCCATCTGGGAGGCCGGGCCCGACGCGTCCCTCACCCTGGCCGGGTACGCGGGGCTGGCCGACGAGGAGGCCAGGCGCTGGCGTTACGTGCCGCCGGGCGTGGCCACGCCGGCCCGCCGCGCGCTGCTGGAACGCGGCACGGTGTGGCTGGACGACCTGGCCGCCGTCGGGCTGCCCTCGATCGGGCAACGCCAGACCCCCGGCGCGCGGGCGACCGCCCCGGCCGGGACGGGCGGCCGGATCCTCGGCGTGCTGGAGATCGGCTGGCCGCACGCGATGCCGCAGCCCGGCGCGCGGATCGTCAAGCAGATCGAGGTGCTGGCCGACCTGTGCGCCCACACCTTCGAGACCACCGACCAGGCCGTGCACGAGCCGCAGGTGCTGCCCGAGCTGATCGACCTGGCCGACGCGCTGCCGGACGCGGCGCTGGTGCTGCGCCCGCAGCTGGGCACCGAGGGCCGGCTGACCGACTTCCGCATCGTGCACGCCAACCCGCGCTTCCTCGACCCCGCCGGGCGGCCGCGCGGCGAGGTCGTCGGGAGCCTGTTCCTGGAGGCGTACCCGCTGGCCGCCGAGGAGGGCGCGCTGCTGGCCAGGATCGAGCACGTGCACGCCACGGGCGAGACCTTCAGGGCCGAGAAGATGACGATCACGGCCCTGGTGGACCAGATCCCGCTGCACACCGTCGCGGGCATCGCGATCATCCGGCTCGGCGACGGCGTGCTGCTCATCTGGCGGCTGCAGGACCAGGACGCCCAGCTCGCCAACCTGCTCCAGCACGCCCAGCGCCTGGGCCGCATCGGCGGCTTCGAGGAGAACCTGCTCACCGGCGAGATCGTCTGGAGCGCCCAGCTCCACGACCTGTACGGCATGTCCCTCGACGAGCCGCCCATCCCGCTGGAACGCCTGGCCACGCACGCCCACCCCGACGACGCCGTGGCCATCGGCCGGTTCGTCCGGGCCGTGCTGCACCACCGCCGTCCGGCCTCCACCGCCTACCGGCTGCAGCGGTCCGACGGCACCGTGCGGCACATCAGAGTGGTCGCCGAGCCGGTCTTCGACGACAGCGGCCTGCTGCTGTCCATCCGCGGCGCCTACCAGGACATCTCCTCCCAGCACTGGACAGAGGTGGCGCTGGCCGCCACCCGCGACCAGCTCGCCCACACCGAGCAGCAGGCCGCCGAGCGCAACCGGCTGGCCCTGCAGCTCCAGCAGGCGATCATGCCGCCGAGCCGGGAGCCGCTGGAGGCGTTCGACCTGCAGATCGCCGTGCGCTACCGGCCGGCCGAGAAGGAGCACCTGGTCGGCGGCGACTGGTACGACGCGGTCGTGCTGCCCACCAAGCAGATCCTGCTGTCGGTCGGCGACGTCGCCGGGCACGGCATCGAGGCGGCCACCGGCATGGTCGTGCTGCGCAACGCGCTGCGCGGCCTGGCCGCCACCGGCGCCGGGCCGGGCCAGCTGCTGACCTGGCTCAACCTGGTCGCCCACCACCTGACCGCGAACGTCACGGCCACCGCGATCTGCGGGCTGTTCGACCCCCGCACCCGCGTGCTGCGCTACGCCAGGGCCGGGCACCTGCCGCCCATCCTGGTCCGCGACGGGCAGGCCAGGGAGCTCGACATGACCAAGGGCCTGCTGCTCGGGGCGGTCGCCGAGGCCGAGTACGAGGAGACGCACGTCCAGCTCGCCTCCGACGACATCCTGCTCATGTACACCGACGGCCTCATCGAACGGCGGGACGTCAACCTGCACGAGTCCCAGCAGCGGCTCCTGGACATCGCCCGGCACCCCGCGGCCACCCTGGAGCAGCGCCTCGACCACCTGCTGACGCACAGCAACTCCGACACCGACGACGACACGTGCATCATCGGCGCCCGCCTCCAGTAGCCGTCCGCGCCGCGGCCGGGCGGCCCGGGAGTTTGCCGGGCTTGCGTCTGGTAAGCAACCAAAGCCGGGTCCCCCGCCACGCCACACCCAGGCAGGACTGATCAGACCATGGGCATGGAACCGGAGCTACGCTGTCCCATCAGCACCGATCTCGACGCCATCCGCCGCCTCGTACGCGACCACGCCGGCCGCGGCGGGCTGTCCGGTGAGCGCCTGGACAACTTCGTGCTGGCGGTCAACGAGGCGGTCACCAACGTCCTCGACCACGGCGGCGGCACCGGCACCCTGCTGGCCCTCACCGACTCCGGCGGCGTCACGGTGGAGATCGCGGACGAGGCCGGCCGGCTCAGCGCCGCCCACCTGGCCGCGGCCGAGCACGGCCGCGCCCACTCGGCGGGGTTCGGCTTCGGCCTGTGGCTGATCCAGCACCTGTGCGACCGCGTCGAGCTCGACCAGAGCCCGCGGGGCTCCCGGTTACGCCTGCACATGAGCGTGCGGACCGCCGCCGACCGGCCGCCCGGCACCCTCGTCCCGCAGGGCTGCGACTCGGTTGAACCCGGCCGGGCCCGGCCGGATTTCCCGGAACCCTAGGATGAGGCAGGTGAAATACATGCTGCTCATCTACAGCAACCCCGCCGCCCAGCAGGCCGTCGCCGACGGGTTCGACCAGGTCATGGCCGAGGTCGACGCGCTCATGGCCGAGCTGGAGGCCAACGGCGAGCTGGCCGGGGGCCAGGCGCTGGGCGACCCCGCCTCCTCCAAGACCGTGACGGTGCGCGACGGCGTGCCCGCCGTCACCGACGGCCCCTTCCTGGAGGCCAAGGAGTACCTGGCCGGCTATCTGATCGTCGACTGCGCGAGCGTCGAGCGGGCCACCGAGATCGCCGCGCGCTGGCCGGACGCGCGTCTGTGCGCCATGGAGGTGCGGCCCGTCATCGACGAGGTGGCGGAGTGATCGAAGGGCTGCTGCGCGAGCTGGCGCCGCAGGTGCTCGGCGTGCTCGTCCGCCGTTACGAGCAGTTCGACGCCTGCGAGGACGCCGTCCAGGAGGCCCTGCTCGACGCCGCCGTGCAGTGGCCCGACCAGGGCGTGCCGGACAACCCGCGGGCCTGGCTGATCACGGTCGCCTCCCGCCGGGTCATCGACCACTTCCGCAGCGAGAGCGCGCGCCGGCGGCGGGAGGAGAGCGCGGCGGTCGCCGTCCCGGCTGACGAGTTCGTCGAACCGGCGCCGGGCGAGGAGCGCACGCCGTCCGGCGACGACACGCTGACGTTGCTGTTCCTGTGCTGCCACCCGTCGCTCTCGGAGCCCTCGCAGCTCGCGCTCACGCTGCGGGCCGTGGGCGGCCTGACCACGGCGCAGATCGCGGCGGCGTTCCTGGTGCCGGAGGCGACGATGGCCCAGCGCATCAGCCGGGCCAAGCAGCGCATCAGGTCCACGGGCGTGCCGTTCGGGCCGCCGCCGGAGCCGGAGCGGGCCGAGCGGCTGCGCGTGGTGCTGCACGTGCTCTACCTGATCTTCAACGAGGGTTACACCGCCACTTCCGGACCCGACCTGCAACGTCCCGAGCTGACCGGCGAGGCGATCCGGCTGGCCCGGCTCGTCCACCGGCTGCTGCCCGGCGACGGCGAGGTCGCCGGGCTGCTGGCGCTCATGCTGCTGACCGAGGCGCGGCGGGCGGCGCGCACCGGGCCGGGCGGCTCGCTGGTGCCGCTGACCGAGCAGGACCGCTCGTCGTGGGACCGGCGGCTGATCGAGGAGGGCGTCGAGCTGGTCAGCAAGGCGCTGGCCACCAGCGCGCTGGGCCCGTACCAGTTGCAGGCGGCGATCGCGGCCGTGCACGACGAGGCGCCCACCGCCGCCGAGACCGACTGGCCGCAGATCCTGGCGCTCTACGGCGTGCTGGCCGGGCTGGAGGACAACCCGGTGGTCCGGCTCAACCAGGCCGTGGCCGCCGCCATGGTGCACGGCCCGCGGGCCGGGCTCGACCTGCTCGACGGCCTGGCCGCCGACGACCGGCTCGCGGGCCACCACCGGCTGGCCGCGGTCCGCGCCCACCTGCTGGAGATGGAGGGCGACGCGGAGGGGGCGGCGCTGGCCTTCCGCGAGGCGGCCCGGCGGACGCTCAGTCTGCCTGAGCAGCGCTATCTGGAGGGCAAGGCCGCCCGGCTGGCTTGACAACGATTTTTTTCGGTGCGATCGTTTCAGGCATGCACGAAGTGGCAGCGATCGAAGACGCGGCGGCCGCCGAGGCGTCGCTCGACCCGATGCGGTCGAAGTTGCTGGCGGAGCTGGTCGAGCCGGGCTCTGCCACGTCCCTGGCCGCCAAGGTGGGCCTGGCCCGGCAGAAGGTCAACTACCACCTGCGCACCCTCGAACGCCACGGGCTGGTCGAGCTGGTCGAGGAGCGCAGGAAGGGCAACGTCACCGAGCGCGTCATGCAGGCCACGGCCGCCTCCTTCGTGATCTCTCCCACGGCCCTGGCCGCCGTGCAGCCCGATCCCGCCCGGTCCCCCGACCGGCTGTCGGCGCGCTGGCTGCTGGCCCTGGCGGCGCAGCTCGTCCGCGACGTCGGCACGCTGATCACCGGCGCGGCCAAGGCGCAGAAGAAGGTGGCCACGTTCGCCATCGACGGCGAGGTGCGCTTCGCCTCGGCCGCCGACCGGGCCGCGTTCGCCGAGGAGCTGGCGCAGTGCGTCACCTCGCTGGTCAGCAAATATCATGACGAGTCCGCGGAGGGCGGACGGGACCATCGTCTGGTCGTCGCCGTGCACCCGTCCGTGAAGAAGGGTTCCTGAGGTGGGGCGCGAGTTCGAGATCCCCCTTGAGTCCATGGTCGAGGCGACGCCCGAGCAGGTGTGGGCGGCCATCACCACCGGGCCGGGCATCGACTCGTGGTTCATGGGCCGCAACGAGGTCGAGGGCGGCGCGATCCGCACCGCCTTCGCCGGGGCCGAGCTGCCCGAGTCCAGGGTGACCGCCGAAGACCAGCTCAAGCGTTTCGCCCACTCCGGCGTCCCGGGCCCCGACGGCCGTTTCGTGGCCTACGAGTTCCTGCTGGAGGGCCGCGGCCAGGGCAGCACCCTGCTCCGCATGGTCACCAGCGGCTTCCTGCCCGGCGACGACTGGGAGCAGGAGTACGAGGCGATGTCCACAGGCCTGGCCCTGTTCTTCGCGACGCTGACGGAGTACCTCGGCCACTTCGCCGGCCGGGCCGCGACCCCGCTCACCGAGTCCGGCCCGCCGGTGAGCGACTGGCCGCGCGCCTGGCGGGCCCTGTACGCCGCCCTCGGCGGCCGCCCCGAGCCCGGCGACACCGTCCGGCTCGCGCCGCCCGGTCTGCCCCCGGTCCAGGGCGTGGTCTACGTCCGCAACGCCCAGAGCGTCGGCGTCCGCACCCCCGACGCCCTCTACCGGTTCGTCCAGGGCATGGGCGGCAGCCTGCTCGCCATGCACCTGCTGTTCGGCGACCCCGCGGGGCAGGCTCCGGCCTGGCGGGCCTGGCTGGAGGATCTGCGGGCATGACTTCCGGATGAACGTGGTGGCGCTGTCCGACACCCACGCGCCCCGGCGGTGGCGCGCCTGCCCGCCCCGGGTGGCCGAGCACCTGCGCGGGGCCGACGTCATCCTGCACGCCGGGGACGTCTGCGTGCGCTCGGTGCTCGACGAGCTGGCCGCCTACGCCCCCGTGCACGTGGTGAAGGGCAACAACGACGGCCCCGACGTGGTGGCGCCCGAGACGCTGGAGCTGACCCTGGAGGGCCTGCGGATCGGGATGATCCACGACAGCGGGCCCGCCAAGGGCCGCCTGGCGCGGCTGCGCCGCCGCTTCCCCGAGGCCGCCCTGGTGGTCTTCGGCCACTCGCACATCCCGCTCGACGAGTCGGGCGAGGGGCTGCGCATCTTCAACCCGGGCTCCCCCACCGACCGCCGTCGCCAGCCGCACGGCACGATCGGGCTGCTGACCGTCGAGGACGGCGTCCTGACCCGCGCGGAGATCGTGCCCGTCAGCTGAGCGGCTCGACGGTGACCGGCTCGACGGTGACCGGCTCGACGGTGACCGGCTCGACGGTGACCGGCACGCCGTTGAGCGCCGCCGTGCCGGTGAGCTCGTCCAGGAGGCAGGGGTCGGTGAGGTCGTTGGCGCTGGCGCCCCCCAGCGTGGCCGCGACCGACAGCAGCACGCCCGGCCGGTCGTGGCCGTAGCCGTGGGGCAGGCTGACCACGCCGGGCATGACGTCCTCGCTCGCGCTGACCTCCACCGTCACCTCGCCGCTGCGGGAGCGCACCCGGACCGGCGCGCCGTCGGTGAGCCCGCGGGCGCGCAGGTCGCCGGGGTGCATGAGCAGGTGGTGCCGGGGGCGGCCCTTGGCCAGCCGGGCGGAGTTGTGCAGCCAGGAGTTGTCGTCGCGCAGGTGCCGGCGGCCGATCAGCAGCAGCCCGGCGGGGGCGGGGGCCAGCAGCTCGGCGCGGGCGCGGGCGAGCCCGGCGAGCAGGACGGGCGGCGCGGCCTGGACGCGGCGGCCCGGCGTGCGCAGCCGGCCCGGCAGGCTCGGCTTGAGCGGGCCCAGGTCCAGCCCGTGCGGGTGGCGGCGCAACCGCGCCACGCTCAGCCGGTACGGCCCCGCCCGCAGCCCGAGGTCCACGATCCGCTCCGGCGAGAGCCGCAGCATGAGCCGGTCGGACAGCGACCCGGCCCGGACCAGGCGGCGGTATCGGCGGGCCAGCTCGCGCAGGATCTCCCAGTCGTGCCGGGCGCCGGGCGTCCTGGGCAGCACGGCCGGGGTGTAGCGGGCGTGGTCGCGGACCGCGACCAGGTTGAAGACGAGGTCGTAGTGGTCGCGTTCGAGCAGGTCGGTGGGCGGCAGGATGACGTCGGCGTGCCGGGTGGTCTCGTTGACGTAGAAGTCGAGGCTGACCATGAAGTCGAGCCCGGAAAGGGCCCGCGACAGCTCGTGCCCGCCGGGGGCCGAGCGCACCGGGTTGCCGGCGATGGTCACCAGCGCCCGCACCTGCCCTGCGCCGGGCGTGCGGATCTCCTCGGCGAGCGCCGCGGCGGGCAGCTCGCCGCCGAACTCCGGCAGGCCGCGCACCCGGCTGCGCCACCTGCCCTCGTGGCCGGGGTCGATCAGGCGGTTGCGCACCGGGTCGACGGCCGGTCTGCTCATCAGCGTGCCGCCGGGCCGGTCGAGGTTGCCGGTGACCAGGTTCAGCAGCTGGATCCCCCACTGGCACAGGGTGCCGAACCGCTGGGTGGACACGCCGATCCGGCCGTAGGCGGCGGCGCTGGGGGCGGCGGCGAACTCGGCCGCGACCCGGGTGATCACCTCGGCCGGCACGCCGGTGACGGCCGCGGCCCGCTCCGGCGTGAACGCCTCCAGCGCCGGGGCCAGCCGGTCGAGCCCGTCCACGTAGGGCGCGGGACGGGCGGCGCCGCCGCCGACGATCAGGCCGACCATGGCCAGGATGAGCGCGGCGTCGGTGCCGGGACGGACGAAGTGGTGCTCGTCGGCGAGGCGGGCGGTCTCCGTGCGGCGCGGGTCGAACAGCACCATCCGGCCGCCGCGGGCGCGCAGGTCGCGGATGCGCCGGACGACGCCGGGCGCGCTCATCACGCTGCCGTTGGAGACGGCCGGGTTGGCGCCGAAGGCCAGGAAGTAGGCCGTGCGGGCGATGTCGGGCACGGGGAGCAGCCACTGGCTGCCGTACAGGTGGCGGGCTACGTACTGGTGCGGGAGCTGGTCGAGGGAGGCGGCGGAGTAGCGGTTGCGGGTGCCCAGCAGGCGGGCGAACGGCGGCGCGTGCGTCAGCGCGCCCAGGCTGTGGACCACCGGGTTGCCGAGGTAGACGGCCACGGCGTCGGGGCCGTGCACGATGCGCGTCCCGGCCAGCCGGGCGGCGACCAGGTCGAACGCGTCCGCCCAGGGGACCTCGCGCCAGCCGTCCGGGGTGCGGACCACGGGACGGCGCAGCCGGTCGGGGTCCTCGCGCACGTCCTGCAGGGCCACCGCCTTGGGGCACAGGTGCCCGGCCGACAGCGGGTCGTCCTCGTCGCCGCGGATGCCGGTGATCCGGTCGCCGTCCAGGTCGACGCGCAGGCCGCACATGGCCTCGCACAGGTTGCAGGTCGCGAGCCGGGTCACCATGTGACCAGGCTATGAGCGGACGGTCCCGTCCCCGAGCCGCCACCCCGGCGACCGTCCGACCAGGTCGGCGCGGTGTGCGCGGCTCGGGGCCGGTCAGGCGCCGCGGTCGCGGGTCAGGGCGCCGCCCGCCATCGGCGGCAGGGGCCGGTCGTGCAGCCACGCGGTCAGCAGCGCGCCGGCCGCGACGTGCCGCTCGGCGTGCGCGGCGAACTCCCGCGTGGTGACGCTGCCGTACCGGCGGCTGTCGGCCCAGGAGCGCAGGAGCGTGAAGAACGCCTGGTCGCCGGCCGCCCGGCGGAGGGCGTGCAGAGTCAGCGCGCCGCGCTTGTAGACGCGGTCGTCGAACAGCACGGCCGGACCGGGGTCGGCCAGCACGAAGTCCTGCGGCAGCGCGGCGAGCCTGCGGTGCCAGCGCAGCGCGTGCTCGTCCGCGGGCGGGCCGCCCGAGCGCTCCGACCACAACCACTCCGCGTACGTGGCGAACCCCTCCTGCAGCCAGATGTCGGCCCACCCCGCCACGGTGAGGCTGTTGCCGAACCACTGGTGGGCCAGCTCGTGCGCGACCAGCCGCTCGCAGCCGCGCGCGCCGTCCACATGGTTCCTGCCGAAGATCGACATGCCCTGCGCCTCGACCGGGATGTCCAGGTCGTCGTCGGCCACGACGACGGTGTAGCCGCTGAACGGGTAGGGCCCGAACAGCTCGCCGAACAGCGCCATCATCTCGCCCTGGCGGCCGAAGTCGTGCCGGGCGCGGGCGGCCAGCCGCGCGGGGTGGGCCAGGCGCGTGCCGCCCGCCTCCGAGAGCTGGTAGCGCCCGATCTGCACGCTGGCCAGGTACGTCGCCATCGGCTCGGCCTGCTCGTAGACCCACGTCGTGGTCCCGGACGCCCGCCGCCTGGCGGTGAGCACGCCGTTGGCGATCACCTGGTACGCCGGCGCCGTCGTCACCGAGATCCGGTAGGGGGCCTTGTCGTCCGGCCGGTCGTTGCACGGGAACCAGGAGGGCGCGCCGATCGGCTGACCGGCCACCAGCGCGCCGTCGGTCAGCTCCTCCCAGCCGAGGCCGCCCCACGGGCTGCGCACCGGGACGGGCGTGCCCGCGTACCGCACCTCGACGACGGCCCGCTCCCCGGCGGCCAGCGGGCCGGGCAGGGTGAGGCGCAGCTTGCCCTGGCCGTGCGTGTGGCGGACGGCCCGGCCGGCCACCGTGACGCCCTGGACGCGGAAGTGTCCGAGGTCGAGGCCGAGATCGGCGAGCGGCTCGGCGGCGCGGACCGTCAGGCGGGCGGTGCCGTCGAGCCGGTTGGCCGCGAGCCGGTAGTGCAGCGCCAGGTCGTAGTGCTCGACCGCGTACCGGTGGTCGCCGTGCCCGGGGAAGTACGCCGTCATCGCCACGCCGAGACGGGGTTGCCGAACCACCGGCTGCCGCCGGGCAGCGCCTCGCCGCGCATGACCAGGGACGCCGGCCCGACCGTCGTGCCCGCGCCCACCCGAGCGGCGGGCAGGACGACGCCGTGCGGGCCGAGCGTCGCGCCGGCCTCCAGCGTCACCGTGTCGATGCTCATGACCCGGTCGTGGAACAGGTGCGTCTGGAGCACGCATCCCCGGTTGACGCACGCGCCGTCGCCGAGCGTCACCAGATCCGCCTCCGGCAGCCAGTACGTCTCGCAGGTGACCCCACGTCCGATGCGTGCCCCGAGGGAGCGCAGCCACACGTTCAGCGGGGCGGTCCCCAGCCACGGCTGGGCGAACCAGGGCGCGGCCAGCACCTCGACGAAGTTGTCCGCCAACTCGTTGCGCCACACGAACGAGCTCCACAGCGGCCTGTTCCCGGCCTTGATCCGGCCGACCAGCGCCCATTTGGCGGCCGTCGCGACCGCCGCGGCGAGCACCCCGGCGGCCAGCACCACCACCCCGCCCAGCGCGGCGGCCACGGCGAAGCCGTGACCGGCGGCCAGCCACTCGAACGCGGCGACGGCCAGCACGGCCAGCGCTACCACGCCCATCGCGGGCACCACCCGGCACACCTCGACCAGCGCCCGCGCCGCCCGGTACCGCGCGGGCGGGTCGTAGGTCCTGCTGCGGTCGGCCTCCTCGGCCGTGCGGCGCAGCTCCATGGGCGGCATGCCCACGTACGAGGAGCCCGACTTGGCCTTCTTGGGCGTCGCCGACAGCACGCCGACCAGGCCGTCCTTGGGCACCTTGCGGCCGGGGGCGGTCATCCCGGAGTTGCCGAGGAAGGCGCGCTTGCCGATCCGCGCCGAGGCCAGGCGCATCCAGCCGCCGTCCAGCTCGTACGGGGCCACCATGGTGTCGTCGGCCAGGAAGGCGCCGTCGCCGACGGAGGTCATCGTGGGCAGCGCGAGCACCGTGGACAGCTCGGCGCCGCGGCCCACCTTCATGCCGAGCGCCCGCAGCCAGACGGGCGTCAGGACGCTGGCGTACAGCGGGAACAGCCACACCCGGGCCGAGGCCATCAGCCGGCCGGTCACCCACGCCTGCCAGGCCGGACGGCTGTGCACCGGATGGTGACCGGGGTGCAGCCCCAGGCCGAGCAGCCGCACGCCGGCCAGCGTGACCAGCGCGAAGGCCGCCATGCCGGCGACCGTGGCCAACGGCACGGCGGGCAGGGCGGCGGCCAGCGCGCCGCCGAGCGTCGGCTCGTCCCCGGCGAAGGCGGCCAGGACGGCGAGCGCGACACCGGCCGCGGCAACCGGGAGCAGGCTGAGCACGACCGCGCTCACCCCGTACAGCGCGACCCACGGGCGGGAGCGGGGGGCGCGCTCCGCCGGCCGGGAACGGCGCGGCTTGCCCTGGCGGAAGGCCGGGACGCCGGCCCAGCGCTCGCCCGACGGGACCGTCCCGGCCACCGCGGAGCCGGGGGCGACCTGCGCGTTCTTGCCGACGCGCGCGCCGGGCAGCAGGGTCGAGCGGGAGCCGACGGTGGCGCCCGCGCCGATGCGGATCTCGCCGACGTGCAGCACGTCGCCGTCGTACCAGTGGCCGGACAGGTCGACCTCCTGCTCGACGGAGGCGCCCCGGCCCAGCTTGAGCAGGCCGGTGATCGGCGGGGGCGAGTGCAGGTCGGCGTCCGGGCCGACGGTGGCGCCGAGCAGCCGGGCGTACCAGGCCATCCACGGCGCGCCGGCCAGGTCGGGCACGCCGAGCCGTTCGGCGAACCGCTCGGCGAACCACAACCGCAGGTGCACGCCGCCGCCGCGCGGGTGGGCGCCGGGGCGCACGCCGCGCAGCAGCAGCCGGGCGACCGCCGCCGACAGGCCCATGCGTCCCATGGGGGTGACGAACGCCAGCGCGCCGAGCGTCACCCACCACCACGACAGCCGCGGCGCCCACGGCGGGGCGAGCACGTTGCCGAGCGCGGCCAGCGGCACGACCCAGCGCAGCGCGCCCACGGTGAGCAGCGGGATCATCAGCGCGGTCTGCGCCAGCGCGGCGCGTCCCGGCATGGGGGCGGCCGCGGCGTGCGCGGGGGCCTGCGTCCCGCCCCTGGCGGCCAGCAGCTCGGCCAGGCCGGCGAGGGTCGGGTGGGCGTAGACGTCGCCGACGGCCACGTCGGGGTGGGTGGCCCGGAGCACGGAGACCAGGCGGGCGGCGGCCAGGCTGGTGCCGCCGTCGGCGAAGAAGTCCGACCCGGGCCCTTCCGGGCGCACGCCGAGGATCTCGGTCCACTGCTCGGCCAGCAGCGCCTCGGCCGGGGTCAGGCCGGTGTCCGCGGCGGCCGGGCCGTCCAGCGGCCACGGGAGCGCGTCCCGGTCGATCTTGCCGGAGGTCCTGGTGGGCAGGGCGTCCACGGGGGCCAGGCGGGGCACGAGCGCGGCGGGCAGCGAGCCGGCCAGCAGCTCGCGGGCCCGTCCGGCGTCGAAGCCGGGCCCGGTGACGACGTAGCCGACGAGCACCTGGTGGCCGCCGCCCGCGGTGCGGACGGCCGCGGCCGCGCCGGTGACGCCGGGCAGCGCGTTCAGCGCGGCGTCCACCTCGCCGAGCTCGATCCGGCGTCCGCCCAGTTTCACCTGGTCGTCGGCGCGGCCGGCGAAGACGAGGCCCTCAGGTTCGGCGCGGACGAGGTCGCCGCTGCGGTAGGCGCGCTCCCAGCCCAGGGACGGCAGCGGCGCGTACTTCTCGGCGTCCTTGGCCGGGTCGAGGTAGCGGGCCAGGCCCACGCCGCCGATGATCAGCTCGCCGGTCTCGCCCATGGCGACCGGCTCGCCCGCGCCGTCCACGACCGCCAGGTCCCAGCCGTCCAGGGGCAGGCCGATGCGTACGGGCCCCTCCCCCGTCAGGCGGGCGGCCGAGGCCACCACGGTCGCCTCGGTGGGCCCGTAGGTGTTCCACACCTCGCGGCCGGGCACGGCCAGCCGTTCGGCGAGCTCGGGCGGGCAGGCCTCGCCGCCGAAGATGAGCAGCCGGATGCCGTCGAGGTGCGCGGCGGGCCAGAGCGCGGCCAGCGTCGGCACGGTCGAGACGGCGGTGACGCCCTGCCCGGCCAGCCAGGGGGCCAGGTCCATGCCGGTGCGCACGAGCGCTCTGGGGGCGGGCACCAGGCAGGCGCCGTGCCGCCAGGCCAGCCACATCTCCTCGCAGGAGGCGTCGAAGGCCACCGACAGCCCGGCCAGCACCCGGTCACCCGGGCCGAGCGGCCGGTCCTGCAGGAAGAGCCCGGCCTCGGCGTCGGCGAACGCGGCGGCCGAGCGGTGCGTCACCGCCACGCCCTTGGGCCTGCCGGTGGAGCCGGAGGTGAAGATGATCCAGGCGTCGTCGTCCGGGGTGGGCCGCTCGGGCGTGGCCGCCTGGCGGGCGGGCGTGACCGGGCCGCCGTCGAGCACGGCGTCCACGGCGGCCTCGGCGAAGACGAGTTCGGCGCGTTCGTCCGGGTCGTCGGCGTCCACGGGGACGTACGCGGCGCCGGCCGCGAGCACGGCGAGGATGGAGACGTACAGCTCGGCGGTGCCGGAGGCGATGCGCACGCCCACCCGGGAGCCGCGCCCGACGCCGGCCGCGGCCAGCTCGGCGGCGACCCGGTCGACCTCGGCGCGCAGCGACCGGTAGTCCAGGCACACGGCGCCGTCGTCCAGCGCGGGCGCGCCGGGGTGGCGGCGGGTGGTCTCGTCGAGGATGTCGATCAGCGTGCGGGGCGGCGCGGCCAGCATGCCCGCCGGGTAGACCGCCGACGCGGTCCTGAGTCGTAAGTCTGCCGAGTCGGTGCGCAAACGCTGCTCCTTCGGTCGGGCGGTCGGCCCCGGCCCGTCAAGGCCGCGGGCTGCCACTGTCGTGGCGTTCGCGCCACCTCCGTTCGCAACGGTCGCCGATTCGCCAACTATTCCACGATGTGACGGAGATCGCCGTGCCCGGCGGGGGCCGGTCGGGTCAGCGGAGCCAGGCGTCGACGGCGGCCAGCAGGTCCGCCTTGAGGGCGTCCGGGGCGAAGGAGGCCCTGATCGAGGCGCGGGCCAGCTCGGCCAGGACGTCGTCGCCGTACCCGAAGACCTCGCGCAGCCGCAGGTACTCGTCGGCCAGCGCCGTCTCGCCGTCGGTGTTGACCGTGACCGCGAGCCCCGCCTCGCGCAGGCGCGGCAGCGGGTGCTCGGCCAGCGACGGCACCAGCCCGAGCAGGACGTTCGACGTGGGGCAGACCTCCAGCGGGACGCCGCGCTCGCGCACCTCGGCCACCAGCGCCGGGTCGTCCAGCACCCGGATGCCGTGGCCGAGCCGCTCGGTGCGGCCCAGGTCCAGCGCCTCGCGGATGCTCGCCGGCCCGGCCGCCTCGCCCGCGTGGTGCACCAGGTGCAGGCCCGCGTCCCCGGCCGCGGCGAACACCTCGGCGAAGGGGGCCAGCGGATGGGCCTCGTCGCCCGCGAGCCCGAGGCCGATCACCTCGTCGTAGCGGGTGGCCAGCTCGTACGTCCGCCACAGCCGCTCCAGGGGCCGCCGCCTGGAGTGGTCGAGCAGCACCCGGGCCTCGACGCCGTACCGCCTGCCCTCGGCCAGGCCGTCGAGCACCGCCTCCAGCGGCATCTCCGGGGCGCCCAGCCGTTCCCCGTGGGCGGCGGCGGTGAAGGTGACCTCGACGTAGCGGGTGCCCTGGGCGGCCTCGTCCTCGCAGAACTCCAGGGCGACGCGCCGGAAGTGCTCGGGGGTGCGCAGCAGGCCGCGCACCTTGGCCCGCTGGTCGGCGAACTCGCGGAAATCGGCGAACGGGCCCTCGGGCTCGGGCGGGCCGCCCAGCTCGCGCACGGTCGCGGGCCGTACGGTGCTCTCCAGGTGGACGTGCAGGTGGGCCTTGGGCAGCAGGCGGAGATCTCTCACTCTCCGGGAGGTTATCGCCGGGTGATGCGGATTTTCGACTGTTTATGTGGGCCCTGCTCCCAGTCGTCCATGAACGTCGCTTTCAGCCCGTGCTTGCGGGCCAGTTCGACCAGCGTCTCGGTGCGGTAGTAGAAGTCCTCACGCAGGACGTGGTGCTCCTCGCCCTCGGTCCGGTCGAAGGTGAAGTCGAACCAGCCGTCCGGCTTCATGACCCGGCCGACGTTGGCGAAGCACTCCTCGATGACCTCGATCGGCGAGTGCGAGAAGACGCTGTGGGCGTGGACGACGTCGAAGTACTCGTCCGGCAGGAACGCCAGCCGCAGGTCGCGCACCGGCGCCAGGTACGGCAGCTTGTCCTGCAGGGCGTGCTTCTCGACCGTGTCCTGGGCGGCCAGCAGGATGTCGGGCGAGATGTCGATGCCGTAGTAGTTGCCGGTGAACAGGTAGCCGATGAACAGGCGGCCGGCGCGCAGGTTCCCGCAGCCGATCTCCAGCATCCGGCAGTCGGGCTTGAGCCCGTGCTCCACCAGGTAGTCGAACTGCATGCGTCCCAGGGCGAGCCAGCGCCGGTGCCGGTGCGATCCCACGGCGCCCTCGGGGTCGCGGGCCGTGTCGGACCTCATGACGGCGCGGTAGTAGGTGACGTGGTCGTGCGTGCGGAGCCGGAACCAGGTGTCGCGGGCCAGCCGGCGCAGGTGGGGGGCGATCCTGTGGGGGTGCCGGAACGCGTAGGCGGCCTGGTGGACGAGGCTCGTACGGGAGCGTTTCACGTTGGGCAGAGTAGGTCCGGCCCACCCGGCCCGCGCCGGGCTCCACACACTCCAGAGCGCCCTTTTACCCGCCCTTTCCCACCCCTGGACCGCTCTTCCGTGGGCGACGGGCGCGTCGCCGTGGCTCGCGGCACGCGGGTGCTCGGGTGGCCGTCGCCGGGGTGGACGGAGGTCGTGCCTGTCGCTGGTCGCGCCGGCGTCGCGGCGGCTGGTTCGGTCGACAAGGCGGTGACGCTCCACGTCCACACGGCGAGCCCTGCTCGGCGTGTCGCGTGCTGCCGCTCCCGGGCGGTCAGCTCAGGTAGTCGCGCAGCGCCATGGCCCGGGAGGGGTGACGCAGCTTGGACATGGTCTTGGCCTCGATCTGCCGGATGCGCTCACGGGTGACGCCGTAGACGCGGCCGATCTCGTCGAGGGTGCGCGGCTTGCCGTCGGCCAGGCCGTAGCGCATCGTGATCACGCCCGCCTCGCGCTCGGAGAGCTGGTCGAGCAGGCTGTGCAACTGCTGCTGCAGCAGCGTGAACGAGACCGCGTCGGCCGGGGAGACGGCCTCGGTGTCCTCGATCAGGTCGCCGAACTCGCTGTCGCCCTCCTCGCCGAGCGGCGTGCTCAGCGAGATCGGCTCCCGGCCGTAGCCCTGCACCTCCGACACCCGCTCGACGTCGAGATCGGTCTCGGCGGCGATCTCCTCGGGGGTGGGCTCGCGGCCCAGGTCGGACTGCAGGCGGCGCTGCACGCGGGCCACCTTGTTGATCAGCTCGACCATGTGCACGGGGATGCGGATCGTCCGGGCCTGGTCGGCCATGGCACGGGTGATGGCCTGCTTGATCCACCAGGTGGCGTAGGTGGAGAACTTGTAGCCGAGCCGGTAGTCGAACTTCTCGATCGTCCGGATCAGGCCGAGGTTCCCCTCCTGGATCAGGTCGAGGAAGAGCATGCCGCGGCCGGTGTAACGCTTGGCGATGGAGACGACGAGCCGGAGGTTGGCCTCCAGCATGCGGCGCTTGGCACGAAGGCCGTCGTCGGCGATCCACTCCAGGTCGGCACGCAGCTCGGAGGGCAGGCCGGGCTCGCTGTCGAGCCGTTCCCTGGCGAACAGGCCGGCCTCGATGCGCTTGGCCAGCTCGATCTCCTGCTCGGCGGTGAGCAGCGGGACGCGCCCGATCTCCTTCAGATAGGTCTTGACCGAGTCGGCGCCGACGGCCGTGCCACCGTCGGCGATGGTGTCGTCCAGTTCGAGAACCTCTGCTGCTTGGGACAAAATTCTCTCCTCGCTCGCGTTGGGTGGACGCTCAGTGACTGAGCCGGCCTGCGGGCAGGGCCGGCGGGGAAACGTAGCGGGCCGATAGGCGTCGGAACCTTCAGGGCATGAGGGAACGGAAGAAGCGGGGCCTGGCAGGGCCGTCTCTGACCAGGCTACCCAACACTTCCTCGAACGTGGCTTCGACGAACACCCGATCATCGCTCCCCCGCCGGCGCCATCCACCCCCTGACCAGCCCCCCAACCCCGTCCCCTCGCCACCACCCCCGCCGACCGACGGCACTCCAGAAGACGCCCGCCCCCTCGTCCCTGTTTCATGGCGACGGCCCCAACAGACAACCAACCTGAACCAAACAGGCCCCTTTTAGCTTGACGGCATGCAATCGCGAAAGCGCTTGGCGGGCCGTTCCACCGCCTTGGCTTGCGCAGGCGAGACAACGAGGAGATCTCATGCTGAGAAAGTTCGTCCCGGCCGCTGTCACTGCCGTCGCTCTGGCCGGGCTGGCGCTCGCGTCACCCGCGAGCGCAGAAACCCTTTCCTCTTACAAGGCATACGGCTGCGCGTCCGGAGACTTCTGCGTGTATTCGACAGAGGTCATCTCCGAAGCGACGAAAATCAGCATCGGCCGGGGCGAGAACTGGGGGCCGGTCAGCGTGGCCAGCAGCCCCTACAAGAACGTCCGATCCTTCTTCAACAACGGCATGATCGACACCTATGACCACGTCTGGGTCTCGTACTACTACGGGGACGGCACCAAGGCGAGCAAGTGCATTCACCGCG
Source organism: Nonomuraea sp. NPDC004702 (assembly GCF_053601695.1). Taxonomy (NCBI): domain Bacteria; kingdom Bacillati; phylum Actinomycetota; class Actinomycetes; order Streptosporangiales; family Streptosporangiaceae; genus Nonomuraea; species Nonomuraea sp. NPDC004702. Next base: position 92,966 of record NZ_JBSGCE010000026.1, read on the forward strand.
CCGAGGACGGCGACCTCGCGGCGGGACACGAGTGGCCCGATCGCCGAACCCCCGTGACCGTCGTCCAGATCCAGTGGAAGAAGGAGAACTGCGCCGATTAGTGCGCACCGCCGATGATCCGGCGGACCGGCTTCCCGGGCTGTGCGTCCGGGATCGGGTGACTCCGGCATCCACTTGGCAGCGCCGAGAACCCCCGCCCCTTGAACCTGCGATTGAGGGGCGGGGGTTCCGGGGCGGGGCATGCGCGGCGAGATGCACCATGGCCGGACGGACCGGCCGCCCGCCTCTGACCAGCCTCGTCAAGACGGCATGACTTACCGGCTCGGCAACCCCCATAATCAGCTCAGTGGAAATCGGGGTGCTCGGGGCAGTAACGGTCGACGGCGCGACAATTCCGGCAGGCAAGCAACTGACCCTCTTGGCGATGCTGGTGTGCCACGCCAACCGGCCGGTGTCGGGCGACGTCCTGGCGCAGGCGGCATGGCCGTCCGCGGCGCCTTCGCCCAGCACCTTCCGCTGGCACCTGCACCGGCTGCGCGCCACGGTCGGAGACAGGCTGGTGCGCCGCGGCGACGGCCACATGCTGCGCGTCGCCGACGATGAGCTGGACGCGCTCCGGTTCACGCGATGGGTCCAGCGCGCCGCCGCCGAGCCGGCCGAGCGCGCCTTGGCCCTCCTGGATCAGGCCCTGGCCCTGTGGCGAGGCGCGCCGTACAGCGGGCTGGACGATCTGGAGGACATCAGGGTCGAGGCCGCCGCGCTGCAGGAGACGCGGCTGGGGGCGATCGAGGCACGTGCGAAGGCTCTGATGTCGTTGGGGCGCTTCGCCGAATGCGCCAGTGACATGGCCACCGCGGTGGCCGGACAACCGCTGCGCGAATCGTTCGTGGAGCTGTGGCTGCGTGCCCTGGCCGCCGCCGGGCGTCCCGCTGAGGCGCTACGGCTGTACGGGCGGACCCGCGCCAAGCTGGTGGACGAACTCGGCGTCGAGCCGAGTGGCCCGCTGCGTCGCCTCCACGAGGAACTGCTCCGCCACGAGCCGGCCCCCCGGCTGCTGCCCCCCGACGTGTACGCCTTCACCGGCCGTACGCAGGAGCTGGGCGTGCTGGATCGGCTCCTGCACGGCCCGGCGGACGTGGCCGTCATCAGCGGAGTGGGCGGCGTCGGCAAATCCGGGTTGGCGCTGCACTGGGCCCATCGTTCCCGCGACCATTTCCCTGATGGGCAGCTCTATGCCGACCTCGGGCAGCACACCGCGGCCGACGTGTTGCCCCGCTTCCTGGCCGTACTCGGGGTCATCCTCGTCCCCGAGGACCACGACGCCCGCATCGCGCTGTACCGCCAGGTCCTGGCCGAGCGGCGGATGCTCATCGTCCTGGACAACGCCTCCGGGTCCGTGGACGTGGAGCCGCTGCTGCCCGGGACGGCGGGCTGCGTGACGGTGGTCACCGGGCGTAGCAGGTTCGAGAGGCTGGTCACCGCCTGTGGGGCATCGCTGATCCAGCTCGACGTGCTGCCTCCCGCCGACGCCGCGCTGCTGCTGAGCCGTATCGCCCGCATCGAGCCGGGCCACGCCGTCCCGCTGGTCGAGCTGTGCGCCAGGCTGCCGCTCGCCCTTCGCGTGGCCGGCGCCCGGCTGGTGACCCGGCCTGGCTGGACCCCGGAGACCTTGGCCGCCAGGCTCACCGAGGAGCGGCGGCTGGATGAGCTGCGTGCGGGAGAGCTGGACGTGCGCGCCAGTCTGGAGGCCGGCTATCAGGAGCTGCCCGACGCCGAGCGGGTCCTGTTCGAGCGGCTCGGTCTGCTGCCGGCGCCCACCTTCACCGCCTGGATGGCCGCCGCCCTGCTGATGGTGCCCGTCAGCACAGGCGGGGACCTGCTGGAACGGCTGGCCGAACGGCAACTGCTCCAGCCTGAGGGCTTGGACATCGCCGGCCAGGAGCGCTATCGCTTCCACGATCTGATCCGGCTGCTGGCCCGCGAGCGCGCCGGTACCGGGCCGGCGCAGGACAGTGTTCGTGACCGCTTCCTGTCATGCCTGCTGGCGCTGGTCAAGGACGCCTGTGAGGGTGAATACGCGGGCGGGTTCCGGCTGCTGGACAGCGGCGCCCCGCATTGGCGGCCGCGGGGTCGGGTGCTGCCCGACGAGCCGATGACGTGGATGGCGGCCGAGCGTGAGACCCTGCTCGCCGGCATCCATCACGCCGCCGAACTCGGACACGCCGCCATGTGCTGGGACCTGGCGCTGGCCGGCGTTCGCCTGTTCGAGATCCACGGCCAGTTCGTGGACTGGGAGCAGACCTCCCGGCTGGCCTTACGGGTCTGCCGCGACCATGACGAATCGCGGGGCGCGGGGGCGATGCTCGCCTCGCTGTCCGCGGTCGAGGGGTTCCAGTACCGGCGCGAGAAGTCTCTCGCCCTGGCCGAGGAGGCGCTGCCGTTGCTGGACGAGAGCTCCGTCAAGGCGCTGACACTGGCCAACCTCAGCGCCGCCGAGCTGAGGCTGGGGGACGCGGAGTCCGCTCTGGCGCACCTCACCCAAGCCGTGTCCATCGCCGCCAGGCTGGGTGACACCCTCAGCGAGGCCATTCTGCTCGCGCGCCTGGCCCTCCTCCAAGGGGGCGACCCACGCCCGATGCTGGACAAGGCCATGAAGCTCGCGGCGGGCAACACGCGCGTCTCCTCGCTGATCGCGATGTCCGACCTGCTCGCTTCGGTGAGAGCCGGTCGCCACGCCTATGCGGAGACGCTGTCGATCAGGATCCTCGATGACGTCCGCCGCTATGGCGATCGGGTGATGGAACGTGAGGCACTGTGCCTGCGCGCCGACAGCCTCATCGCTCTGGAGCGCCCGGCCGAAGCGGCCGCCTGCCTGCGTCGCGCCCACGAGTTGGCCGTGATCCAGAACGTGCCGCTGGAGGTCCGGCGGATCACGGCCGTCCTCGAGACCCGGTGCCTGCCCACGGCCGAGAGCCCGGCCAGGCACCGGATGTGACGGCCGGGGCCGCACCCCCGGTTGCGTCGTCCGACGCGGCCTGTCCGGCTCGGTCACGCGCTTCGCCGCCTGATGACGGGTGCACCGGCACCGGTCCGCCGGTTGTCCCGGTGCGCTAGGGGCATTGGATCATGCCGCCGCCGTCTCCTTCGCTGGAGACCTGGCTGAAGTGGATGTAGCGGTCCGGCTGGCCCTGGCCGCCACGCCAGGTGTACCAGCGGTTGTCCCCGCCGCTGTAGTCTCCACGAACCCAGCAGCGCGGGTAGATCTGCGTCCCCACATAGCAGGTGAAGAGGAAGTTGGGCTGTCCGAGCCGGGGAGAGCTGCGGACGTTGCCGTCGTGGGATTGCCTCTCGCGGCTCGATGAGGAGGCACGCCCCGGTAGGCGTGTCAGGGCTCAGTCTTGGTGGCGGGTGGTTTGTCTGGAACCCGGGCTCAGCAGCCAGGATGCCGGCCGGGTCCGGGGACCCCACGGTCACGGTTCAACTTGACAGTTGATCTCGTAGGCACAAGATTGTTGCGCCCTCCCACCATCTCCAGAGGAACGTGATGAAGCGGACCGTCATGGGTGTCATCCTGATCGCGGGCCTGGCACAGCTCGTCGCCGTCCCCGCCCAGGCGGTGTCCGGGAACGACCCGGTAGAAGCGCTCCGAGCCACATTGACCCGCGGTAAGGGCGTGAACATCGTGTCCACCGCGAAGGTGGACCACGGTCGCGGCGGGTCTTACACCCTGGCCCTGAACGGCACGGTCGGGTTCGGGCCGCAAGGTGAGATCGCCTCTGACACGTCCCAGCGCGTGCGGTACAGCAAGACGGTGATGAGCGGTCTGAAGAAACTCGGCATGGCCGAGGACGCCGCCGCTGAAGAACTGCCCCTGAGGGTGATCTCGTCAGGCTACGACGACTACGTCTCCGGCCCCCGATTCGCCGACGTACTGCCGCAGGGCACGAGCTGGGTGCGCTATCCGCACACCGATCTGCCGGCCAGCAACCCGCTGCTGGAGGTTCTGGAACCCGCCACGCTCAAGACGCTGCTGGCCCACCGCACGTCCTGGCGCGGCGGAGTGGTGAAGGGCATGATCAAGGCCGACAAGCTGGTCAAGGTGTCGCGTTCTTTCGCCTCGCGCTTTCGCGGCTACTCCTGGAGCGAGCCCGTCAGCACCATCTCCTACACCATCCGCCTGAGCACGGCTGGACTGGTGGAGCGAGTCACGGCCAAGGGGGTCATGCACCACTGGAGGGGGTCCGTGTTCCGGCTCACGGCGGACACCCGCTACTCCACCTGGGGACGGCAGGTCACCGTCGCGCTGCCTCTGGAGAGCGAGGTGCTCGATCAGGAGCAACTTGAGGGCAAGGTGCCCTACGGGGTGCCTGGTGCCTGGAACTAGCCGCTCGGCGCTGTTGCGACACCATGATCACGTGCGGTATTGATCACGGATGTCCTTGATACGGGTGATCACGGCCGCGGCCGAGCTGCTCGACAAGACCTCGCGCATGCGTCCGGGCCGGTCGTGGGACGATCCCGCGCTGGAGCAGGCGCTGCGCCAGGTGCGGGCCGGACGGCTGGAGCCGGGCCTGGAGCTGGTCCGCCAGGCGCGCGACGACCACGAGGTGCGTGCGCTGCGCGTCGAGCAACTGGGGATCGCCGCCCGTGCGCGCACCGAGGCGCTGCTCCGGCTGGCCGGTGACGACCCCGACGCGTTGCTCTGGCTCGGCGCCGCCCGGATCCAGCAGGCATGGGCGATCCGCGGCGGCTCCTACGCCGCGTACGTGGGCGGCCAGCGCTTCGCCCGCTTCCACGAGGTGCTGGCGGACGCCGCCGTCCCGCTGCGGCAGGCCGCCGAGGCCCGTCCGGACGATCCCGTTCCGTGGGAGCGGCTGCAGTGGCACGCGCTCGGCGCGCAGGCCGGCCGGCAGGAGCTCGACCGCCTCTGGGCTGAGCTGACCGCCCGCGCTCCGCACCTGTATCTGGGCCACTACACCCGTGTCCAGGTGCTGTGCGGCAAGTGGTACGGCTCCGACGACGAGGTGCTGGCCTTCGCCCGCCGCACGGCGGACGCGGCGCCGCCGGGCGACCCGGTGACGGCAACGCTGGCGCTGGCCCACTTCGAAGTCGCGTGGGGCCGGATCGGCGAGTCGGAGCGTACGGCGCGGGAGATCCTCGAAGGCTACTTCGGCGACCCTGAGGTGGCCGGTCCGCTGGTGGCGGCGTCCGACAAGTGGCGCGAGGGCGCCCGGCCGCATCCGCGGGCGCTGGACGCCGCGCACCTGTTCGGCGCGGCGCTCTACCACGGCGGCCACCTCACCGGCGCGCAGCGCCTGCTGGAGGGCCTGGGCAGGCGCATGCCGGAGAACCAGCCGTGGGCGGTCGGCAGCCTGCTGCCGGGCCGCCACTACGCCCGCGTGCGCCGGGACCTCGGCCTCGCCTAGCCCGGCCCTGCGCGCCGGACCTCGTCCGCACGCCGGACGTCGGCAGGACGAGCGTGGGCGCGCCATCGGGGGTCGGCTCGCGGCCGATGCGCCGGTTCACGCGCAACCGCCTCGCGTAGTCGTCCAGCATGGACCGCGACCGCGATCACACGTTCTGCGGCAGGTTGCCGAGGACGTCGTCCATCAGGTCGCCCGGCGTCTCGTGCACCGGTTCCGGGTCGGCGCCTGTGGCATCCCATGCGCTCTTGGCACGGTTCGTCCATCCCTCGTGCCGGTAGGCCGTCATCTGCCCGGAGAGAGGAGGCGTTCCAGCGTTCGCGGCAGGGGATACACCCGCTCGGCGGGGAACAGCCGTCGGGCCTTGGCGGCGTGCCCGGTTTGTGTCAGAACCGTGGCCTTGCGGACCTGCGGGGTGAGGTCGGTGAGGCTGACGATCCAGTCGTCGGTGAAGGCGCGGATCAGGTCGCGGCCGATGCCGACCTGGATGCTGTAGTGGTTCAGCGCCGCTCCGCGCAACGAACGTTCCGGGTCCCACTGGACATGGACGGCTGCCCGGGCCACAGCCGCCGGATCCGCTGTCGTGAGCACGGCCTGGGACAGAGCCTCCTCCCAGCCCCGCCGGGTCATCCGCACTGCGAGAACGCGCTCCTGACCGGCTTTGCGGGCCCAGTTGCTGCGATGCATGAGCCACAGGAACGAGGGCTTGATCCAGGTCATCCTCTGGAACGAGAACGGCGCGACGAAACGGCCCGCGCGCAGCGCCGCGTCGGCTATGGCAGGCGCATATGCCTGGTAGACCACGATCGTGTCAGCGTCGTGGTCTGCGCGAATCTCGTACTGGGGTGCCATGCGCTGCACCCTGCCATCCGGTGCGCTCACATCGCGAAGCCTTTTCGCCTCCGGTCGAAGCGACTCGCCGGCCGCTGTCAGCAGGAGGGGCCAGGACCAAGCGATTCGATCCAGGACGGGAAGTCCGCCGCCACGACGTCGAAGCCCGCAGGCTCCAGGTCACCCAGACCGGAGGAGAACACGGCGGAGTCCGGGTCATCGGCGCGCAGGAGGAATCCGCGGCCACCGCTGTCATCGCCGACGAGAAGGAACCCTGGTGCATACCGCGCGACCTCGTAAGTGGCGTTGCGTTCACCGATGTCCCCGGCCGAGTACACCGCGACACCGCACTCCGTGTGCAGGCCGTCCCGAACGCTCCACAGGGCCACCAGCGGAGCCGGCAGACTCAGCGCCGTCTCGGCCCGCGCCCGCAGGACATCGTCCGGCGTCGCCGCCGGCCTCGGAACCGCCCCCGCCACCCTGCCCCCTCCCGGCAGACCCCGGCCCCAACATGATCATCGACATCGTGACGAACCGTAGCCGGGGTCCGATCTCGCCTTCCAGCGCTTCTGTTCTTCGAGCCAGTGCACGTAGCGCGGCGAGGTGTTACGCACCTCGATGCTGAGGGGGTAGGGGTCGTGCTCGTCCAGGAGCAGCATGCGGAGGAATTCGACCATGCCACAGGGGAAGAGGGTGAAGCCCTCGCGGGTATGGCGGCCGCAGACCAGGACGGGCCACCGGTCGGGGTCGGGATCGGTGGTCAGCCAGCACAGGATGTCGGGGCCCGAAGTGATGCCCCAGGCGAGGATGTGGTTCGGGTCGATGTCGAGCCCTTCCTGGCCGCCCAGCATCTCCCAGGTGTCACGGGCGTTCTCCGTCTCCTCCTCGAAGGTCCCGGGATCCCACTGGATGTACTCCTTGGGCAACGGCATGAGGATGCCGACCTCGGCGAACGAGCCGCCGCCGTAGACGGACATGAAGGCCATGTAGTCACGCGGGAACCGCGTGCCCCACCGCGCCTCTGCCGCCGACCAGTCGATCTCCTCGTCCGCGCCGAGATCGGCAGGCAGGATCTCGGTCAGCGCTGCGATCCCTGTCGGGTCTTCCACGGCAATCCCTTCGACGACGTGGCAGGGGAGTCTACGAGGCCACACCGACACAACCGGATCAGTCGCACCAGGAGCTAGCGGCCCGGCCATGCCCCGCGGTCCAACAGGTCGAGGACGAGTGCCGCGATGTTCCAGGCGTCGTCCTCGCCGCGGTGATGGCGTCCCTCCAGCGGCAGTCCGGCGATCTGCAGAGCGTGATCCATGCCGGGTTTCCTGCGCAGTCCGTACGCCGCCGCGAACACGGCCTTGGCGTTGGTGTGCGTGCGTTCCGTCGGGTAGCCGAACGGGTAGGCCACTCCGTCGGCCTGACTCTGTCGAGCGAACTGCCGGCGGTCGTACTCGCCCCAGCTCGCCCATGGACGCTCCCCGGCGTCGTACTCCTCGGCGAGGATCCGGCACGCCTCCGCGAAGGTGACACCGCGTTCCACCTCGGCCTGGGTCAGGCCGGTCAGTTCCGTGCAGAAGTCACTCACCGCCGATCGGGCAGGGCGGACCAGGATGCGGTGCCGGGACACCCGGCTCCGCGCCGACACGTCCACGACGGTGAGGCCGATCTCGATGATCTCGTTGACGGAGCCGGGCGGCGGCTGCCCGTCCCAGCAGGTGGCTTCCACATCGATGACGTTCAACAGGGCGGATTCGTGACGCATGGGCCGAGGGTAGGGACGCACCCCCGGCTCCGGCATCCCAATTCCCCACGTTCGTTCTTCGGGCGGGGTGGTCAGTCGGGTGGGGTGTGTTCGAGGGTGTAGGTGGTCGCGTCCGGTTCGGCGAAGGCGAGAAGCGCGAGCCCTTCCTCCTCCAGGACGTCCAGAGGCGTCGGCGCGGCGAAGGGGCTGATGAGGAGCTTGGCCTTCTTGCCGGACCGCTTGATCTGCCAGGTCCCCGCCGCGAACCCGTCCACCAGGTACGTGGCCTTGATCCGCAGGTTCTTGGTCGCGACCAGCGGCCTGAACTCGTCCGCCAGCACCCGCGTACGGTCGGCGTGCCCCAGGACGAGGTTGTCGAAGTCGGGCAGGAAGCGCACCGGCGCGGGCACGTCGCCGCCCGGCCGCGGCGCGCCGGGCAGGTCGAACAGTTCGCGTCCCGTCTCGTCGGCCAGCCTGTCCAGCTCCATCCCCTTCATGACGGCCCGCATCCCGCCCAGTCCCGACCAGGTCTGGACGTCGGCGGGGGTGGCCGGGCCGAACGCGGCGAGGTACCGCTCGACCAGGCGTTCCACGCTGGGCGCCGGGTCCAGTTCGACGCCGGGCAGCCCGAAGGCGGACTCGCGCGGGAAGCTCCACCGGTCCTGCGTCGGCACCATGACCAGCGGCGTCATCATGCGCACGGCGTAGCCGAGCACCCGTTCGTCCGCGCCGGGGAACTCCTTCAGCAGCAGGGGCCGCAGCTCGTTGAAGGTGAGCGGCCCGTCGGCGAGCAGCCGGTCGGCGACCGCGGCGACGCCCTCGAAGTCGACGCCCTCGAACCGGCGCGCCGCGGCGGCCAGCATGGGACGCAGCAACGGGCGGAAGGACGCGTAGTCCTCCGCCGTCACCAGGTGCAGCGTGGCCCGCATCATCGTCGCCCGCACCAGGCCGCCGGCGTGCAGCGAGTCGTGCAGGTCGTCGCGCCGGAAGCCGGCCAGCCGCGTCCACACCCCCAGGTAGGGCGGCCGCGGCTCCTGCGCCTGCAGCCCGGCCAGCCGGTGCACGACGTCGGCCGGGCGGCCCTCGTGCCGGGCGAGAAGGTGCTGCCGGGCCAAGGTGGCGCGGTTGAGGTCTCTGAGGGTGAGCATCTACTTATCATGCCTTTCCCCCTGGAGTCCGTACGTTCCTCCTATCCTGCGCTTTCCGATGGTTTCGCCTACCTTGACGGCGCGGCCGGCACCCAGACGCCGCAGCCGGTGATCGACGCCATCTCCGCCGCCTACCGGGCCGGGCTCGGCAACGTGGGCGGGGCCTTCCCCGCCAGCCGCCGGGCGGACGAGATCGTCGCCGCCTGCCGGGCCGCCGTCGCGGACCTGGTCGGCGGTCAACCCGACGGCGTGATCCTCGGCCCGAACATGACGACGCTGACGTACCGGCTGGCCAGGGCGCTGACCGGGCCTGGCGACGAGGTGGTGGTCTCCCGGCTGGACCACGACGCGAACGTGCGTCCGTGGACCCAGACGGGCGCCGCCGTCCGCTGGGCCGAGGTGGACGCGGTGACCGGCGAGCTCCCGGTCGACCAGTACGCCGGCCTGATCGGCGAGCGGACCAAGGTCGTCGCGGTGACGGCGGCGAGCAACATCCTCGGCACCCGTCCCGACGTGGCCGCCATCGCCGAGCTGGCCCACCGCGCGGGCGCCCTGCTGTACGTGGACGGCGTGCACGCCACCCCGCACGGCCCGGTGGACATGCGGGCGCTGGGCGCCGACTTCTACGCCACCAGCGCCTACAAGTGGTCGGGGCCGCACGTGGGGGCCGTCGTCGCCGACCCGGCGCTGCTGGAGACGGTCCGCCCGGCCAAGTTGCGGCCCTCCCCCGACACCGTGCCGGAGAGGTTCGAGACGGGCACGTCCGCGTTCGCCGACCTGGCCGGGGTCACCGCGGCCGTCGACCACCTAGCCGCCATGGTCCCCGGCACCGGCACCCGCCGCGAGCGCCTGCTCGCCTCGATGGCCGCCGCCGAGGAGCACGAGCTGGGGCTGTTCGCCGCCCTGATCTCCGGCCTGGAGACGATGCCGCACGTCACCCTGCTCGGCAAGCCCGCCAGGCGCACCGCGACCGCCTACTTCACCGTCGCCGGGCACACCCCGCGCCAGGTCGCCGAGCATCTGGCCGGGCTGGGGGTGAACGTCTGGAACGGCCACAACTACGCCTGGGAGCTGACCGGCGCCCTCGGCGTGCGCGACTCGGGCGGCGCCGTCCGCGCGGGCCTGGTCCACTACAACGACCGCTCGGACGTCGACCGCCTCCTGGAGGGAGTGGCCGCCCTCTCCTGACGGGTTCTCGGCCCGTACGGGCAGGGCGTGGGATCCTGAGGGGATGCTGCCCCCGATCGACGTGCTGCGCGAGCAGGTCACCGCGCATCTCGCCGCCTTCGACCGCCGGGAGGTGCCGCCCGTCCCAGGGGTGCGCCGGGCGGCCGTGACGGTGTGCGTGCTGGAGGACGCCGAGCGCGTCCCGTACACGGTGCTGATCCGCAGGGCGGCGCGGGGGCGCAACGCGGGGCAGTGGGCGCTGCCGGGCGGGCGGCTCGACGACGGCGAGCTGCCGGTGGAGGCGGCGCTGCGCGAGCTGGCCGAGGAGGTCGGGGTGACCGGCGTGGCGGTGGCCGGGCTGCTCGACGACTTCGTCGCCGACTCCGGGTTCGTGATCACTCCGGTGGTGGCGTTCGGGGGCCGTCAGGAGCCGGTGGGCGACGCCCATGAGGTGGCCTCGGTGCACGCGGTGCCGCTGGAGCGCTTCCTCGCGCCCGGCGTGCCGCGCTGGCAGGGCGAGCTGCTGCAGATGCCGCTCGGGCCGGACATCGTGATCCACGCGCCGACCGGGGCGATCCTGTGGCAGTTCGCCGAGGTGGCGCTGCGCGGGCGCGAACAGCGGGTGTTCGACGTCGCGCAGCCCCACTGGACGAGAACCTGACCCACATGCCCCTGGGAACGGCCGGTCAGAAGGGGCCGGTGAGTTCGCCGAGCTTGCCGGTCAGCTCCAGGTTGGCCGCGTAGTCGACGGGCACCGCGATCACCGACACCGTCTCGTCGGCCAGCGCCTTGCGCAGCGTGGGCAGCAGCTCCCCGGCGCTGGTGATCCGGTAGCCGCGGGCGCCGAAGCTCTCGGCGTAGGCGACGAAGTCGGGGTTGCCGAAGCGGATGCCCGAGTGGCGGCCGAGCTCCAGGTCCATCTTCCACTCGATCAGCCCGTACGCGTCGTCGACCCACACCAGGACCGTGATCGGGATACGCTCGCGGACGGCCGTCTCCAGCTCCTGGGAGTTCATCAGGAACGCCCCGTCGCCGGTGGCGGCCAGCACCTTGCGCTCGGGGAAGGCCAGCTTGGCGGCCAGCGCCCCGGGCACCGCGAACCCCATCGAGGACAGCCCGTTGGAGACCAGCATCGTGTTGGGCTCGTACGTCGGGTACATGCGGGCCATCCACATCTTCACCGCGCCGGTGTCGGCCAGCACGATGTCCTCGCGGCCCATGGCCTCCCTGATGTCGGCGACCACGCGCCGCGGCGACAGCGGGAAGCCGTCCTCCGAGCGCCCCTGCTCCAGCTCCTCGCGCATCAGGCGGCGGATCTTCTCGCCGGTGCCGTTGAGCTCGAAGCGGCGCGGGACGGCGTCGGCGAGCGCGTCCAGCGACCGGGAGATGTCGCCGTGCACCCCGACGGCCACCGGGTAGTGGTCGTCGACCTCGGCGGGGAACCGGTGGAGGTGGATGATCTCCTTGTCGCGGTTCGGGTTGATCTTGACGGGGTCGAACTCCTGCAGCTCGTAGCCGACGCTGATCAGCACGTCCGCCTCGTCGAAGCCGAAGTTGACGTAGTCGTGCCGCATGAAGCCGACCGCGCCCAGCGCGTGGGGGTGGTCGTCGGGGAAGACGCCCTTGCCGTTGAACGTGGTGGCCACCGGCAGCCCGAGCCGTTCGGAGAAGCGCACCAGCGCGGCGGCCGCCCCGGCCCGCCCGGCGCCGTGCCCGGCCAGCACGATCGGCCGGCGCGCGCGGGCCAGCACGTCGGCCGCGCGGGCGATCTGCGCGGCGGAGGGATCTTGGGGGCGTACGACGTTGACCGGCAGCGGCCCGAGGTCGGCCGGCACGGGGGCCGACTCGACGTCTTCGGGGATGGGCAGGTAGACGGCGCCGGGCCGCTCGGTCTGGGCGGTCTTGAACGCCTTGCGGATCATCTCGGGCAGGGCCAGGGCCGTGGGGGCGAGGTCGGCCCACTTGGTGATCGGCCGGAACAGCGACACCAGGTCGACCACCTGGTGCGACTCCTTGTAGATGCGGTCGAGGCCGACCTGGGCGGTGATCGCCACGACGGGGGTGCTGTTGGTGGTGGCGTCGGCCACGCCGAGCTGCAGGTTGATCGCGCCGGGGCCGAGCGTGGCCGAGGCCACCCCCGCCTTGCCGGTGAGCCTGCCGTAGATCTCGGCCATGAACGCCGCGCCCTGCTCGTGCCGGACGAGGATGTAACGGATGGAGGAGTCGTTGAGCGCGTCGACGAAGTGGATGTTCTCCTCGCCGGGGATGCCGAAGACGTACTCGACGCCTTCCGCCTCCAGGGCTCGCACGATCAGATGGGCCGCGTCCGCCTGCGGGGACACCTGCGGGGACATGGTTAACGCCTTCTTCCATGAGCGACTGCGTCCCTGACAGCACCCGGGAGGCGCGCTTCATTCCGGGACGCGTCCCTGTGCCCGCGCGACGGCGGATCTCACGCGGGCACAGCGGGTCAGGAGCCCAGCGCGCGCGTGGCCAGCGCGCCGAGGACCATGCCGACGACCATGCAGGCCGCGGCGGCGATGGCGGCCCACTTGCCCAGGGACTCGCCGCGGGTGTGGCCGACGATGCCCAGCACGATGCCGGCCAGGCCGAACAGGATCGGTATGAACAGGATGGCCACCGCGGCGCTGACGAACCCGATGATCGACAGGACCTGGGCGCCCTGCCGCTGCGGCGGCCGGGCGTAGGGCGGCGGCTGCGGCCGGCGCCCTTCACGCGTGTGCTCGTCGTCGCCCGGGGGCGGGTCTTGCGAAGCGGTCATTCTCCGGCTCCCTCGTGAAGTGAATCACATCACACACCAGAGCCGGAGGCCTGTCGAGCCGCCGAGTCCCGACATCTGCCCATTTCAGAAGGGTTATGACGGGCGGGAAAACTGAGGGGGAAGGGGTTCGGCGTGGACGACGTCGAGCCGGGAGACCGCGCGGGTGAGGGCGACGTACAGACGGTTGAGCCCGCGCGGCTCGGCCGCGACGACGGCGGCCGGCTCGGCGAGCACCACGTGGTCGTACTCCAGGCCCTTGCACATCGAGGCGGGCACGACGCTCAGCCGCTCGCCGAGGTCCACCCCCTCGTTCCAGAGCGCGCAGGTGATCGCCTCGACGTGGGCGTCGGCCGCGATCACCCCGATCGACCCCTCGAACCCGCCCGCCTCCCGTACGGCCGCCACGACCCCCTTCTCCACCTCGGCCGTCGCGATGACGCGCAGCCTGCCGTCGGAGCGGTGGGAGCGGGTGGGGGGCACGTCGGCGTCGAGCGCGGCCAGCAGCGTGTTGGCCAGCTCCACGACCGCGCCGGGCACGCGGAAGCCGGTGGTCAGCTCCACGATCCGGCCGCCGGGGCTGCCGAGCAGCTCCAGGTGCTCCGGCCACGACCTGGCCGCCCACGGCGTGGTGCCCTGGGCCAGGTCGCCGAGCACGGTCAGCGAGCCGTGCTCGCTGCGCCTGGCCACGGCGCGGCACTGCATGGGCGACAGGTCCTGGGCCTCGTCCACGATGACGTGGCCGTAGCCGCGGGGACGTTCGAGCAGGCAGGCCAGCTCGTCCAGCAGCACCAGGTCGGCCTCGGTCCACTTGGCGCTCTTGGCGCTCTTGGCGCTCTTGGCGCCGCGCGGCGGGCCGGGCCAGGCGAGCGCGGCGCGTTCGGCGTCGGTCAGCAGGCCCTCGGGCGGGGCGCTGAGGACCTCGTGCAGCACGTCCTCGGGGCGGACGGCGGGCCAGGTCGCGTCGAGCGCCGGGGTGAGCGCCCGGCCGATGCGGCGTTCCCAGGCGGCGTCGCAGGTCTGGCCGCGGGCCTCGGCCTGGCGCCGCATCGCCGCCACCATTCTGGCCCTGACGCGTTCGCGGCCGACCCCGTAGGGGAGGGCGGCCCGCCTGGTGTCCTCCACGATGCGGCGCAGTTCGTCCTCGCCGACGCGCCAGCGGTAGGAGCCGTCGGCCACCACGGCGGGCTCGGCGGGCCTGCGGATGCGGCCGTACAGCGCGCGGCGCAGCACCTCGGCCATCCGGACGTCGTGCTTGACCGCCGCGGCCGCCGCGGAGTCGACGGCCCGTACGGGATAGGCGCCGAGCAGCCCTTCCAGGGTGGTCTGCTCGACGTCCACCTCGCCGAGCGCGGGCAGCACGGCCGCGATGTAGCCGAGGAAGGTCCGGTTCGGGCCGAGCACCAGGACGCCGGAGCGTTCGAGGCGGCGGCGGTGGGCGTACAGCAGGTAGGCGGCCCGGTGCAGGCCGACGGCGGTCTTGCCGGTGCCGGGGGCGCCCTGGACGCAGATGGTGGTGTCGAGGTCGGCGCGGACGAGGTCGTCCTGCTCGGGCTGGATGGTGGCGACGATGTCGCGCATCGGTCCGACGCGGGGGCGTTCGATCTCGGCGGCCAGGAGCGCGCCGCCGCCCTCCTCCCCCGCGCCTAGACGCTCGTCCTCGTAGCCGGTCAGCGTGCTGCCCGACCAGCCGAAACGGCGGCGCACCTCGACGCCCTGGGGGTCGCGGGCGCCGGCCCGGTAGAAGGCGCGCGCCACGGGCGCGCGCCAGTCGATCACCACCGGCGGCCCGCCGTGCTCGCCGGCGATGTGCCGCCGGCCGATGTGGTACGCCCGCCCGCGGTGCTCGGCCGAGTCCTGGCCGAAGTCGAGCCGGCCGAAGAACGGCGGCCCGTCGGGCTCCTCGCTCAGCTCCTTGGCCAGGCTCTTGAGATGGCGGCCGAGCCGCTCCGCGCTGTAGCGGTCGCCGGCGACGGTCTCGCCGACGATCACGTTCTCCCGCGCGCCCTCCAGCATCCTGCGCAGCCCCGCCCTGCACCGTTCGACGTGACGCCGTTCGTCGTCGAGCGTTCCCATGCCCACCCCCAAAGCGTTAACTCGGTTAAGACATTAACCAGGTTAACACTTTGATAGAGTGCGGTCATGACGGGACTGCGGGAGCTGCAGCGGCAGCGGGTGCACGAGGCCATCTCGACGGCGGCGATCGCGCTCTTCCTGGAACGCGGCTTCGACGAGGTGCCGGTGACCGAGATCGCGGCGGCGGCCGGGGTGTCCAAGCCGACACTGTTCAAGTACTTCCCGACCAAGGAGGACCTCGTCCTGCACCGGTTCGCCGACCACAAGGGCGAGGCGGCCCGCGTGGTGCGCGGCCGGGCGCCCGGCGAGCACCCGGTCGCGGCGCTGCGCCGCCACCACCTCGACGGCCTGGCCGCCCACGACCCGGTCACCGGGCTCAACGACCACCCCGAGGTGCTGGCCTTCCACCGCATGGTGTTCGACACGCCCAGCCTGGCCGTCCGCCTGTTCCACCACATGACCCAGGACGAGGCCGAGCTGGCCGAGGCCCTGGCCGAGAGCATGGACGAGCTGACCGCCGCGCTGCTGGCGGCCCAGGCGCTGGCCGTGCAGCGGGTGCTGGCCCGGCGCACCTGGGCGCAGCTCGCCGGGGGCCGGCCCCTGGCCGAGACGGAGGCCGACGCGGTGCGCGCCGCCGAACACGCCTACGCCCTGCTCATGGACGGCCCCGCCGGCCCCTGAGCTCCGGCGCGCAGGTCACGCGCGCCCCATCCGGCGGGCACGATTACCTCCAACGCCAGAGGCTGTGCTTAACTCGGAAATGCCGATGTGGCTGTGTCCCCCGGGCCGCAAATTACCGCCTTCACGGAATACCGTTCGGCTGGAACCGTGTTGTGCACCTCGCCGAGGAGGCGACCACCACATCGGCCTTAAAGCTTTCCGGGCGTCCCGCTGCCTTAGGGTGGCAAGGTTGACTGCCCATGATCCAGGAGAGCCCGTTGCTGTACGAAGTGGTCAAGTTCGCCGCCGCGCCGCTCGCCCACGCGATGTGCCGGCCGCACATCACCGGCGCCGCGAACGTCCCGAGGGTCGGCCCGGCCATCCTGGCGGCCAACCACCTCTCCGTGCTCGACTCCTTCCTGCTGCCCGCGCTGCTCCCCCGGCGCGTCACGTTCACCGCCAAGAACGAGTACTTCGACGGCAACCCCGTCTCCGGCTTCTTCATGCGCCTGGGCGGCAGCCTGCCGATCGACCGCGAGAGCGCCCACGCCGCCCAGGCCATGCTCGACGCCGCCGCCGAGCTGCTGGAGCGCGGCGAGCTGTTCGGCATCCACCCCGAGGGCACCCGCTCCCCCGACGGCCGCCTCTACCGCGGCAAGGTCGGCGTTGCCTGGCTGGCGCTCAAGACGGGCGCGCCCGTGCTGCCGGTGGCGCTCAAGGGCACCGAGAAGGTGCTGCCGGTCGGGGCCACGGTGCCCAGGCCGGCCAAGATCGGCATCTCCATCGGCCGGCCCATGCGCTTCGAGGGCGACCACACCAAGGCGCGCGACCGGCGCCGGGTCACCGACGAGGTCATGGAGGCCGTCCAGAAGCTGTCCGGGCAGGAGTACGTGCCCGCGTACGCCTCCAGCTTCAAGACCGCCAATGGAACGACGTGACCGGTCACCGCTAGGCTCTGACACCTGACGTCGAGGACCAGGGGGCTGACCAGTGGCGCGGGGCCGTACCATCGCGATCGTGTCGGTGTCCGCCGTGCTCGTGGCGGGGGCCGCGGGCGGGGGCGCCTACTACCTGCTGCGCACCAAGGGCACACCGGGCGAGACGGCGCAGCGCTTCGCCGCCGCCTGGCAGGCCGGCGACAAGGCCGCCATGACCGCCGAGCTGGCCACCCAGCAGCAGCTCACCGCCTACGACCAGCAGCGCGCCGCGCTCGGCGTCGAGTCGGCCACGGTCAAGCTGGGGCGGGTGGTCGAGGGCGACGGCCGGGCCAAGGTCCCCTACACCGCGACCCTGGCGCTGAAGAACATCGGCTCCTGGTCCTACGACGGGCAGCTCGACCTCGTGGTGGCCGACCGCATGTGGAAGGTCGACTGGCGGCCATCCACGCTGCACCCGCAGCTGACCCCGGGGGCGGCGTTCGCCGTCAAGACGAGCTGGCCGCAGCGCGCCGAGATCACCGACGCCGACGGCGGCCGCATCGACACCGGCACGTCCGGCGGCTCGGTGCAGCAGCTCGTCGGCTACCTCGACAAGGCCACCAAGAAGGACGTCGCCAAGCTCGGCGCCTCCTACAAGCCCGGACAGGCGATCGGGCGCGGCGGCCTGCAGGAGACGTTCCAGAAGCGGCTGGCCGGCACCCCCACCACCCAGATCCAGCTCGGCGGCAAGACCCTCGGCACCATCGAGGGCACCGACGGCAAGCCCGTCGAGACCTCGCTCGACCCGCGGGCGCAGGCGGCGGCCGTCACTGCGGTCAAGGACGTCCCCAAGCCCACCTCCATGGTCGCCATCCGGCCCTCCACGGGCGAGATCCTGGCCGTGGTCAACAACCAGGGCGGCTTCAACCGGGCCCTCGACGGCCGCTACCCGCCCGGCTCCACGTTCAAGGCGGTCACCGCCATCGGCCTGCTGGCGGCCGGCCTGTCGCCCAGCGACAAGGTCACCTGCCCGATGTACGCCACCGTCGGCGGGCTGAAGATCCGCAACTCGGAGAAGGAGGAGTTCGGCTCGCTGTCGTTCCTCGACTCCTTCGCCCACTCGTGCAACACCACGTTCGCGCCGCTGGCCGAACAGCGGCTCGGCGCCGACAAGCTGCTCAAGACGGCGGAAGGCGTCGGCTTCAACCAGCCGCTCAACATCGGCGTGCCGGCCACGAAGGCCAGCTTCCCGCGGGCCCAGTCCGACGCCGAGCTGGCCGCCGAGTCCTTCGGCCAGGCCAGGATCACCGCGAGCCCGCTGTCGATGGCCTCGGTCGCCGCCGCCATCGCCGACGGCACGTGGCGGCCGCCCACGCTGGTGCCCTCGCTCAAGCAGAAGGCCGGCGAGCAGGCGCTGCCCAAGGGGGTCAAGGAGCAGCTGCACAGCATGATGGCGGCCGTGGTCTCCAAGGGCACCGCCAGGGGCAGCGGCCTGCCCGCCGGCACCCACGGCAAGACCGGCACGGCCGAGTTCGGCACCGGCGACAAGCTCGACACCCACGCCTGGTTCATGGGGTTCAAGGGCGACGTGGCCTTCGCGGTGGTCGTGGAGGGCGGCGGCACGGGCGGCAAGGTCGCGGCCCCGGTGGCGGCGACCTTCCTCAAGGGCCTCTGACCTCTCCTCAGGGACAGCTCGGGCCTCCTCTCACAGGACGGTCGCATGCATTGCATGCAAAGTATGCAGAGCGTTAGAGTCGGGTCCGTGCAGAGCGATGTGGCCTGGAGCCGGTTGCGGGAGCTGATCCTCGACGGGACCTACCCGCCGGGGGCGCGGCTGACCGAGACGGAGGTCGCGGCGAGTCTGGAGATGAGCCGCACCCCCGTGCGCGAGGCGCTGCGGGCGCTGACCGCCGACGGCCTGGTGCGCCCGGCCGGGCGCGGGGTGGTCGTCGTGGCCCTGGAGCCGTCCGCACTGGAGGACGCCTACCAGGTGCGGGCGGCGCTGGAGGCGCTCACGGCCGAGCTGGCGGCCACCCGCCAGGGCGAGGGCCGCATCGCCCCCGCCGACCTGGCCTCGCTGCGGCAGGTCGCCGACGCCACGGCGGCCGCCACCGCGCAGGGCCGGCTCGGCGAGGCCGTCAGGCTCAACCGCCGCTTCCACCGGCGGATCGCCGAGCTGGCGGCCAACGCCATCGCGCTGCACACCCTGGAGCGCGTGTGGGACCAGATCCAGGTGTCCACGTTGCGCTCGCTGGCGCCGCCGTCCCGTCCGGCGCACGTCTCCGGCCAGCACGAACAGCTTCTCGCCGCGATCACCGAGGCCCGGCCGCAGGACGCCGCGGCCATCGCCCGCGCGCACGTCCTCGACACCCGCGCCGTCACTCACAGCAAGGACGAACCCGCATGACCCGCCACCACACGTACACCACCACCGTGACCTGGACCGGCAACCGGGGCACCGGCACCAGCGGATACCGCGACTACGACCGCGACCACGACCTGTCCGCCGAGGGCCGGCGGGTCATCGCGGGCAGCTCCGACCCCGCCTTCCGCGGCGACCCCGCCCGGTGGAACCCTGAGCAGCTGCTGGTCGGCTCGCTCTCCCAGTGCCACATGTTGTGGTATCTGCACCTGTGCGCCGAGGCGGGCGTCGTGGTCACCGGGTACACCGACCACGCGGCGGGCACCATGGCCGAGAGCGGCGCCGGCGGCCACTTCACCGAGGTCGCGCTCCGCCCCGAGGTGACCGTGGCCGCGCCGGAGATGGTCGAGACCGCCGCCCGCCTGCACGAGGACGCCCACAAGGCGTGCTTCATCGCCGCCTCGGTCAACTTCCCGGTACGCCACGAGCCGACCGTCCGCGCGGCCTGAGGCAGGCGGACGGTTCGGGGGAGGTCAGCGCGAGGCGGCCAGGGCCACGGCGGTGGCGGCCTCGTGCTGGAGCACCATGATCAGCAGGGTGGCCACCAGCGTCGCGATGAGCACCCAGCTGATCACGATGATGACCGTCGACCGGCGTGGCCGCCTGTGGCCCGGCTGCCCCTTCGCCCGCGCCTCGCTGCGACGAGCCCGCTCGTTGAACGACTCGAGCCGGGCCACGAGCCGCGGATCGTCGTCGACGAGGTGCTGCTCGATCTGGGCCAGCATTCGCTCCTCGTCCTGCGACCAGGCCATAGACGTACCTCCGGAACGCAAGCACTGTGGCGTGTTCCTCCCCAACCATGAAGATCATTAGCCTTGACGTGACCCCCTAATTACCGCCTCTTTTCGGTTTGCGATCACGCTCGAACTTTTGTTCTAATCATGGGATGCGCTGGGACAACCTGCGCCTGGCCGGGCCCGGTCAGGCCGATCCAGCCGTGCCGTTGTTCGCCCGCGGCGCGGTCACCCGTACGTTCGACACGCCCGAGTTCAGGGGGATGACCTTCTACGAGGTCCAGGCCCGGTCCATCATCAACCGGGTGCCGGGGGCCAGCCGGGTGCCGTTCGAGTACACGATCAACCCCTACCGCGGGTGCGGGCATCGCTGCGTCTACTGCTTCGCCCGCAAGACGCACGAATACCTCGACCTCGACGCCGGGGCCGACTTCGACTCGAAGATCGTCGTCAAGGTCAACGCGGCCGAGCTGGCCCGCAAGGAGCTGGCCGCGACCCGCTGGGGCGGCCACCACGTGGCCATGGGCACCAACGTCGACTGCTACCAGCGCGCCGAGGGCCGCTACCGACTCATGCGGGGCATCCTGGCCGCGCTGCGCGACGCCGCGAACCCGTTCTCGGTGCTCACCAAGGGCACGCTGATCCTGCGCGACCTCGATCTGCTCACCGAGGCGGCCGAGGTCACCGACGTCAGCACGAGCATGTCGGTCGGCTTCGTGGACGAGGCGGTGTGGCGCGGGGTCGAGCCCGGCACGCCCAACCCGCGCCGGCGGCTGGAGGCGTGCGCCACGCTCAACGACAACGGCGTGGCGTGCGGGGTGCTGATGGCGCCGATCCTGCCGTACCTGACCGACTCCCCCGCCCAGCTCGAACGCACGGTCAAGGAGATCGCCGAGGCCGGCGCCACCCACCTCGCCCCGATCGTCCTGCACCTGCGGCCGGGGGCGCGCGAGTGGTGGCTGAGCTGGCTCGGGCGCGAGCACCCGCGCCTGGTGCCGCGCTATCTGGAGCTGTACGGCCGCGGCGCCTACGCCCCTGCCTCCTACCAGGACCGCGTCGTCGCCCAGGTCAAGGAGCTGGCCCGGCGCCACGGGGTCGGCAGAGCCACGCCCGCCATGGCCCGCCGCGTTCCGCCCCGCCGAACGCCCGGCACCGTCGCCGCCGTCGCAGAGCCGGAGCAGCTTCGCCTGTTGTGACCCGGTTTAAATCGGTGGTCCGCCGGCCCGCCCCGGTGACAGGATGACCGGGCACCCAGCCGGACGACGTTCAGGAGCATGAGATGCGGCGCCGCCCAGAGATCTTCCAGCGCCCCATTGGCACGAGAGTTCTCGAGGGCTCCACCACTCATGCACATCCTGAACATCGGCATCCTCGCGCACGTAGACGCGGGCAAGACCAGCCTCACTGAGCGGCTGCTGTTCGAGACCGGGGTCATCGCGCGCCTCGGCAGCGTCGACGACGGCAGCACGCAGACCGACAGCGGCGAGATCGAACGCCGCCGCGGCATCACCATCCGCTCGGCGGTGGCCTCGTTCACCATGGGCGACCTGCGGGTCAACCTGGTGGACACGCCGGGCCACGCCGACTTCGTGGCCGAGGTCGAACGCGCGCTCGGCGTGCTCGACGGCGCCGTCCTGGTGGTGTCGGCCGTGGAGGGCGTACAGCCGCACACGCGGGTCCTGATGAAGACGCTGCGGCGGTTGCGGCTGCCCACGCTGATCTTCGTGAACAAGATCGACCGGATGGGGGCCCGGGAGGCGGGGGTGCTCGCCGAGATCCGGCGGTGGTTGTCGCCGCGGGTGGTCCCGCTCAACACGGTGAACGGCATCGGCGGCCCGTCCGCCACCACCCGCCCGTTCACCTTCGCCCCGCCTCCCTTCGGCACCGCCCCGAGCGCCCCACCCCCTCACCCCCTCGCCTCCACTCCCCCGCCTCCGGGCTCCGCTCCCTCGCCCCGGGGTTCCACTCCCTTGCCTCCGGGCGCCGCTCCCCGCGAGCCGGCTCCCTCCAGTCCCGACACGTCCGTTCCCCCGTCCTCCGGGGCCGCTCCCCGCGACCCGGCCCCCGCCGCCGGAGCTTCCTCAACTTCCGGGGCGGCTTCCGGCGCCCCGGAAGTCGCCACCCGCTCCCCCGTCTTCGCTCCTCCCTCCTCGGGGGGCGCTTCCCGCCCAGGGGTGGCGGGCGGCGGCTCGGAGGAGGTGGTGCGGGCCGATGGGCCCGTCGAGGTCGAGCCCGCCAGGACGGAGGCCGACCTGGCGGCCGACGCCGAGCCCGGCGCAGAGGGCGGCGCAGAGGGCGGCGCAGAGGGCGGCGCAGAGGGCGAGGGCGGCGTGGAGGCTGCGGGGATGGTGGCGGCTGAGGTGTTGGCTGAGGGGGATGACGGGCTGTTGGAGTTGCTCGTCGATGACGTGGTTCCGGGGGCGGGGCGGGTGCGGGAGGCGCTTGCGGCGCAGTGCGCGGCGGGCGACGCGCATCCGGTGTTGTTCGGGTCGGCGATCACCGGCCAGGGGGTGGCCGAGTTGCTCGGGGCGGTCCGGCTGCTGCCCACGGTTCCTCAGCCGCCGCTCGGCGCGGACGGAAGCGCCGACCGCACGGCGGCGGCGACGGCGACGGCGACGGCGACTGCGGCTGCGGCTGCGGCTGTGGCTGTGGTGTTTGCGGTGGGGCGGGGGCGGGGTGGGGAGAAGGTCGCGTATCTGCGGATGTGGAGCGGGGAGTTGCGGGCGCGGGAGCGGGTGACGTTTCTGCGGCGGGAGCCGGGTGGGGGCGTCCACGCGTACGAGGGGCGGCCGAGCGGGGTGGCCGTCGTCGGGTCCGGGGCGCGGGTGGCGGTGGCGGGCGACATCGCCACGGTCCGGGGCGTGCCCGAGATCCGGGTCGGCGACCGGCTGGGCGAGCCCGGCCCGGCGGAGCAGGCCCACTTCACGCCGCCCAGCCTGGAGACCGTCGTACGCCCCCGGGTCCCCGGCCAGGAGCCGCGCCTGCACGCCGCGCTGGTCGCGCTGGCCGAGCAGGACCCCCTGATCGGCACCCGTACGCTGCCCGGCGGCCGGACGTCGGTCCTGCTGTACGGCGAGGTCCAGAAGGAGGTCATCGGCGAGACCCTGGCCAGGGACTTCGGCGTGGACGCGGAGTTCGAGCCGAGCCGTCCGGTGCACTTCGAGCGTCCGGCGGGCACCGGCGCGGCCAGCAAGGAGATGCGCCAGGCCGGGGACGCGTTCATGGCGACCGTGGGCCTGCGGGTCGAGCCGGCCGCGCCGGGCTCGGGCGTGCTCTACCGGCTGGAGGTCGATCTGGGCTCGCTGCCCCTGGCCTTCCACCGGGCGATCGAGGAGAGCGTGCGGCACGGCCTCGGGGCGGGCCCGCGCGGGTGGCCGGTCACCGACGTGCTGGTCACGCTGACGGCGACGGGTTACGCCTCCCCGGTCACGACCGCCGGCGACTTCCGCGGGCAGGCCCGGGTCGTGCTGGCCGAGGCGCTGCGCAGGGCCGGGACCAGGGTGTACGAGCCGTGCCACCGCTTCGAGGCGGAGGTGCCCGCCGACGCCTTCGCCGCCGTGTCGTCCCGCCTGGCCGGGCTGGGCGCGGTCCTGGACGGCACGAGCAGGCGGGACGGCACGTGGGTGCTCGAAGGGGAGATCCCGGCGGCGGCCGTGCACGAGGCCGAGCGGCGGCTGCCGGGCCTGTCGCGCGGCGAAGGGGTTTGGTGGTCGCGCCCGTCCGGAGATCGCCTGATTCGTACGCGATAGGCGGTATGTCGGATATCAGGGATAGATGGGTATTAATCCGCCATAGTGTGCCAATCGGGCGCAACCATTACAGGGGGAAAACGATGGCTGACACGAAGAAGAAACCGGCCACCAAGTCGGGCAAGGCCAAGAAGCAGGCGATCAAGACGAGCCGGCAGGCCAAGGAGACCAAGAAGGAAACCCGAAGGACCGACGAGGGATGACCCCGTGAGGTGAATCGCGCAGCCGGGGGCCGGCGGCCCTCGGCTGTCCGGTGGAAGAGGAGCTGCGCACATGTCGGCCTATCTCCGCTTTCCCACTGTCTTTCAGGACGTGGTGGTCTTCGCCGCCGAGGACGACCTGTGGATGGTCTCGGCCCAGGGCGGCCGCGCGTTCCGCCTGACCGCCGGCGCGGCCGAGGCCGGCTACCCGCGCATCTCCCCACGCGGCGACCAGATCGCGTTCGTCGGCCGGGAGGAGGGCCCGGAGGAGGTCTACGTGATGCCGGCCGTCGGCGGCGCCGCGCGCCGGGTCACCTTCCACGGCGCCCGCTGCACGGTCACCGGCTGGGACCACGAGGGCCGCATCCTGTACGCCAGCGACCAGTCCCAGCCGTTCGCCGGGCGCAAATGGCTGCACCGCGTGGCGCCGGGCGGGGTGCCGCAGCGGCTGCCGTACGGACCGGCGAACTCGATCGCCCACGGCCCCGACGGGATGATCGTGCTCGGCCGCAACACCGCCGACCCCGCGCGCTGGAAGCGCTACCGCGGCGGCACGGTCGGCGACCTGTGGATCGACACCGACGGCGACGGCGAGTTCAGGCGGCTGATCCGGCTGCCGGGGAACCTGGCCTCGCCGTGCTGGAGCGGCCGTCGGGTGTGCTTCCTGTCCGACCACGAGGGGGTCGGGAACGTCTACTCCTGCCTTCCGGACGGCGGCGACCTGCGCAAGCACACCCACCACGAGGACTACTACGCGCGCAACCTGTCCGGCGACGGCCACCGGCTGGTCTACCACGCCGGCGCCGACCTGTACCTGCTGGAGCCGGGCGACGGGCCGGGCGACGGGCCGGAGGACGGGCCCAGGCGGCTGGACGTGCGGCTGGCCAGTTCCAGGACGCAGCGCAACCGCCGGTTCGTCGACGCCGAGGACTTCCTCGACAGCGCGACCCTCAGCCCGGACGGCAGCGCGCTGGCGATCACCTCGCGCGGCAAGGCGTACGCGATGGCCGACTGGGAGGGCCCGGTGAGCCAGCACGGCGAGCCGGACGGCGTCCGCTACCGCTTCCTGACCTGGCTGAACGACGGCGTGCGGCTGATCGCCGCGGCCAGCGGCGAGTCCGACGAGGAGACGCTGGTCATCCTGGAGGGCCACGAGGGCGGCTGCGGCGTCGAGGTGGCCCGGCTGGGCCGGATCAACGAGCTGGTCCCCGACCCCGCGCACGACCGCGTGGCCGTGGTCAACCACCGCCACGAGCTGTACCTGCTGGACCTGGCCACCGGCGCGGCCACGCTGGTGGAACGCAACCCGCACGGGCCCCCCGAGGACCCGGCCTGGTCGCACGACGGCCAGTGGCTGGCCTACGCCGGGCCGCTCAACGCCCAGACGACCGCGATCAAGCTCCACCACCCGGAGACCGGCCGGACGGTGGCCGCCTCCGAGCCGGTGCTCAAGGACTCGATGCCGGCCTTCGACCCCCAGGGCCGCTACCTGTACTTCATCGGCCAGCGGGTCTTCTCGCCCGTCTACGACCAGTTGCAGTTCGACCTGGGCTTCCCGCTGGGCACCCGGCCCTACGCGATCGCGCTGCGGGCCGACGCGCCCGACCCGTTCGTGCCCGGACGGCGTCCGCTCAACGGCAAGGACGAGGAGGAGGACGAGCCGGTGGAGGCCGTCCGGGTGGACCTGGACGGGCTGGCCGCCCGCGTCACCGCCTTCCCGCTGCCGGAGGGCCGCTACGAGGGGGTGGCCGGGCTCAAGGGCAAGGCGCTGCTGCTGACCAGCCCGCTGGAGGGCGAGAACACCTTGCACCTGTACGACTTCGCCAAGGGCAGGAACGAGACGTTCGCCGACGGCGTCACCGCGTTCGAGCTGGGCCGCGACCACAAGACGCTGCTGTACCGGGCCGGCAGCCGGCTGCGCGTGGTCAGGGCCGGCGAGGTGCCCGAGCACGACGACGACCCGCCGGGACGCGAGAGCGGCTGGATCGACCTGTCGCGCATCAAGGTGTCGGTGGCGCCGGAGTCGGAGTGGCGGCAGATGTTCCGCGAGGCGTGGCGGCTGCAGCGGGAGAACTTCTGGACCGAGGACATGGCCGGCGTCGACTGGCCGGGCGTGTACCGGCGCTACGAGCCGCTGGTGGACCGGGTCACCACCCGGGGCGAGTTCTCCGACCTGCTGTGGGAGCTGCACGGCGAGCTGGGCACCAGCCACGCCTACGAGAGCGGCGGGGAGTACCGTCCCGGGCCGGACTACAGCCAGGGCAAGCTGGGCGTCGACTGGGACTACCGCGACGGCGTCTACCGCGTGCGCGCGATCGTCACCGGCGACCCGTGGGACCCCGAGGCCACCTCGCCGCTGAACCGGCTGGGGCTCGACGTGCGGCCGGGGGACGCGGTGCTGGCCATCAACGGCGCGCCCATCGGCCGCGCGGCCACCCCGAACGAGCGGCTGGTCAACCAGGCCGGCGAGGAGGTGGAGCTGACCCTGCGGCGCGAGGAGCGGGTGTTCACCGTGACCGTGCGCGCGCTGGCCGACGAGCAGCCGGCCCGTTACCGCGACTGGGTGAACCTCAACCGCGCCGAATGCCACGAGCGTTCCGGCGGGCGCATCGGCTACCTGCACGTCCCCGACATGGGCACCGAGGGGTTCGGCGAGTTCCACCGGGGCTTCCTGGCCGAGTACGACCGGCACGCCCTCATCGTGGACGTGCGCTTCAACGGCGGCGGGCACGTCTCGGCGCTGCTGCTGGAGAAGCTGGCCAGGCGGCGGCTCGGCTACGACTACCCGCGGTGGGGGGACCCGGAGCCGTACCCGCCGGAGTCGCCGCGCGGGCCGCTGGTGGCCATCACCAACGAGTGGGCGGGCTCGGACGGCGACATCTTCAGCCACACCTTCAAGCTGCTCAAGCTGGGCCCGCTGGTCGGCAAGCGCACCTGGGGCGGGGTGATCGGCATCTGGCCGCGCCACCGGCTCGCCGACGGGACCGTGACCACGCAGCCGGAGTTCTCCTTCGCCTTCGACGACGTCGGCTGGCAGGTGGAGAACTACGGCACGGATCCCGACATCGAGGTGGACATCACCCCGCAGGACTACGCCAAGGGCGTGGACACGCAGCTGGAGCGGGCCATCGACGTCGCCCTGGGCCTGCTTGCCGAGCATTCGCCGCATACGCCGGATCCGTCGCATCGGCCAGGTATGCAACCTTAGGAACCTCTTGGGCGTCTAAAGATCATAGGCGGGGAAAGCGCACAGGGGATGACATGTGCACTCCGCTCGCGCGCGGCCTGACGACCGGCTCCGCGCGCATGCGAATGCAACCGAGCACAAGGGGGATCGTCCAGGTGCGCGCACTGGCACGCAGGGGGAAGTCGGCGATGGTCCGGTTGTACCGGGGGTACAACCGCCGCAAGGCACGCAACGCGCCGCCGCCGTCGACCGACCGCATCAGGATCCTGCTCCTGCACGCCAACGGCATGGGCGGCACGATCAGGACGGTGTTCAACCTGGCCGGCTACCTGGCCGAGAAGCACGACGTCGAGATCGTCAGCATCCTGAAGGAGGCCGAGGAGCCGTTCTTCCCGATCGACCCGCGGGTGCGTTTCCGCTTCCTCGACGACCGGCTCAAGCCCAGCCCCGATCCGCTGCGGGCGATGTTGTCGAAGTTCCCCAGCAAGCTGATCCCGCCGGAGGAGACGGCCTACCACCGCTTCAACCTGTGGACCGACTACAAGCTGGCCCGCTACATCCGCTCGCTCGACAGCGGCGTGCTGATGGCCACCCGTCCCGGGCTCAACCTGGCCATGGCGCAGTTGGCGCAGCCGGGCGTGATCACCATCGGGCAGGAGCACGTGGCCCTGCGCACCCAGGCCGAGCCGATGCAGAAGCTGATCAAGTGGCGGTACCGGCGGATGGACGCCCTGGTCACCCTCACCAAGGCCGACCTGCGCGACTACCGCAGCACGCTGCCGAAGAAGCCGAAGAAGCTGGCGCGCATCCCCAACGCCGTCCCGCCGATGAGCGGCGAGGTGTCCAGGCTGGACGCCAAGGTCGTCGTCGCCGTGGGCCGGATGACCCGGCTCAAGGGCTTCCACCGGCTGATCACCGCGTGGGAGACCGTCGCCGCCGCGCACCCCGACTGGAAGCTGCGCATCTTCGGCGCCGGGCCGCAGGAGGACAACCTGGCCGCGCAGATCGTCGAGGCCGGGCTTGAGGGCAAGGTGGAGCTGCCGGGGCCGACCAGCGACGTGGGGGCCGAGCTGGAGAAGGCGTCGATCTTCGTGCTCAGCTCGCGGCACGAGGGCTTCCCGATGACGATCCTGGAGGCCATGGCCAAGGGGCTGGCCATCGTCAGCTTCAACAGCCCGCACGGGCCCAAGGAGATGATCACCGACGAGGTGGACGGGCTGCTGGTCAAGCCGCGTACCAACGCCAACCTGGCGGCCTCCATCATGCGCGTCATCGAGGACGAGCCGCTGCGCCGGTCGCTGGCGGCGGCGGCGCTGGAGACGGCGCGCACGTATGACGTGCACGCGGTGGGCCAGAAGTGGGACGAGCTGCTGGACGAACTGGTGGCCCGCCGCAACGGCACGTACGTCCGCCCGCCCCGCCCCGCCCCCGAAGCCGCCTCCGAACCCGACGAGGCCGCCGCGCCCGCCGAGGCCACCGGGCCGGCCGGGCCCCGGGCCTAGCGGGACCCGGCCGCCACACCGCCGGGCCGGGTGTCCACCGGCTCGGCGAAGGGCGGCGTCGAGGGATCTGGCGGCCCGCGACACCCCTAGGTAGAGTTAGACCATGGGAAGCCTCCCCCGCATGACCATGCCGACCGTGCTCGTGCTCCGCGCCCTGCTCGAAGACCCCACCCGCGCCATGTACGGCCTGGAGATCTGCGCGGCGGCCGGGCTGCCCAGCGGCACCATCCATCCGATCCTGGCCCGGCTGGAAGGCTTCGGCTGGCTGGAGTCGAGCTGGGAGGAACTGGATCCGCGCGAGGAGGGCCGTCCGCGCCGCCGCTACTACCGCTTCACCCCCGACGGCGCCCAGCCGGCCAGGCAGGCGCTCGACCGCTCCACCGCCAAGCGCGCCGCCCTGCGGCTGCGCCCCTCCGGCGGTGTGGCGTGAACACCTTGGCACCGGCCAGGCCCGCGGAACACCGCGGCCGGCATCGCCGCGGCGCGGGCGGTCACCGCCGCACGCCCGGCGGAGAAGCTCGTCGACGTCGAACTCCGGTTGCCGCCCATGGGGGATCGGCGGTCTTCACGATCCCGGGCGTCGTCGTGCACTGGGCGGGCGTGGAGAAGCTGCGCGAGCGGTGGGGAGTGCGGGTGAGGCGGCGCGGGGCCGATCAGTGACGGAAGCCTTCCTGTGTCAAATCCGGCGATGGCGGGAATTCTCTAGACAACTTCGCCCGCGGGAGCCACGGAGGGCTGCTTGAGCACGAAGGACGCCATCGCGATCCTCGCCGGAGCCGTCATCGTCGCTTCCTTCATCGGCAGCGCCAAGAGCCCCGCCGCCACCGCCGCCAGCCCCCTCAGCAACGCCAGCGGGACGCTGCCCGGCCTCGCCCCTGTCCTGTCCGACGGCGACAAGGCCAGGGCGCGCGCCCTCATCGGCCGCTTACGCGTCAAGGGCCGCGGCCCCAACGCCGGCTACGCCCGCAGCCGGTACGGCGAGAACTGGGCCGACACCGCCACCGGCGTCCCCTACGCCCGCAACGGCTGCCGCACCCGCGACGACCTGCTCGCCCGCGACGGCACCGGCGTCGAGTACCGGCCCGGGTCGAGCTGCGAGGTCGTCGCCATGGAGCTGACCGACCCCTACACCGGCCGGCTCATCTCCTGGCACAAGGCCCAGGCCGACGAGGTGCAGGTGGACCATGTCGTGCCGCTCAACTACGGCTGGCGCATGGGCGCGCCGCGCTGGCCGATGTCGAAACGCCTCGACTTCGCCAACGACCCGCTCAACCTGTTACCCGTCGACGGCCGCGCCAACGAGGAGAAGGACGCCTCCGGCCCGGCCGGGTGGCTGCCTCCCCAGCGCCGCGTCCGCTGCGCGTACGTCACCCGTTTCGCCCAGGTCGCGCTCAAGTACGACCTGCCCGTGACCAGGGCCGACAAGAACGCCATGCTCGCGCAGTGCCGCTAGCTCGTCCCCCGCCTCAGGGGCCAGGGGAAGAAGAATCCGCCTTACGCGGAAGAGGAGAGGAAAGCGATCGTTTTCTCTTCTTGCGAGGATCAATGACGTTAGGCAAGGGACTGCTGGCAGCGGTCCTGGCAGGCACGCTGAGTGTGGGCGCGACGACGGGAACCGGCACGGCCGACGCGGGCCAGGCACGTCCTGGTCAGCCGCGCTCCGGCCCGGCGGGCAGTGTGACGCTGCTGACCGGCGACCGGGTCGTGGTCACGGGCAGGAGCTTCCGGGTGGAGCCGGGCACGGCCCGGGAGGTGCACTTCTCCTCCGGCTATCGCGACGGGCACCTGTACGTCGTCCCGTCCGACGCCGCGCCCCTGGTCGCCCAGGGGGTGCTGGACGAGCGGCTGTTCGATGTCACCCAGTTGCTCGCCTGGCGCTACGGCGACGCGGACACGCCCGACATCCCGCTGATCACCCAGTCGCCGCGGGGAAGCGCCCCCGCGCTGCGCGGCGCGGCCACCACCCGGCGGCTGGCCGCCCTCGACATGACGGCCCAGCGGGTGGCCAAGAAGGGCGCGGGCGAGGCGTGGCGGGGCCTGCTCGGCGGGGCGTCCGCGCTGGCCGCGGGCAAGGGCAGGATCTGGCTCGACGGCCGGCGTACGTACACCCTGGACCGCAGCACCAGGCAGATCGGCGCGACCGAGGCGTGGCAGCGGGGATTCACCGGGCAGGGCGTCACGGTCGCCGTGCTCGACAGCGGGTACGACCCCACGCATCCCGACCTTAAGGACGTGGTCACCCAGTCGCGGAACTTCTCCGACGAGCCTGACATGACTGATCGACTCGGGCACGGCACGCACGTCACCTCGATCATCGCCGGCGCCGGCGAGAAGTACCGCGGCGTGGCGCCGGGAGCCCGCATCGCCTTCGGCAAGCTGGGCACGCAGATCAGCGACTCCGCGATCCTGGCCGGGATGGAGTGGGCCGCCACGGAGGTCAAGGCCAAGATCGTCAACATGAGCTTCGGCGGCCCCGACGAAGCCGGCCTCGACCCGATCGAGCAGGCGGTGAACACCCTCTCGCAGGCCACGGGCACCCTGTTCGTGGCGGCCGCCGGCAACGAGGGCGAGCAGAGCGTGGGCAGCGTGAACAGCCCCGGCAGCGCGGACGCCGCGCTGACCGTCGGCGCGGTGGACCGCTCCGACCAGGTGGCCGACTTCTCCAGCACGGGCCCGAGGATCGGCGACCACGCCGTCAAGCCGGACGTCACCGCCCCCGGCGTGGACATCATGGCCGCCGCCGCGGCGGGCACCGCCGACGGAACCCACGTGGCGATGAGCGGCACGTCGATGGCCAGTCCGCACGTGGCGGGAGCGGCGGCCATCCTCGCCCAGCGCCATCCCGACTGGAGCGGGCAGCAGCTCAAGGCGGCGCTCGTCGGCAGTGCCCGGCCGACCGACGGCGCCACGCCGTACCAGCAGGGCACCGGGCGGGTGGACGTGCTCCGCTCGCTGGCCCAGGAGGTGATCGCCACTCCCACCGGCGTGTGGGCCGCCTTCCCCTGGGACCGGCCGGGCGAGCGGCGGGCCACCGGGAAGATCACCTACAGCAACACCGGGGCCACGCCCGTCACCCTGGACCTCGCGGCCGGCTCCGACGTGCTCACGCTGTCGCCGCGACGACTGGAGGTGCCCGCGGGCGGGCAGGCGTCGGTCACGGTGACCATCGACGCCGAGGGCAAGGGCCCCGGCGACCATCCGGGCATCGTCACCGCCACGGCCGGTGACACGGTGGTCCGCACCCCGGCCGGCGCCTATGTGGAGCCGGAGTCCCATGACGTCACGGTGACCGTCCAGGACAGGGACGGGGCCGCCACCGAGTATGCGCAGGGCGTCGTCTACGACCAGGCGACCGGCGCGCCGCGCAACCTCATCTTCCACGGCGGCACGGCCAGGATCAGGCTGCCGAAGGGACGCTGGAACCTCTACACCGAGATCCTCGGGAGGGCGGAGCACAGCTTGACGCTCGCGCACCGGCCGTTCGAGGTCGGCGACGCCGACGTGTCGCTGACGGTCGACGGCCGCCAGGCGAAGCGGATCACGTTCACGGTGGACGACCCCACCGCCGTCCCCGATTCCGGATTCGCCCTCTCCGTGGCCAACGGGCCCTGGAGGACCGCGATGACCGCGTTCGGCTACTCCGGCGGCTTCTACGTCGTCCCGGTGCGGCAGCCGGGGCTCACCTACCTGGCCCAGACCACGTGGACCAAGAAGGACACGACGCCCAGCCCGTACCGCTACGACCTCGTCGACCACAGGACGGACGGCTTCCCCGACACCCCCGGGTACGCCGCGCGGACCCGGGACCTGGTCAAGGCGACCGAGACCTACCGCTCGACCGTCCCGGGCGCCACCGGCACGCTGATGACGGGACCGGTGCTGCCCGGCGACGCCCTCTCGCCGGGAATGGGCGTGTGGGACGGCATCGCGCTGCCCGGCAGCCTGACGCGGTACCTCACCCCGGGATTCGCCTGGAACGACGAGTTCATCACGGGCGGCCTGACCGAGCTCGGCACCGGCCCGGTGCGCGACAGGAACTTCACCCAGGTCTGGAACGCCGCGGTGACCGGCCCCTCGTTCGCCGCCTCCGGCGGCAGCCGGGCCGGCGACACCCTGGCCTTCCCCGCCCACGGGCTGTACAGCAGCGGCGTCGCCGGACGCACCGGCATGGACGCGACCGCGACCGGCACCCTCACCCTGACCGGGAACGGCAAGCAGATCGCCACGACCGGCATCACCGGCTGCCTGCCCTACCCCGGCGGGGAGTGCACGCTCACCGCCACGTTGCCGCAGGCCGACACCGCCTACACCCTGACCGCCTCCACCCGGCGATCGCAGGCCGAGCTGTCCACGGGCGTCGAGGCCGTCTGGACCTTCCGCTCGGCCCGTACGGCGAAGCCCGAGCCGCTGCCGCTGATGGCCGTGCGCTACGCGCCCCAGGGCCTCGATGACGCCAACCGCGCCAGGCCGGGATCACGGACCACCGTCCCGATCCAGGTCGAACGCGCTCCCGGCGCCGCCAGGGCGGCGGTCTCCTCGATCAAGCTGGAGGCGTCCGCCGACGACGGCAGGACGTGGCGGCCGGTGCACGTCCGGGCGAGCCGATCGGGCTGGACGGCGCGGCTGGACAACCCCGCCACCGCGGGGTACGTCTCGCTGCGCGCGACCGTCACCGACAAGGCGGGCAACGGCGTCACCCAGACGGTGACCCGCGCCTACGCCGTGGGCTGACCCGCACGGCCGGAAAGCTGAATCACGACGCGTCCGCCCCCCGGGCCTTCCAGCCCGGGAGGCGGACGCGTGCGGGAGAGGAGGACCGTCAGCGGTCGCGATCACCCGCGGGGCTCACGGCATCCCGCCTCAGCTCTGCACCGCGGGAAGCTGGTCCGTCCACTCGGTGGTCACGGAGATGAAGTGGGCGCTGAACGCCAGGCCGCCGTCGTCGACGAGGACGAGGTTGGCGCGGACCACCCGGGCCTCCTCGGGATCGACGACCAGTTCGATGTCCGTGTCGCCATCGGGGTCGGGAATGCGCAGATGCTGACCGCCCTCGACCGCGCCCGCGTTCTCCACCCCCGGTGTCGCGGCGAGCGCGCGGAACGCCGCCGAACGGACCTCCCCGGGCGCCGGCAGGTCCGTGATCAGCGCCAGCAGGGTGAGGGTGGGATCGCCGCGTATCTCGGACCCGGTCATGTCCCTCTCCTGACCCTTGCGGGCGACGAGCGACGCCTTCAGCGCCTCGGGGTCCGTCGGCAGCCCTTCGAGCTCCTCGAAGCTCACCTTGGCGCCCTTGAGCCTGAGCGTCTGCCCCTCCGGCGCCTGGATGACGGCGCCGGCGGGATCCCCCGGCACGGCCCTGGTCCAGCGCTTGCCGTCGCGCCTGGTCCAGCTCTCCATCGGCGGGGCGTCCGACGCGAGCCACCGGCGCGTGACGTGCCAGTACGTCCCCGAGCCTTGGGGCGTGCGTTCCGCGCGGACGGCGGCCATGAGCAGGACCTCCTTGCCCGTGACCGGTGCGCCGTCGTTCGTGGGCGCCCCCGTGGCGAACACGACCGCGGCGACGGCACCGGCGGCGGCCAGGGCCACACCCGGGACGAACCAGCCGGCACGCCGGCGCGCCCGGCCCGCCGACACCCTGCGCTCCAGACGCTCCCTGCCGCGCGCGACCGCCCCGGCGGACGGCTCCGGCTCGTCCAGCAAGGCGGCGATCTCTTCCACGTCATGCATGAGGGGTCTCCTTGAAGGTGAGGGCGTGGATCTTGGCGCGGGCCCGGCTGAGCCGTGAGCCCACCGTGCCGAGGGAGATGCCGAGCGCCTGGGCGATCTCGAGGTAGCTGAGCTGGCCCAGCGCCAGGAGCAGCAGCACGTCACGCTCGCCGCCGTTCAGCGAGGCGAGCGCCATCGCCAGGTACGGCTGCGCGGTCGCGGCGGTGACGACCCGGTTCTCGTGCCCTTCCACGACCGGCACGGGGTCCAGCCGGGCCAGCGCCTTGTACCGGCGGGCCTCCTTGTGCCGATGCCGGGCCACCAGGTTCGTGGCGATGCCGAGCAGCCAGGGCCGCAGAGCACCTTTTTCCAGCGCGAAACGGTCACGCCGGTCGAACGCCAGCAGAAACGTCTCGGCCGCGATGTCCTCGGCCACTTGAGCGCCCAGGCGTCCAGCCACGTACCGGTAGACGTCACGGAAATACCGGTCATACACGGCGGTGAACAGCTCAGGGTTCCGCCGGTAGCCGGCGACGAGGTCGGCGTCGGTCACCTGCTCGCCCACGTCGGCGGTCATGTGCCCGTCTCCGTCATGAGTGTGCCTTCCGGTGGGTGATCATTGCTTTCACCCATCCTTCGCGGCGTACGCGGCTTTTCTTCCCGCGCGCCGGAAGGCGGCCACTCACCAGGGCCGGGCTAGCGCGGGTCCTCCCACACGAAGCCGTGCTCGAACGTCTGCTCGGCCAGCGCCTTCTGCCCGGCGAGGTTGGGATGGAAGAAGTCCCACTTGCTGACGTGGTCGAGCGTGAACGGGAAGGAGAAGATCGCGCCCTCGTCGGTGTCGCACGAGGGCCCCATCGCCTCGCACGCCAGCGCCGCCTCCCTGTTGTAGGCCATCACCCGCGCCCGCACCCGGGCCCGCCGCTCGACGTCGGCCCTCTTCACCGAGGCCGGGTCGGCCAGCATGGTCTGGCAGATCCTCCCGACGGTCCAGAACGTACGGGCCAGCGGGTTGCCCTTGCCGACCTGCCACAACCGCCGCAGGTCGGGCACGCTGGCGATGAACACCCTGGCCTGCGGCACGCCGGCACGCAGGGCCGACAGCGCGGCG
Source organism: Nonomuraea sp. NPDC004702 (assembly GCF_053601695.1). Lineage (NCBI taxonomy): Bacteria > Bacillati > Actinomycetota > Actinomycetes > Streptosporangiales > Streptosporangiaceae > Nonomuraea > Nonomuraea sp. NPDC004702. Next base: position 128,316 of record NZ_JBSGCE010000026.1, read on the forward strand.
TCCATGCGCCGGCGGTAGAGCGCGACCGGCGTCATCTCCCGCTCGGTGCGCTTGCACGCGTCCTGGGCGCCTATGAGGATCGTCACATAATCGGCCTTCGCCGCGATCGCCTGGTTGACCTGGCCGAGCAGGTCGGCGCTCGTCGAGCCGGGCACCGCGAAGTTCTCCCGGTGGAGCGTTCCAGCCAGGCCCCGCAGCCGGAGGTAGTGACTGACCACCTGCGCGTTGTCGCCGGCCGCCCAGGAACGGGCCGCGCAGGAGACGTACCAGCCGCAGGAGTTGAAGCCCGTGGAGATCGAGTCGCCCAGCGCCGCCATCGTCTCAGGGACGGGCTGAGCTGCGACGACGGCCTGCGCGGGGCCCGAAGCGGCCAGGACGAGGACGGCGGTGACGACAGGGGACAGGCGACCGATCATGGCCCCAAAGGTAGGGAGTCGATCAAGGACGCACCATGACCTTCAGGCGAGGTCTGCCATTTCAGGACCGTCTTCCTATCGCCGCTTGACAGTGCCTCCGCGAGCTGGGCGCCCCCAATGAACGTCAAGATCCGGTTATTTCCTGGCTCGTGGGCAGTAACACCGCATTCACGGGGGTCCGAGTCGAACGTGTTCAGTTCCCGCATAGAGTGTCTTGAGTGAGTGTCGCGCTCGGAACAACCCGCCCGCTACCGGTTCGCACCACCCCTGTCGGCGACCCCGGTGACCTGCTGGCATCCCTCCCGAAGACGGCGCCCTACGCCTGGATCAGGAACGGCGAGGGCCTGGTGGGATGGGGCCAGGCCGCCCGCGTCGCCGTGCCGCCGGGCCCCGGCCGCTTCGCCTGGGCCCGCGAGTGGCTGCGCACCGTCCTCGGCGACGCGCCCGCCGACGACGCCGGGCGCGCCCCCGGCTCCGGCTCCGGCCCCGTCGCCTTCGGCAGCTTCACCTTCGACGAGGACGCCCCCGGATCCGTGCTCGTCGTCCCCCGCGCCGTGCTCGCCCGCCGCGGCGGCCGCGCCTGGCTCACCACCGTCGGCGAGGCCCCGCTGGAGACGTTCAGCCCCATCCGCGAGCCCGGCCGCATCAGCTACGGCGACGGCAGCCTCACCGCCCCCCAATGGGAGCACGTCGTCGCCCGGGCCGCCCGCCGCATCCGCGACGGCGAACTGGAGAAGGTCGTGCTCGCCCGCGACCTGCTCGCCACCGCCGAGCACCCCATCGACGTGCGCCTGCTGCTGACCCGGCTGGCCCGGCGCTACCCCGAGTGCTACACCTTCTCCGTGGCCGGCCTCGTCGGCGCCACCCCCGAGCTGCTCATCCGCCGCACCGGCCAGGAGATCGAGTCCCTCGTCCTGGCCGGCACCACCGCCCGCGGCACCGGCCCGGCCGACGACGTCGCCCGCGGCGCCGCGCTGTTCGCCTCCCAGAAGGACCGCCACGAGCACGAGTGCGCCATCGCCTCCGTGCGCCAGACCCTCGCCCCCCTCTGCTCCTCCCTGCACACCCCCGACGAGCCCGAACTCCTCGTGCTGCCCAACGTCCAGCACCTGGCCAGCCACGTCACCGGGCGGCTGGCCGACGGCGCGTCCGTGCTCGACGTGGTGGCCGCCATGCACCCCACCGCCGCCGTCGGCGGCACCCCGACCGACACCGCCATCAAGGTCATCCGCGAGCTGGAGGGCATGGACCGCGCCGGCTACGCGGGCCCGGTCGGCTGGATCGACGCCCACGGCGACGGCGAATGGGGCATCGCCCTGCGCTCGGGGCTGATCGAGGGCAACCGCGCCCGGCTGTTCGCCGGCGGCGGCATCATGGGCGACTCCGACCCGGCCGCCGAGCTGGCCGAGGCCCAGGCCAAGTTCCGCGTCATGCAGTACGCCCTGGAGGGCTGAGCGGCCTCAGCCGGGCACGTGCACGCCCTCGCCCACCTCGACGCGGGCCCGGCCGGCCGTCAGCGCGGCCACCCACTCGCCGAACGCCGCCACCTCGTCCTCCCCCACCGCCACCGAGAACGTCACCCCGGCGGCGTAGGTCACCTCGCGCAGCGCGTAGCGGGAGGCGCGCAGGTCGTTCTCCACCCGGCCGGCCTGGTCGTGGGCCACCGAGACGCTCACCAGCCTGGCCGGGACCATCCGCACCGGCTCCACCAGGTCGAGCGTCTCGGTCACCGCTCCCCCGTAGGCGCGCACCAGGCCGCCCGCGCCCAGCAGGACGCCGCCGAAATAGCGCGTGACCACCGCGACCACGTCGTTGAACCCCCGGCCGACCAGCGCCTGGACCATCGGCGTGCCCGCCGTGCCGCCGGGCTCGCCGTCGTCGTCGCCCTTCTGCAGCCGCCCGCCGATCACGTACGCGGTGCAGTTGTGGGTGGCGCCGGCGTGCTCGCGGCGGCGGGCGGCGATGAAGGCGGCGGCCTCCTCGACGGTACGGGCGGGGGCCAGCGCGCAGACGAACCGGGAGCGGCGCACCTCGGTCTCGTGCTCGACGCCGGTCGCGAGGGTGAGGTACGACTGGGACACGCCTGCCAGGCTACCGCCTTTACGTTGTAGATTTTTGGGCGGGCGCACCCGGTTGAGCGCGATGCACGGGCGGCGTCCCGTCCCTGTGCAGGACGCCCATGATCGCGGCGCCGCCGCGCGCGTACGGTGCGGCGCATGACCTATCGCGTCGCCATGGACATCGGCGGCACCTTCACCGACGTCGTCTGCTACGACGAGCGCACGGGGGCCGTCACCGCCTCGAAGGCGCCCACCACTCCGGGGGACCTGGCCGAGGGCGTGTTCGCCGCGCTCGGCCGGGTCGTGGACGACCCCGCGGCCATCTCCTTCTTCGTGCACGGCACCACGCAGGGACTGAACGCCCTGCTGGAGCGCAAGGGCGCGCGGGTGCTGCTGCTGGCGAGCCGGGGCGCCGGGGACGTCTACCGGATCGCCCGCGGCAACCGCGACCGCATGTTCGACCTGCGTTACCGCAAGCCGTCGCCGCTCGTGCCGCGCCAGGACGTCATGGAGGCCGGCGGCCGCCTCGACCACCGGGGCCGCGAGCTGGAACCCCTCGACGAGGAGGCGGTGCGGCGGGCCGCGCGGCGCGCCCGCGAGGAGGGCTTCGACGCCGTCGCCGTGTGCCTGCTGTTCTCCTTCGCCGACCCCGCGCACGAGCTGCGCGCGGGCGAGATCCTGCGGGCCGAGCTGGGCGAGGACGTGCTCGTGGTGCTCTCGCACGAGGTCGCGCGGGAGTGGCGCGAGTACGAGCGCACCTCCTCGGCGGTGCTGGAGGCCTACACCGGGCCGGTCGTGCGCAGGTATCTGGCCAGGATCGAGCGGCGCTTCGCCGAGCGCGGCCTGTCGGTGCCGGTGCACGTGATGCAGTCGTCGGGCGGGCTGGTCAACGCCTCGTACGCGATGCGGCGGCCGTTGCAGACGCTGCTGTCGGGGCCGGTCGGCGGCACGATGGGCGGCGTCGCCGCGGCCCGCATGCTGGGCCGGGAGAACGCGATCTGCGTGGACATGGGCGGCACCTCCTTCGACGTCTCGCTCGTCGTGAACGGGCGGCCCGACGTCAGCGCCGAGGCCCGCATCGAGGGCTACCCGGTGCTCATGCCCATCGTGAACCTGCACACCATCGGCGCGGGCGGCGGCTCGATCGCCTACGCCGAGGCGGGCGCGCTGCGCGTCGGCCCGGAGTCGGCCGGGGCCGTGCCGGGCCCGGCCTGCTACGGGCGGGGCGGCACCCGGCCCACCGTGACCGACGCGAACGTGGTGCTCGGCCGGGTGGACCCGGCCTGGTTCGCGGGCGGGCTGATGACGCTGGACGAGGAGGCGGCGGGCGCGGCCGTGGTCACGCTGGCGCGGGAGCTGGACCTGGACCCGCTGCGGCTGGCCGAGGGCGTGTGCGACGTGGCCAACGCCAAGATGGCCCAGGCGATCCGCACGCTGACGGTCGAGCACGGCGTGGAGCCGCGGGAGTTCGCGCTGGTCGCCTTCGGCGGCGCGGGCGCGATGCACGCCGTCTTCATCGCCCGTGAGCTGGGCATCTCCGAGGTGGTCGTGCCGCGCTTCCCGGGGGCGTTCTCGGCCTGGGGGATGCTGGAGGCGGACGTGCGGCGGGACCTGACGCACCCGTACTTCCGGCCGCAGGACACGCTCGACGGCGACGACATGGCCGGGCATCTGGCGACGTTGGAGCGGGAGGCGCTGGAGGCGCTGGCCGGGCAGGGCGTCCCGGAGGAGCGCCGCCGGGTCGAGCACGCCGTGGACATGCGCTACGAGGGCCAGGACTACACGCTCACCGTCCCGCTGCGCGACGCCGCCGAGCCGGGCGAGCCGGGCTTCCTCGCCGCGGTCGCGGCCCGCTACGCCGAGGCCCACACCAGCCGGTACGGCCACGCCACCCCCGAGGCGCCGGTCGAGTTCGTCATGCTGCGCAGCACCGGGTTCGGCTCGTTCCCGCGCGCCGCCGCCGGGGCCGCCGAGCCGCGCGAGGAGGCGTCGGCGAACGTCCGGGACGTGATCTTCGACGGGGTGGTGCACCGCACGCCCGTGTTGCGGCGGGCGGGCCTGTCCGGCTCGTTCGCCGGGCCCGCGATCGTGGTCGAGGAGACCGCGACCACGGTCATCCCGCCGGGCTGCCTGGCGGCCGTCGACGACAACGGTTTCCTCATCGTGAAGGTGGACGTCCAGTGATCGACCCAATGATTGACCCAATGATCGACGCGGTTACCACAGAGATCATCCGGTGCGCTCTGCTGCAGGCGGCCGAGGACATGAACACCACGCTGATCCGCAGCTCGTACACGCCGGTGATCTACGAGGCCAAGGACTGCGCGGTGGCGCTGCTCGACCGCGACCACAACGTGCTGGGGCAGTCGTCCGGCCTGCCGATCTTCCTGGGCAACCTGGAGGTGTGCACCCGCGAGACCGAGCGCATGTACGGCCGCGAGGTGTGGCAGGAGGGCGACGTGTGGGTGCTGAACGACTCCTACGTCGGCGGCACCCACCTCAACGACGTCACCGTCTACGGCCCGATCTTCGCCGGCGGCGAGCTGGCCGGGTTCGCCGCCTCGCGCGCCCACTGGCTGGACGTCGGCTCCAAGGACCCGGGCGGCTCGATGGACTCCACCTCGATCTTCCAGGAGGGCCTGCGGCTGGGCCCGGTGAAGGTGTACGCGGGCGGGCGGCCGTGCCGCGACCTGCACGAGGTGATCGCCCGCAACGTGCGCTTCCCGCACGCCACGCTCGGCGACATGCGGGCCCAGGTGAGCTGCGCGATGACCGGCCAGCGGCGGCTGCAGGAGATCGTCTCGCGCTGGGGCCTGGAGACGGTCATGGCCGCCCGGGACGAGATCTTCGCCCAGACCGAGCGCATGGAACGCCAGGCCATCGCCGCGATCCCCGACGGCGTGTACGAGGCGTCCGGCTTCCTCGACAACGACGGCATCGACCTGGCCACGCCGCTGCCGGTGAACGTGCGGGTCACGGTGTCGGGCGAGTCGATGCACGTGGACCTGACCGACTGCGCCGACCAGGCCCGCGGGCCGGTCAACTGCGGCGCGGCGCAGGCCGTGGCGGCGGTGCGGGTGGGGTACAAGCTGCTGGTGTCGGGGGACGTGCCGCTGAACGGCGGCTCCTTCCGCCCGCTGAGCGTCGAGACCCGGCCGGGCTCGATGCTGGCCGCGCGGTCGCCGGCCGCCTGCCAGTACTACTACTCCCACCTCGGGCTGCTCATCGACCTGGTGGTCAAGGCGCTGGCCCCGGCGCTGCCGGGCAAGGCGGCGGCGGCCTCGTACGGGGACTCGATGATCGTGCAGTTCACCGGGACGGACCCGCGTACCGGGAAGTTGTACGTCTCCCAGGAGGCCACGGTCGGCGGCTGGGGGGCGTGGGAGGGCGGCGACGGCGAGTCCTGCCTGATCAACAACGTCAACGGCTCGCTGCGGGACATGCCGATCGAGGTGCTGGAGACGCTGTTCCCGGTCCGGGTGCGCCGCTACGAGATGCGCCCGGGCACCGGCGGCGCCGGTCAGTGGCGCGGCGGCAACGGCGTGGTGCGGGAGTACGAGTTCTGCGGCGACACCTCGTTGTCGTTGTGGTTCGAACGCTCGGTCACGCCCGCGTGGGGCCTGGCCGGCGGCGCGGCGGGCGCTCCCCCGCGGGTGACGCTCAATCCGGGCACGGCGGGCGAGCGCCGGATGCTCAAGGTCAACGCCCTGCCGGTGTCGGCCGGCGACGTGCTGCGCTGCGAGTCCGGCGGAGGCGGCGGCTACGGCCCGGCCGACCGGCGCTCCCCCCTGGCGCGGGCGGCCGACCTGGCCGAGGGCATGATCACGAACTGATCCGCATTCGACCAAAAATCGCACGGATTGTTCTCCGGTCTGTGAAGATGATCGACAACGCGGGGGCACGCGAAGCCTGGGGAGGCTGTGTCCCCGTCATGACCATCTTCACGAGGGGACTCTCATGACTGCGTTACGAACGCGCCTGCTCGCGGGCTCAGCCGCGCTCGCCGCGGGCCTGGCCGGCGTCGCCGTGCTGACGCCGGCCGCGCCCGCCTCGGCCGCCAGGGTGGAGGCCGCCTGCTCCGACGCCCCCGGCGACGCCGCGGCGATCCAGGCCGCCATCGACTCCTCCAAGGACGGCGACGAGATCGTCATCAAGGGGCCGTGCCTGATCAACGCCACGATCAGCCTGGCCGACCGGCGCACCTACCGGGGCGACGCCAAGGCCGGCACGGTGCTCAAGCAGGCCGACGGCGCCAACCTGCCCGCCGTGCTGGCCTCCAAGGGCTGGCTGGAGGACACCGAGTTCAGCGGCGAGAGCGTGCGGGTCGAGCGGCTGACCATCGACGGCAACCGCGACCACAACACCGGCACGGTCGGCCTGCTGCTGCGCTCGTGGAACACCCGCGTCTACGACGTGGACATCTACGGCACGCCGTCCGACGGCATCCGCATCAGCAACCCGTCCAGGAACGGCACGACGCTGCGCAACACCATGGTCAACAGCGTCATCAGCGACGTCTACATCGAAGGCGCCGCCGAGGCCGGGATCCGCGTCGTCGACCCCGGCAACTCCGTCACCGACTGGACGCTGCAGCGCTCCTGGATCGGCTTCAGCGGCACCAGCGCCATCCAGAGCGACAACGCGGCCGGCTGGACGATGAGCGGCCTGCACCTGTACGGGACGCCGAAGAACGCCATCGACGCCCACCGCTGCTTCGGCACCTCGATCCAGGACAACTACATCGAGGACTTCGGCGCCGAGAGCACGGCGGGCCAGACGTACTACGGCATCCGCTGCGACCTGCAGGGCGACGCCGCCACCACGATCACCGGCAACCGCGTGCACAAGTTCCTGCCGCCGCCGAACGCGCTGGCCGAGCTGCGCAAGGCCCGTCAGAGCGGCGCGGCGCCGCCCGAGCGCAAGATCGCCGCGACCGGTCCGCTCCCCGACGGCGTGGACTTCGTCTACCTGGCGCTGGACGCGGTCAACTACGGCGCGGGCCACGCCGCGATCACCGGCAACACCGTCGTCGGCCACGGCACCAAGCAAGAGACCGGCATCCTGCTGGCCAAGGGCGAGGGCGAGTCGATGTCGATCGCCTCCTCGGGCAACCTCCTCGACGGCGTCGGGAAGCGGCGCAAGGTCGGCGCGGGCGTCCACCTCACCAGGGGCTACTGACCCGGCGCGGGCGTCCACCTCACCAGGGGCTACTGACCCGGCGACGCCGCCGCCCGGCTCAGCGCAGCAGCACGTGGCAGGCGAGCTGCAGCGCCAGGCGGGTGGCGGCGTCGTCCAGGTCGAAGCCGGCGGCCTTGATGCGGTCCAGGCGGGTGGTGACCGTGTTGCGGTGCACGCCCAGGCGTTCGGCGGCCTTGAGCGCGCCGCCCTCGTCCAGGACGGCGGCCAGCGTCACCAGCAGTGTGCCGTCCTTGTCGACGGCCAGCAGCGGCTGGAGCACGACGGTGGCCGGCGCGCGCAGCACCCCCGCCGGGAGCGCGCCGAGCAGCTCGGCCGGTCCCATCCGGTCGGCGCGGGCCACCGTGCCCGCGCCGGCCACGAACGCCGCCGCCTCGGCGCCGAGCAGCGACTCCCCCACCGCCTCCAGCCCCTCCACCGCCGCGCCCACCCCGGCCGCGCACGGCCAGGGCATGCCGTGCACGCAGCGCCGCAGGTGCTCGGCGAGCTCGCCGGGCGGCTCCGGCGACCACCCGGCCCAGCCCTCGCCGCGCCGCAGCACCGGCACCTGGCCCAGCGCCGCGGTGACCAGCGCCTGCACCAGCGGCCCGTCGTCGGCCAGCGCCCCCATCGGGCGGACGTGGTAGGCGGTCAGCGTGCCGCGCACCCCCCATCCCAGCGCCACGGCCTCGGCCGGCGCCCCTTCCAGCCAGATGCCGCCGTCGCCGGCCGGTTCGTGGGCCGGCCGGCCCGCCGCGAGCAGCCGCCGGGCCAGCGCCGACTGCAGCGCGAAGTCGCGCGAGGCGCGCAGGCGCTCCTGGGCCGCCCACGCCGCCAGCGGGGCCACCGCCAGGCCCAGCACGGTCCGCACCACCGCGGGCCAGCCGGGCGAGCGGGACGTGCCGGCGGCCACCAGCGTCCCGAGCGCCGGGCCCTCCTGACCGGGCACCTCGACCTCGGCCGCCCATCGGGACCCCGGCGGCCGGGCCGGCTCGTGCTCGCCCGGCGCGCGGGTGGCGCTCTGGCGGCCGGCGACGTGCAGGCCGTACCGGTCGAGGAAGGCCACCGACGTGCCGGGCAGCTCGGCGTTGAGCACCCCGAGCACCCGCCGCGCCGAGGGGCCCGCGTCGGCCAGCCGGGTCGCGCAGCGGGCGACGAGCTGGGTGCGGGCCGCCTCCGGCCTGGAGGCCGCCGAGGCCACCCGGACGGCGACGATCAGCGGGTCCTCGTCCACGAAGATCAGGGTGACGCCGAGCCGTTCGGCCAGCACCTCGCCCGACCCGGCGCTCAGGCCGCCCGACGGCGCGATCACGCAGGCCGCCGCCTGCTCCCAGGCCCGGCGCATGGCCATCTCGACCGCCCAGCCGCCGCCGGCCGCCGCGCCGATCAGCACGACCGCCGTGTGCGGCGTCACCGCGCCGAACACCGACAGGTCGTCCACGATGCGGACCTGGTGCACGGGGTTGTCGCCGCTGCCGTACATCCTGGCCCCGGCCAGCGGGCCGGCGTTGACCAGCTCCGCCACCGTGACCGGCGCCTCCCAGCCGGGCTCGCGCAGGCCGCTCACGGCGACTCCGCCCGCTGCTCGAACGGGATCCCGAACGCCCGCAGCCCGCCCAGCGCGAGCCCCGCGTCCGTGTGCCAGACCGGCGCGGCCTTGACCACCATGACCTCCACCTCCATGCCGGGCGCCGCCTTGTCGACGTCCACGACCAGGCCGTCGGCGGACGAGATCATGCAGATCTGGTCCGGCGCCATCGCCACCGGCGCCCCGTCGGCCAGGGCGAGCACGATCTCGTTGTGCGCCTCCAGCCGGACGAGCCTGCGCAGGCCGCCCGTCTCCTGCACCACGATGCTGGAGGGCAGCGAGGGCATGGCCACGTCGGCGCCGTGCCCCGTGCTGCCCTCGACGGCCAGGATGCGGCCCGCGCACAGCGTGCGCACCCCGTACGGGGCGGCCGCCGAGCGCGGCGCGCCGGGCCCCCCGGCCGCCAGCAGCAGGCTGACCGTGCCCGGCACCAGCACCCGGGCCAGGTCCCGCGCCGCCATCGGGTAGCAGGCGGCCACCGCCCACCCGCCCACCGCCAGCACGACGGGACGCAGCAGCTCCTCCACCCGGCCGCCCGCGGTCTCCAGCAGCACCAGCTCCCCCGACGCCCCGGCCAGCGCCAGCGGGGACGCGCTCAGCCCGCCCAGCGTGTACGTCGTCTGCTCCACCAGCGGGAACACCCGGCCCGTCCCGTCGCCGTCGACCAGCGGCACGCCCAGGGCCGCGGCGGCCACCAGCGGGATCAGCGCGTTCTCGGCCGCCAGGTTGAGCGCCGCCACGGCTCCGGCCCGCTCCCCCAGCCGCCGCTCCAGCGCCCGCACCGCCCGTACGGGCTCGTCGCCCGCGGGCAGCTGCTCGCCCAGCGCGGTCGTGGAGCCGACCAGGCTGACCACCATGCACAACGTCCCCGGGTCCAGCTCGTGCGCGGCGGCCAGCTCGACGCCGTCGCCGAGCACCGACTCCGCCCAGGCCAGGGTGAGACCGTAGGAGGACTCGCCCGCGCCCGTGGCGAACAGCCGCGACCCCGCCGAGAAGCGGCGCAGCTCTTCGGGACCGACGCGCCGGGTCACGGCGTCGCGCCTTCGGCCGTGACGCGCACCCGGTAGAAGCCGTCGGGCAGGTAGGACAGCGGGTTGACGGTGGTCTCGGCGATCCGGGCGAAGCCGGGCGCGGCGCCGGCGCTGACCACGCGGGTCAGCGCCTCGTCCCTGGCGTCCTGCAGCGCCCGGTCCAGCTCGGCCCGGCCGCGGGCCTGCACGATGCGCTCCACCTGGGCCTCGGGACGGGCGAGCGCCGCGCCGTAGGCCGCGGCCAGCAGGTCGTCGCCCGCGGGCTCGACCACCTCGAACGGCGCCGGGACGTCCGCCGTGGCCAGGGCGGCCCGGCCGCGGCGCAGGCTGGTCGTCCCGCCGCGGTCGCAGGCCCGCGGGAACCTGCGGAAGTAGTGCGCCGACACCAGGCCGCTGCCGGTGCGGGCGAAGAACACCGGCACCCCGGGCAGCTCCCGCGCCACCCGGTCGGCGATCCGGCCCGCCTCGGGGCCGAGCGCCGCGTTCCGGATCGCGTGCGCCTCGCGTTCCCGCAGGCCGGGGCGGCCGAACTCGTACGACAGCGTGATCCTGGCCGCGGGCACCTCGGCGGCGATGATCGCGGCCACCGCCAGCTCGTGGTCGGCCAGCATCGGCGAGCCGGTCGCCGTCACCGCGAAGTCGACCAGGCCGCAGCCGGCGGCGAACTCGCGTACCGCGCCGGTGTCCAGCGGCGCCAGCGGGCGGCCGGTCAGGCTGTGCCCGCCGCGCACGATCGTGGCCACCCCCGGGTCGGCCACCGGCCGCAGCACCGGCGGGCACGGTCCGCCGACGCGGATCGCGGCCACCGGCGCGCGGGCTGTCCCGTCGAGGTCGACCGCCACGCAGGCGCGTACGGCCTGCGACGGCGGCGCGCCGTCGCCGACGGCCACCACCGCCGGCGACGGCCCGTCCAGCGCGACGCCGAGGATCACTCCAGCTCGCGCCCTTCGGTCTCGGGCAGCGGCATGGCCAGCAGCGCCGTGGCCACCATGAACGCGTTGATCACCAGCATCGTCGCGGTGAAGCCGGTGGCGTGGGCCAGCAGCGCGCCCACGGCCGACGGCGCGACCGTGGTGGCCACGAGCTGGGAGGCCGTGGCCCAGGAGTAGCCGGTGCCGCGCAGGGCGGTCGGGTAGAACTCGCCGTTCCAGGTGTTCCACACGCCCCACGCGCCCAGGCTGAAGAACGACAGGACGAAGTTGCCCAGGTACAGGCCGGTCAGGCTGCTCGCGGTGGCGAACCACAGGCCGCCCAGCACGGCGGCGACGACGTAGAACAGGAAGACCTTCTTGCGGCCGAACCGGCCGGTCAGCAGCGACGCGCTCACGTAACCGGGGATCATCATCAGCGCGCTGAGCGCGGCGAAGCCGAGCGAGGCCGACAGCGACAGGCCCTTGGCCTGCAGCAGCGTCGGCAGCCAGGTCTGCAGCCCCCAGTAGCCCCAGTTGAAGACGAAGTTGAGCAGCAGCATGAGCACGGTGATCCGGGCCAGCCGGCCGCGGAACAGGTCCAAGGGGTGGCCGGCGCGCGCGCTCGCCGCCGTTCCGGCGATCGTGCCGGCCATCGTGAACGTGGCCTCGGCGTCGGGGCTGCCCAGGACGCGCAGCACGGCCCGCGCCTCCTCCTGCCGCCCGCGGGCGGCCAGCCAGTACGGCGACTCGGGCACCCACGCCCTGATCGCGAACGCCCACAGCCCGGCCGCCGCGCTGGCGATGACCACGACGTGCCAGCCGAGCCCGCCGAGCGTCACCGAGGCGGCGATGGCCGCCAGCATGCCGATGGGCCAGCCGATCGACAGGTAGACCGCGGCCCGGCCCCGGTGCCTGGTCGGCAGCAGTTCCAGGAAGAGCGGGAAGGTGATCGTGTAGACCCCGGCCAGCGCGAGCCCGGAGCAGACGCGCAGCGCGACCAGGGTCGCCATGTTCGGCGCGAACGCCGAGGCGAGCGCGATCACGCCGTAGGCCAGCAGCGACCAGAACGCGGTCGGCCGGCGCCCGACGCGGTCGGCGAGCGGTCCCCAGACCAGCACGCCGGGGATCATGCCGAACGCCACCGCCGACAGCACGACGCCGATCCCGGCCTCGTCGATGCCGAACGCCGGCCCGAGGTCGCCGGAGACGTAGACCAGGGCGAGCTGCTCCCAGGACTCGATGACGAAGGCGATGAACAGGGCGAGCGCGATGAGCACGTGCCGGCGGGAGAACGGCATCCGGTCGAACGCCGCCCCGATGGGGAGCGTCGGTGCGTCGGTGGCGGTCATGCAAGCTCCTCGGAGGGGGGCGCGAAGTATTGCCGCACCATAGGGCCGTCCCCCTTCCTCCTCGGTGTGCGCGACGCCCGGCCGGGGCGGGCCCGGCTGTGCGGGGCGCACTGCCGGGTCACTGCCGGGGTTCCTGCCGGGCCCCCGCGTGGCGCGCCCGCGCGCGGTCAGGTCGTCAGGGCGTGTCCGCGCGCGCGTCGTCCGTGTGTGGCCTGGTGCACGAGCTGAGCGTGTTCTCGTGCACGTGGACGATCTTCCACTCGCCGTCCACCAGGCGCAGCACGCTGGTCGTCCGGACGAGTTCGGGGTCGCCGTGCTCGAAGTCCACCTGCAGCAGGTACCGGGCCAGGGCGGTGTCGCCCCACACGTCCACGATCTCGTCGATGGCCCGGACGGAGGTCTCCGCCGGGCCGTCCGACGGCCGCGCGTCGCGCACTCTTTCGAGCTGCCGCCTGCTGGTGATCAGGCCGGGCTCGGCGGAGTCCCAGATCGTGGCCTCCGGGTGGAGGAGCCGGTCGATGCCCTGCCTGTCGCCTCGCGCGTAGGCGTCGTACATGCCGGTAATAACGGCCCAGACAGCGTCGCGTGCCACGCTTCCGTACTCCTTTGTCTTGGTGGAGAAATATGGTTCTTTCTCACCGTATGGGCAGCGTGGAACGCAGGCGTCTTTACGTTGTAGATCAGGCGTTCAGCCACTCGCGCAGCTTGGCGACCGCCAGGCTCATGGCGGCCTTGTTGGCGTTGGTGTCGCGCAGCAGGTCCACCATGGCGAAGTCGTGCACCATCCCCGCCAGCTCGACCGCCGTGACGTCGTTGCCCGCCTCCCGCAGCCGGGCCGCGTACGCCTCGCCCTCGTCCCGCAGGACGTCGGCCTGGCCGTTCAGCACCAGGGCCGGCGGCAGGCCGCGCAGCTCCTGGTCGCTCGCGCGCAGCGGCGAGGCGTGGCTCTCCGCGCGCTGCGCCGGATCTGTCGTGTACTGGTCCCAGAACCACTTCATGCCGTCCCGGTTGAGGTAGTAGCCCGTGGCGAACTGCTTGTAGGACTCGGTGTCGAAGTTCGCGTCCGTGACGGGGTAGAACAGCACCTGGCCGAGCAGCCGCACGTCACCGCGTTCCTTGGCCATGAGCGTGAGCACGATCGACATGTTGCCGCCCACCGAGTCCCCGGCCACGGCCATGCGGGAGGGGTCCAGGCCCTTCTCCGCGCCGTGCTCGGCCACCCACTGGGCGGCGGCGTAGTTCTGCTCGATCTGCGTGGGGTACTTCGCCTCGGGCGCGCGGTCGTACTCGGGGAAGACGACGGCGGCGCCGGTCCGCACGGCCAGCTCCCGCACGAGCCGGTCGTGCGTGTGCGCCGAGCCGAACACCCAGCCCGCGCCGTGGATGTAGAAGATGACCGGCAGCGTGCCCGTGGCGCCCTTGGGCTTGACGATGCGCACCGGCACGATGCCCGTCGGGCCGCCCTGGACCTGGATCCACTCCTCGTCGATCTCCGGCTTGGGCACGCCCGGGTCGGACTGCAGCTTCTCCAGGACCTCGCGGCCCTGCTCGGGCGGCAGCTCGTAGATGAAGGGCCGCTTGGCGTTGGCGTCGGCGAACTCCTGCGCCGCCTTCTCCAGCACGATCTGCTTGCTGATCATCGTCGTCACGGTGGCCGTCCCCGGGGTCGTCAGTCGTCGTCCACCCGGTTCCTGCCTTGGCCTACCTCGATCCGATCGCCCGGTTCCGTCAAATTCCGATCAAGCGGTGCTCATTCGCGCCGGAGCTCGTGGTCCAGCTCCGCCAGCTCCGCGCCGCCGGCCATCAGCGCGGTCAGCTCGTCCTTGCCGAGGTCGGACTTGGCGTACTCGCCCATGCTGGTCCCGCGGTTGAGCAGCAGGAACCGGTCGCCGACCGGGTAGGCGTGGTGCGGGTTGTGGGTGATGAACACCACGCCGAGCCCCCGGTCGCGGGCGCGGGCGATGTAGCGCAGCACCACGCCCGCCTGCTTGACGCCCAGCGCCGAGGTGGGCTCGTCCAGGATGAGGACCCGCGCGCCGAAGTGCACGGCCCTGGCGATGGCGACCGACTGCCGCTCGCCGCCCGACAGCGTGCCCACCGGCTGGTCGACGTCCCGGATGTCGATGCCCATGGCGCGCAGCTCCTCCGCCGCCACCCGGCGGGCCCTGGCCACGTCGAAGGCGAGCCCCTTGCGGGGTTCGGAGCCGAGGAAGAAGTTCCGCCAGACCGACATGAGCGGGATCATCGCCAGGTCCTGGTAGACGGTGGCGATGCCGCGGTCGAGCGCCTCGCGCGGGCCGGCGAAGCGCACCTCGGCGCCGTCCACCAGGTACGTCCCCGTGTCGTGCTGGTGCACCCCGGCCAGGATCTTGATGAGCGTGGACTTGCCGGCCCCGTTGTCGCCGAGCACGCAGGTGACCGAGCCCGCCTCCACGCCCATCGACACCCCGCGCAGGGCCAGCACCGAGCCGAACGTCTTGCCGATGTCGCGGGTCTGCAGGATCAATGCCGCACCTCCTCGGCGTAGCGCCGGACCATCCGGTTGGCCAGCGTGGCGAGCAGCAGCATGGCTCCGAGGAAGAACTTGAACCAGTCGGCGTCCCAGCCCAGGAACACGATGCCCTTGTCGGCCATGCCGAAGATCACCGCGCCGATGGAGGCGCCGACGGCGGAGCCGTACCCGCCGGTCAGCAGGCAGCCGCCGATGACGGCCGCGATGATGTAGACGAACTCCTGTCCGATGCCGATGTTGGCCTGGACGGAGGTGTAGCGCAGCGCCAGGATCGAGCCGACCAGCCAGGCGGCCACCGCCGTGGTCATGAACAGCGCGATCTTCGTCCGGGCCGCCGGCACCCCGACCGCCCGCGCGGCCCGCTCGTCGCCGCCCACGGCGAAGATCCAGTTGCCCGGCCGGGAGCGCATGAGCACCCACGTGGCCAGCGCGGTGATCGCGATCCACCACAGGATCGCCACCCGGAACGACGTGCCGCCGATCTGGATCGTGCCCGCGAGCAGCGCGCTGGCGCCGTCGAACCCGGCCGCCCGGCGCAGCCCGCCCACCTGCACGGTCCCGGTGACGGCCTTGGTGACGCCGAGGTTGACGCCCTGCAGCATGAGGAACGTGCCCAGCGTGACGATGAAGCTGGGCAGCTTCGTCCGGGTCACCACCAGCCCGTTGGCGAACCCCACGGCGAGCGCCACGACCAGCCCGGCCAGCATCGCCGGCCACACGCCGAACCCGTAGCGGGTGGCCAGCGTGACCAGGATCAGCCCGCTGGTGCCGGTCAGCACGCCCGCCGACAGGTCGAACTCGCCGCCGATCATGAGCAGCGCCACCGCGACCGCCATGATCCCGAGCGTGGCGGCCGGGTCGAGCCAGTTGGCGATCCCGGCCGGCGAGCGGAACACCTCCGACTGCGCGGCGAAGAACGCGAACACCACGACCAGCCCCACCACGGCGCCGAGCTCGGGCCGGACGATCAGGCGGCGGGCCAGGCCGACGCGGGCGACCCGCTCGTCGGCCCGCGCGGGAGCGGCCGTCATCGGCGGCCCTCCCCGTGCCCGGCCGCGTCCCCGGCCGCGTCCCGGCGGCCGCTCATCGGGTGCCCGCCTCGGCCAGCTTGGCCACCTGCTCGGCGTTGTCCTTGGTGACGAACCCGGGCCCGGTGTTGACCGGCAGCCCGCCGCCGACGGTGTTGAGGTTGTCCTTGTACAGCTTCAGGAACGTGATCGGCAGGTAGCCCTGCAGGTACTGCTGCTGGTCGACGGCGAACAGGATCTCGCCGTCCTTGATCGCGGCGACCACGTCGCCCGACAGGTCGAAGGTGGCGAGTTTCGCCTGCGAGCCCGAGTCCCTGATCGCGTCCCTGGCCGCCACGGCGACCGCCGGGTTGAGCGCGAGCACGCCGTTGACCTGCTTGTCCGACTGCAGCTTGGCGGTGACCTTGGAGGTGACGTCGGCCAGGTTGGCGACGTCCACCTGCAGGCGCTCGACCGTGCCGCCCAGGGTCTGCTCGGCGCCCTTGCAGCGCTGGTCGAGGCCGACGTTGCCGGCCTCGTGCACGACGCACAGCAGCTTGGTGACGCCCGCGGCCTTGAGCTGCTCGCCGGCGCCGCGCCCGGCCACGTCCTCGGACTGGCCGACGTGGGTGAGGGCGCCGAACGCCTTGGAGGAGTCGGCCCCGGAGTTGATGGTGACGACCGGGATCTTCGCCGCGACGGCCTTGCCGACGGCCTCCTTGAGCGCGTCGGGGTTGGCCATCGAGACGACGAGGCCGTCCACCTTCTCCGCGACGGCCTGGTCGATGAGCTGCGACTGCTTGGCGGGGTCGCCGTCGCCCTGGTAGGTGACCTTGACGCCGTACTGCTTGCCGGCGGCCTCGGCGCCGTTCTTGACCACGTCCCAGAAGGCGTCCCCGGCGCCGCCGTGGGTGATGGATGGCCGCGTTGACCAGCCCCTGGGCCAGGTGCGCCAGCACCTCGGACTCGCGCGGGCTGAGCCGGCTCAGCGGGTCGGCGTGGCTGGTGCGGG
>NZ_JBSGCE010000027.1:0-144427 GCF_053601695.1 Nonomuraea sp. NPDC004702
GGCGTCCGGCTGGCCTGGGTGCCGCGCAGGGCCGGTGAGCGCGGCGCGCTCGAACCCCCGTGCCGGGGGCCCGCCGCCGGTTCGCCGCTGGGACGGCCTCAGGTGCGGCGCCAGCGGGACTCGCCGAAGCAGTAGCCCGCGAACAGCAGCAGCCCGAGGGCCACCACCGCGAGCAGCCACGGCCCCACCGGCGTGTCGGCGAAGCGCCGCAGGGTGGCGTCGATGCCGCCCGCCTTGTCGGGGTCGAAGGTGACCGCCGCGTAGCCGACGAAGACGCCGGCGCCGCCGGTGATCACGCCGCGCGCGATGTAGCCGGCCTGGCCCAGCCGTTCCATCACCTTGCGGGCCTTGGGCGACATGCGGCCGAGGTCGAGCTCGCGCTCGAACTTCTTGGTGACGCCCTCGTGGATCCAGTAGATGCCGAGGGCGACGATGCCGAGCCCGATCAGGCCGACGATGATCTGGCCGCCGGGCAGGTCGAGCAGCTTGCTCGTCAGGTTCTGCGACTGCTTGTCGTCGGACTTGGCCTGACCGGCCAGCAGCACGCTCAGCAGAGTCACGCAGATCAGGACGTACACGCCGGTGCGGAAGGCCGACTGCGCGCGGTCACTCGCCTTGCGGTGACTGAACAGCGCCTCCGACGCCTGCCACAACGCCAGCCCGGCGAAGCCGACCGTCATGATCCACAGCAGCACCTGGCCGAAGGGCAGTCCGGCGATGGTGGTGATGGCTCCCGACTTGTCGGCCTGGCGCGAGCCGTCGCCGAAGGCGATCTGCAACGCCAGCACTCCGATCAGCGCGTACAGCACGCCGCGGCAGGCCAGCCCGATGCGGGCCAGCGTGGTCATCGCCGGGCTGTCCGCTGCTCTGCGGGCCGCGTTCTTGGCCTCGCGGCCCGCGTCCATGGCTTCGCGGCCCGCGCTCTGTGCGGTGCTCACCGTTCCTCCTGGGGGTTTGCGGAAGAACTCCCCTTTGCCCGGAAAACGGCGTTCTAGGCGTCGCCGATCAGTCGAACGCGAGGGTGGGCAGGTCGACGGCGGTGGCGCCGCCGTCGGCCACGACCACGCTGCCGGTCATGACGGCGCTGTCCGGCGAGGCGAGGAACAGGCAGATCGCGGCGATCTCGTCGGCGGTGGCCGGGCGGCGCAGCGGCACGTCCTTGGTGACCAGCTCGTACGCCGCGTCGCGGGTGATGCCGTCCCGGCCGACCAGCACGTCCATCTCCTCGTCGGCCATCGGCGTGCGCACCCAGCCGGGGCACAGGCAGTTGGCCCGGACGCCCTGGGGGCCGTAGTCGCGGGCGATCGAGCGGGTCAGGCCGATGAGCGCGTGTTTCGTCGTGACATATCCCGATACGGCAGGGCCGGCGGCCAGGCCCGCGATCGACGACACGACCACGATCGCCCCCTTCGCCCGCACCAGCGCCGGCAGCGCCTCCCGGCAGGTCACGAAGCAGGTGTTGAGGTTGGCGTCGAGGCTGAGCCGCCAGGACGCGTCGTCGGTCTCGCCGACCGGCCCGCCCCCGTGGCCGCCCGCGTTGGCCACCACCACGTCGAGCCCGCCGAAGCGGCCCAGACACGCCTCGACCGCCGCCCGCGCCTGGCCGGTGTCGGACATGTCCGCGCAGGCCACGGCCGCCGCGTCGCCGAGGTCCGCGGCCACCTCGGCCAGCGGCCCGGGACGGCGGCCGGTCAGCATGACCGAGGCGCCCTCGGCGGCGAACCTGCGGGCGGTCGCCGCGCCGATGCCGGTGCCCGCCCCGGTGATCAGCGCGACCTTTCCCTTGAGCCTCATCGCCTACTCCTTTACAACGGGAAGCTATATGATTTCATAGACGAATTCGTGGAGGAAGGAGCGGCCATGACCGATCGCCCTGCCGGTTGGAAGAACATGGACGATTTCGCGCCCGGGATCGCCACGAACCGCCTTCCGGCCACGTACGCGCTCGCGGGCACCGAGGTGGACCTCACCTTCGACGACGGCAGCAAGACGTCCCTGGCCTTCGCCGGTCGTTACAAGCTGCACGCCGACGGCGGCCCCGCCGAGCCGTACGAGGCCGTGGCCATGCGCGAGGACCTGTTCTACGTCGGCCGCGCGCACGCCGAGCGGCCCCGCGAGTACACGGTCACCGTCCTGCACACCAGCACGGGCCGGGCGCTGCGCGTGGTCTCGGTCATCGCGCCCGAGCCGGTCCCGGGGCAGCCGCGGGTGTCGCAGACGTTCACGCCCGGCGTGATCGAGGGCCGGGAGGTCACCGGCGAGCCGCCCGCGCCGACCCGCGAGCTGATCGGCCGCCGGGCCCTGTACCGCTACAGCCCCGAGCACCTCTACGAGCACGTCTACCTCAGCTCCGAGCGCTACGCCTGGCAGTGCCTGGCCGGCGCGCAGCGCGGCCACGGCGACGTCGATCTCGCCGCCGCCTGGAAGATCGCCGACGGCCTGTACGTGTTCACCTTCCGCGAGTTCCGCATCCCGGTCGCGGCCACCTGGCTCTACGACTGGACGGCCCTGCGCACGGTCGGCACCTTCTTCGGCCTGTCGGGCGAGGGCGAGATCCACCACTCCCCCGGCGGCGCGCACATCGAGCCGCTGGGTCAGGTCACCTATCCGGCCGGTGAGGAACCGGTCTGAGGAGAAACACAGATGAGCGACAATCTCGACGCCGTACGCGCCTCGTACGCGGCCTCGGCGGCCGGCGACGTGAACGGCATCGTGTCCCTGCTGGGCCCGCAGGCCCGGTGGACGGAGATGGCCGGCTTCCCGTACGCGGGCACGTACGTGGGGCCGCAGCAGGTGCTGTCGGAGGTGTTCGCCAAGCTGGGCAGCGAGTGGGACGGCTACCAGGCCGAGCCGGAGGAGTTCGTGGACGGCGGCGACGTGGTCGTCGTGATCGGCCACTACAGCGGCACCTACCGCGCCACCGGCAAGTCGATGAGGGTGCGCTTCACCCACGTCTGGCACCTTGAGGACGGCGTGGCCACCCGGTTCGAGCAGTTCACCGACACGGCCCTGGTCCGGGAGGCGCTCGTCCCATGATCCCGTCGCGCGGCCGGATGAGGGCCGGCCGCGCGACGTCCTCAGCCGGTCAGCTCGCCCACGCGGCGCATGACCTCGCGGCAGAACGCGCCCACGCCGTCCGGGTCGTCGATGAACTGCGACGGCTTGATGCAGAACGTGGTGTACCCCTCGGCCATCCGGGCCGGGATGTGCTCCAGGGCGGGGCCGAGCGGCGCGCAGGAGACGGCGTCGGGGAAGACGGCCCGCGTGCCGCCGGCCAGCTCCAGCTCGCCGATGTCCCGACCGGCCGCCTTCATGCCGTCGGCCAGCGCCTTCATGTCCTCGGCGGGCGGGTAGCCGAGCGGGTTGAACCCGCTGCCCCAGCGGGTCATCCGGCGCAGCAGCCGGCCGCTCATCCGCGCGCCGCCGAACCACAGCGCGGGCCCGCTCTCCCGGTACGCCTTCGGCTCGAAGTACACCTCGTCGAACCGGTAGTGCCGGCCGTGGTAGGTGACCGGCGAGTCCCGCCAGAGCAGCTCCCAGATCTCCAGGTGCTCGTCGAGGAGCTCGCCGCGCCGCTCGAAGGGCACGCCGAGCGCGGCGTACTCGTCGCGGCTCCAGCTCACGGTGGGCAGCACGACGAGCCGCCCCTGCGACAGCAGGTCGAGCGTGCCGAGCTCGCGGGCCAGCGCCAGCGGGTGGCGCAGCGGGGCGAGCACCGCGGCGGCGGCCAGGCGCAGCCGGGTGGTGACCGAGGCGACGGCCGCCAGCAGGCCCAGCGAGTACGGCCACGGCGTGAACGGGTCCTGGTTGCCGGGCAGCGCGTACTCGCGGGGGTTGGCCATGCGGCCCCGGGCACCGGCGTCGGGGCCGAGCACGAGGTGTTCGCTGATCATGACCGAGTCGAACCCGGCGTCCTCGGCCTCACGCGCCCACCGGACCAGCACCGGCAGGTCGCGGGCCGAGGTCATCGTCCAGTTCTCGGACAGCACGAGTTGCATGCGCGGTTGATTCATCTTGCATTCATACCCGAACGATCTTCAGCAAGCTAGCTCTTGAACCCAATCGTTTGGCACCTTACGATCCCTCCAAAATCCGCAGAGAGGTCGCCCATGATCCCCATGAGGGCACTCGCCGTCCCGCTCGCCGCCCTGCTGCTGGCCGCCGGGTGCGGCCTGTCCGACGACCCGCCGGCCGCCTCGTCCGGGGCCGCCGGCGACGTCATCAAGGTGGGCGGCGTCAGCTCGCTGAGCGGCGCGGTCACCTTCCCCGACTCCTCGGCCGCCGCCAAGGCCGTCTTCGACCGGGTCAACGAGCAGGGCGGCGTCAACGGCCACAAGATCGAGTACGTCAGCGCCGACGACAAGGGCGACCCGGCCGCCGCCGCCCAGGCCGCCCGGGACGTCGTCACCAACCAGGGCGTGGTGGCGCTCGTCGGCTCGGCCAGCCTGCTCGACTGCGCCGTGAACGCCCCCTTCTACCAGCAGTCGCGGATCGTCTCCGTGCAGGGCACCGGCGTCGACCCGACCTGCTTCGAGTCCCCGGCGATCTCCCCGGTGAACACCGGCCCGTACCTCAACATGGCGATCAACCTCTACTACGCCTCCGAGGTGCTCAAACGGGACAAGGTCTGCATGTTCCTGGCCATCCTCGGCAACACCAACGACGCCTACGGCGGGGCCGTGAAGAGCTGGACCGCGCTCACCGGCAAGAAGCTCACCCTGGACGACCGCACGGTCAAGCCGGACTCCGACCCGACGCCGTTCGTGCTGCGGGCCCGGCGGGAGGGCTGCCAGGCGGTCCTGTACAACGGCACCGAGCCGATGGCGATCTCCTGGATGAAGGTCGTCAAGCAGCAGCGCCTCAGCGGGATCGACTGGCTGATGACCACCGCGCCCTACACCGAGGCCGTCGCCAAGGCCCTGGGCGCCGACGGGGACGGCATGTACGCCAACGCCGAGTTCGAGCCGTTCACCGAGGCCGACTCGCCCGCGCTGAAGGACTGGCGCACGCTCATGACCTCCAAGAACGTGCCGCTGACCTCCTTCGGCCAGGGCGGCTACCTGGCGGCCACGTACTTCGTGGACACGCTGAGGACGATCAAGGGGCCGATCACCCGGGAGTCGGTGACGGCGGCGTTCCAGGCGCTCAAGCCGGTCCAGACCCCGATGACCGGCACCCCGTACGAGTTTGGGCAGGCTCCCAGGCACTTCTCCAACCGGGCCGGCAAGATCGTCCAGCTCAGGGGCGGCTCGTGGCACGTGGTCACCCGCGAGTGGGTGCGCTACCCGGGGACGCTCGGCTGATGCTCCAGGGTCTGGTCTCGGGGCTGGCCGCGGGCGGCACGTTCGCCGCCCTCGGCCTCCTGCTCACCGCCATGTACCGGCTGACCGCGACGGTGAACCTGGCCGTCGCGGCGACCGGCGTGGCCGGGGTGTACGTGATGGCCGCGCTCGCCGGGACGGGGTGGCCGTACTGGGCGGCGGCCCTGGCCGGGGTGGCGGCGGGGGCGCTGGTGTCGGCAGGGTGCGGGTTCGTGATGACGCGGTGGTTCGCCGAGAGCGGGCCGCAGACCCGTACCGCGGTGTCGATCGCGCAGCTCATCGGGATCATCGCGCTGGCCTACATCGCCTTCGGCGACGAGCCGCGGGTGCTGCCGAACCCGGCCGCGGGCCGCGTCGCCACGCTGGCCGGGGTGGTGGTGACGCAGGGCGCGGTCGTGCTGCTCGCCCTGGCCGTGGTGATCGGCGCGGGCACCTGGCTGCTGCTCACGCGGACGCCGCTGGGCCTGCGCCTGCGCGCCATGGCCGAGCGGCCGGTGACCACGGAGCTGCTGGGCATCGGCACCCGGGCGCTCACCGTGACCGTGTGGGCCCTGGCCGGCGCGCTGTCGTCGCTGGTGCTGCTGGTGGTGGCGCCCGTGCGGTCGAGCGACATCCTGTCGCTGAGCATGCTCATCGTGCCCGCCTGCGCGGCGGCGCTGCTCGGCGGGCTGCGGCGGCTGGCCGGGGCGCTGGCCGGCGGTCTGGCGCTCGGGCTGCTGGAAGGGGTGCTCGCGGGGTCGGCGGTGGTGCAGCAGTACCGGGACGTGGTGCCGTTCGCGGCCATCCTGCTGATCCTGGTGTGGAGCCGGCGGCGGGAGGTGTGGGATGCGTCCCGCTGACGGGCCGGTGGCGCGGTGGGCGGCCGCGGGCGTCCTGATGGCGGCGGCGGCCTACGGGCTGGCCGCCGGGCTGCCGGCGTACTGGGTGTTCCTGGCGATGTCGGCGGTCATCTCCGGGGTGCTGCTGCAGAGCCTCGGCGTGGTGGCCGGGCAGGCCGGGATGGTGTCGCTGTGCCAGATGGCCTTCGCCGCCATCGGCGCCTGGACCACCGCCCAGCTCAACGTCTGGGGCGTCCCCGGCGGCCTGTACGTCTGGCTGCCCCTCGCGGGCCTGGCCGCCGTGCCGTTCGGGCTGCTCATCGGCCTGCCGGCGCTGCGGCTGCGCGGCGTGCACCTGGCGATCGTCACGCTGGGCTTCGCCGCGACCGTGGACGTCGTGATGGCCGCCAACTCCTTCCCCGGCGTCAGCCAGGGCGTGGTGGTGGGCCGTCCGGCGGGGCTGACCTCCGACCGCCAGTTCTTCCTGTTCTGCTGCGGCGTCTTCGCGCTGGTGGCGGTGGCGCTGGCGGTGGTGCGGCGGACCCGGCTCGGGGCGTCGTGGCGGGCGCTCAAGGAGTCCGAACGGGCTACGGCGGCGGCCGGGACCAGCGTGCCGGGGGCCAAGCTGAGCGCCTTCGCGGTGAGCGCCTTCATCGCGGGCGTGTCGGGGGCGCTGCTGGCCGGGCAGCTCGCCATGGTGGTCTCGCGCAACTTCGACCCGGGGCAGTCGCTGGTCGCCTACGCGGTGGCCGTGATGGCGGGCGCCCACCACGCGGAGGGCGCGCTCGTCGGCGGGGCGCTGGGCGTGCTGGTGAGCGAGCTGCTGCGGCGGTTCGGCGTGCCGCAGCAGTGGGCGAACGTCGTGTTCGCGGTGGGCGCGGTGCAGGCGATGACGCAGGGCTCGGGCATGAGCGACGGCCTGCGCGCCGCCCTGCGCTCCCGCCGTGCCCGCCGTGCCCGCCGTGCCCGCCGCTCGCGCGGGTCCGGTGCCGGGCCGGACGTGCCCACCGCGGCGGCGGCGCCCGAGCTCCCCGCGCCCGGCCCGGACGGACGGCCGCCGGCGTTGCGGATCGAGGGCGTCAGCGTGCGGTACGGCCAGGTCGTGGCCGTGGACGGCGTCGGCCTCACCGTGCTCGCCGGCGAGGTGCACGGGCTGGTCGGCCCGAACGGCGCGGGCAAGTCGTCCCTGGTCGACGCGATCAGCGGGTTCGTGCCCGCCGGGGGCGGCCTGGTCGAGGTCGGCGGCGTGGCCGTCGCCGGGGCCCGGGGCGGCACGGCGGTCCACCGGCGTGCCAGGGCCGGGTTGCGCCGCACGTTCCAGCAGGACCGGGTGCCGGTGGGCCTGTCGGTGCGCGAGTACCTGCGCTTCGCCGCGCGCCGCGCCCTCAGCGACGCCGAGCTGGCGGAGGGCCTGGCCGGGCTGGTGGCGGCGGCGCCCGGCGACCCGATCGCCGCGCTCGACGTGGGCAGCAGGCGGCTGCTGGAGGTGGCCGGGACGCTGCTGGCCCGTCCCGCGGTCGCGGTGCTGGACGAGCCCGCCGCCGGCCTCGGGCACGCCGAGAGCGAACGGCTGGGCGCCTGGCTGCGCCGGGTCCCCGCCCGGTACGGCGCCGCCGTCCTGCTCATCGAGCACGACCTGGACCTGGTCAGGGCGGCGTGCACGGGCGTGACCGTGCTGGACTTCGGCCGCGTCATCGCCCAGGGCCCGCCCGCCGAGGTGTTCGCCGAGCCCGGCGTCCTGCGGGCCTACCTGGGTCAGGAGCCCGCCGCGTGAGCGGGCGGACGGGAGGCGACCCCATGGACCTGGTGCTGCGGGACGTGACCGTGGCCAGGGGCGGCCAGCCGGTGGTCAGGGGCGTGACGCTGACCGCCGCGCGCGGGCAGGTCACCGTCCTGCTCGGCCCGAACGGCGCGGGCAAGACCACGCTGCTCGAAGCGGTCTCGGGCGTGCTGCCCGCCGCCGGGGGCGAGATCGTCCTCGGCGGGACCACGCTGACCGGCCGGCCGCGCACCCACCGGGCCCGGCACGGCCTGGCGCACGTGGAGCAGGGCCGGGCCGTGTTCGCCACGCTCACCACGCGCGAGAACCTGGCCCTGGCCGGCGACCCCCGGCGCGCGCTGGAGCTGTTCCCCGAGCTGGAGCGGCGGCTCGACGTGCGGGCCGGGCTGCTGTCCGGCGGCGAGCAGCAGATGCTGGTGCTGGCCAGGGCCATCGGGACCGGTCCCGCGGCGCTGCTGCTCGACGAGATGTCGCTCGGCCTGGCCCCGGGCGTCGTACGCCGGCTGCTGCCGGTGATCCGGCGGCTGGCCGACGAGGGCTGCGCGGTGCTGCTGGTCGAGCAGTTCGCGCACGCGGCCCTGGCCCTGGCCGACAGCGCGTACGTGCTGGCCCACGGCGCGATCACCTACGGCGGCAACCCGGCGCCGCTGCGCGAGTCGGATGCCGCGCTCAGGCGCGCCTATTTGGGAGATGATTCATGACGAACGCGGATCTTTTGCTGGTCAACGGGCGGGTGCTCACCATGGACCCGGCGCGGCCGTACGCGACCGGCGTGGCGGTGCGCGACGGCGTGATCGCGCACGTCGGCGACGCCGCCGGCTGGAGCGCGGCCGAGGTGGTGGACCTGCGGGGCCGCGTCCTGCTGCCCGGGATCAACGACTCCCATCTGCACGCCTGCGGCTACGGCCTGACCCGCCCGCCGTTCTGCGTGGACGTCGCGGTGGGGTCGATCGCCGAGGTGCGGGAGCGGGTCGCCGCCGCGGTACGCGCGGCCGGGCCCGGCGAGTGGGTGCGCGGGATCGGCTGGAACCCCGGCCGGCTGGCCGAGGGCCGGTCGCCGTCGAGGACGGACCTGGACGACGTCGCCCCCCACCATCCCGTCCTCCTCCAGGACTTCTCCGGCCACACGACGTGGGCGAACTCCGCCGCGCTCCGGCTGGCCGGGTTGCCCGACGACGGCGACGGCCTGCTGCACCACGGGGACCAGGGCCTCGTCCAGCGCCTGGTGCCGCCGCCGCCCGGCGGGCTGAGGCGGGTGCTGCGCGAGGTGGTGGCCGAGCTGAACCGGGCCGGGATCACCAGCTTCACCGAGCCGGGCCTCGGGCCGGGCGGCGGGGAGGCGTTCGCGGGCGGCATGGGGCCGGGGGTGCTGGGCGCGTACGCGGAGCTGGCCCGGGCCGGCGAGCTGACCGCGCGGGTGAGCGTGCTGGGCCTGCCGAGCCCGATGTCGGGCGCCTCGGTCGCCGACACCGCCGCCTACCTCGACCGCCTGCCGGACGACCTGGACGGCGTGGACGAGCGGCTGGTCCGGCTGCTGGGCGTGAAGGTGTTCGCCGACGGTATCCCGCCGTCGGAGACGGCCTGGATGCGGGAGGCGTACCCGTCGGGCGGGCACGGCTCGCTGTGCACGCACGGCGGCACGGACGCCGAGCGGGTCGCCGAGCTGGACGAGATCCTGCGCCTGGTGCACGTGGCCGGCCTGCAGGCGGGCGTGCACGTGGTGGGCAGCCGGGGCGTGGACGCCGTCGTGGACGCGCTGGCCGCGATCTCCCGCGAGCACCCGAGGGCCGACCCCCGCCACTACGTGATCCACGGCCAGTTCGCCTCGAAGCAGGCGCTGGCCACGCTCGGCGAGCTGGGCTACGGGATCAACCTCCAGCCGGTGCTGCAGCGCGTGGAGTCGGGCACCACGCGCGAGCTGTTCGGCGCGCGGGCGGCCGAGCAGGAGTGGCCGGCCCGCTCGGCGATCGACGCGGGCGTGCTGACCGCGTGCAGCTCCGACGCGCCGGTGACCGCGCCGGACTGGCGGGCGGGCGTGGCGGCGCTGGTCGCCCGCGACGGCGAGGGGATCTCGCTCGCCGAGGCCCTGGCCACCTATACGATCGCCGGAGCGCGGCAGGACTTCGCCGAGGGCTGGAAGGGCACGCTCACCCCTGGCAAGGTCGCCGACCTGTGCGTCAGCGCGGCGACGGCGGACCACGACGTCGTGGCCGCGCCGGTGGACCTGACGGTGTTCGGCGGCCGGGTCGTTTGGTCCCGTTCGTGAGCGGCGAACGCGAAGATTGTTAGGTACCGAATATACTTTCGTGCCATGACGGGACACCACACGTTGCGCCAGACCGAGGAGGCCATCGGCCAGCGGCTGGGCGACCTCAACATCGACTTCGAGGCCATGTGGGCGGTGTCGAACGTCTACCGGGCCTCCTCGGCCATCCGCAACCACCTGGAGCAGACGGTCCTGCGCGACACCGGCCTGACCTGGACGGGGTTCGTGGTGATGTGGGTGGTGTGGATCTGGGGCGAGAGCGAGACCCGCCACGTCGCCGCCGAGGCGGGCATCTCCAAGGGCACGCTCACGGGCGTGGTCAAGACCCTGGAGTCCTACCGTCACCTGCGCCGCTTCCCGCATCCCACGGACGGCCGCCGGGTCATGCTGGCGCTCACCGCGACCGGCGAGCGGCTGATGCGCGAGCTGTTCCCGGAGTTCAACCGGCAGGAGGCGTTCGTGGTCAAGGAGCTCGACAGCGATCAGCGGCGCGAGCTGGCCGGCTCGCTCCGGCGCGTCATGGAGCACCTGGAGAGCATCTGACCGGCAGCTCCTTGATGCCGTTGACGAAGTTCGAGCGGATCCTGCGCACCTCGCCGGCGAGCTCGATCGACGACAGGCGCGGCAGCAGCTCCTCGAACAGCACCCGGATCTCCAGCCTGGCCAGCGCGCCGCCGAGGCAGTAGTGCGGGCCGCCCCTGCCGAACGTCAGGTGCTCGTCGGCGTCCCTGGCGACGTCGAACCGGTACGGGGCGGGGAAGACGCGTTCGTCCCTGTTGCCCGAGGCGTACCACATGACGACCTTGTCGCCGGCGGCGACGCGGCGGCCGTGCAGGGTGACGTCGCGGGTGGCGGTGCGGCGGAAGTGGTAGACGGGCGAGGCCCAGCGCAGGAACTCGTCCACGGCCCGGGGCATCAGCGCCGGGTCGGCGCGCAGCCGGTCGAGCTGGGCGGGGTGCTCCATGAGGGCGAGCATGGCGTGCGAGATCGCGTGCCTGGTGGTCTCGTTCCCGGCCACGACCAGCAGCAGGAAGTAGTTGTCGAAGTCGCGCTCCGACAGCGGCAGGCCGTCCACGGGCTCCTGGTTGACCAGCCTGCTGACCAGGTCCGTGCCGTGGCCGCCGCGGCGGCGGGCGGCCAGCTCGCGGCCGTACTCGAAGACCTCCAGGGAGGCCGGGCTGCGGAAGGGCAGGTCCTTGAACTCCTCGCTCTCGCGCAGCCGCTCCGGGTCGGTGTTCTCGATGATCTGGTTGCCCCAGTCGATGAGCCGCTGGGTGTCGGGCACGTCGAGCATGCGGGCCAGCACGTTGATCGGGAAGTCGGCGGCGACCTCCTTGACGAAGTCGAACTCGCCCTTGGGCAGGGCGGCGTCCAGGGTCGTGGCGGTCAGGCCGCGCAGGAACACCTCGTAGCCGGCCACCGCCCTGGCCGAGAAGTCGCGCAGCAGCAGCCGCCGCAGCGCGTGGTGGCGGGGGCCGTCGGTCTCCAGCAGGGAACGCCGGATCGCGGCCTGCCGCTCGTCCACCTCCTCCAGGTTGGTGAAGCCCTCGGAGGTGAACGTCTCCGGGTCGCGGCCGACGGCCACGATGTCGGCGTGCCTGGTGACCGCCCAGAAGCCGCTGCCGTGGCCGTGCTCGTCCTGCCAGTGGACGGGCGACTGCGCGCGCAGCACGTCGAACATGCGCCAGGGGGTCACTCCGTCGGTGAACCGGCCGGGGTCGGCGAGGTCGACGTCTTCCAGGCGCATGGCTCTCCTTCACCTTGTTCGGTCACAAACATTACGTCTGGCGACTTTTCCGGACAAGGGTTCTTGTGAGTCGTACGGGTACGAATGAGCTCTGAGGCCGGCGTGCCGTCGCCCTGAGCCGCCGACGGTCGCGCGGTTACAGTGGCGGGGTGACCACCGACCAGCACGGCCTGGCCATGTCCGGCGCGAGCGCCGCCGCCGCGCGCCACTACGACCGGGCGATCGACGAGCTGCTGCACTTCCGGGCCGAGGTCGGCGCCGAGGCGGCCGCCGCGCTGGCCGACTCCCCCGGCTTCCCGATGGGCAACGTGCTGGCCGCCTACCTCGACCTGCTGACCACCGAGGCGGCCGGCGCCCGTGCCGCGCGCGCCCGGTTCGCGTCCTTCCGCCGCCGGGCCGACGAGTCGTCGCTGCTGCCGCGCGAGCGCGCGCACGTGGCGGCCGTCCAGGCGCTGCTCGACGGCGACCTGACCACCTGCGGCGCGCTGCTCGCCGAGATCGCCGTCGCCCACCCGCGCGACGCGCTGGCCCTGGCCGCCGGGCACCAGCTCGACTTCTTCACCGGCGACGCCCGCTCGCTGCGCGACCGGATCGGCGGCGCGCTCACCGCCTGGCACGAGGACGACCGGCACTTCGGCCACCTGCTCGGCATGTACGCCTTCGGCCTGGAGGAGGCCGGCCACTACGACCGCTCGGAGCAGGTCGGCCTGCGCGCCGTCGAGCTCAACCCGCGCGACGTGTGGGGCATCCACGCGGTCGTGCACACCTACGAGATGCAGGGCCGCTTCGGCGAGGGCGTGCGCTACCTCGACGCCCGCCTGGACGACTGGTCCACCGGCACGTTCTTCAACGTCCACACCTGGTGGCACTACGCCCTCTACGCCCTGGAGAGCGGCGACACGCGGCGGGCGCTGGAGGTGCACGACGCGGCGCTGGCCGGCGGGCGCACGTCCATGGAGCTGCTGGACGCCGCCGCGCTGCTCTGGCGGCTCCTGCTGGAGGGCTCCGACCAGCACGAACGCTGGCAGGCCCTGGCCGAGGCGTGGCCGCCGCTGGTGGCCGAGCCGTTCTACGCCTTCAACGACGTGCACGCGGTCATGTCGTACGTCGGGGCCGGGCGGATCGGGGAGGCGGAGAAGCTGATCGCCTCGCGGGAGGCGTACACGCTGGAGTGCCGTCCGGGGGTGACCAACGTCGCGATGACGCTGCGGGTGGGGTTGCCGGTGTGCCGGGCCCTGGTGGCGTACGGGCGGGGCGACTTCGCGGCGGTGGTCGACCTGCTGCACCCGATCCGGCACCGGGTCGGCGAGTTCGGCGGCAGCCACGCCCAGCGGGACGCCGTGCAGAAGACGCTGCTGGAGGCGGCGCTGCGGGGCGGGCGGCACGAGCTGGCGCGGGCGCTGGTGAGCGAGCGGATCGGCGTGCGGCCGGGCAGCCCGTTCAACTGGCTCAAGCATGCGGCGGTGGCCGACGGGCTGGGCGACCGCGCGGCCGCCGCCGTCGCCCGCCGGAAGGCCGCGACGCTGATCGCCGACGCCTGACCCGCCCCTCCTTGTCCGTCGCCGCGGGACGCGCGGCCGGAAGTGTCGCACGCGCCGAGTAGGGTTCCCTTCATGGATCGGGAACTCACCTTGATGGTCGTCCACGCCCACCCCGACGACGAGTGCCTGAGCACCGGCGGCGTCCTCGCCCGCTACACCGACGAGGGCATCCGCACCGTGCTGGTCACCTGCACCAACGGCGAGCAGGGTGACGACACGGGCGGCGTCAAACCAGGCGAGGAGGGGCACGACGCCACCAGGGTGGCCGAGCGGCGGCTGGCCGAGCTGCGCGAGTCCGTCGCGCACCTGGGCATCGACCACCTGGAGCTGCTCGGCTACCGCGACTCCGGCATGGACGGCTGGGACACCAACCACCACCCGGACGCGTTCGCCAACGTGCCGGTCGAGGTGGCCGCCGCCAGGCTGGGCGAGCTGATGGAGCGCTACCGCCCGCAGGTGGTCGTCACCTACGACGAGACCGGCGGCGGCGGTTACGGCCACCCCGACCACGTGCAGGCCCACCGCATCACGGTGGCCGCCGTCGAGGCGACCGGCATCCCCGACAAGTTCTACTACACGGCGATCCCCCGGGCGGCGATCAAGCGCATGTTCGAGCTGATGCGCGACAGCGGCGTCGACCTGGGCGGTTTCGAGCCGTCCGACGACTTCGGCACCCCCGACGAGCGGGTCAACGCCGTCGTCGACGTCACCCCGTACGTCGAGCGCAAGCTCAAAGCCCTCAAGGCCCACGAGAGCCAGGGCGAGAACATCTTCCTCCTCCGCATGCCCGACGAGGCCCAGCACCAGGCGTTCTCCCACGAGGCCTTCGAACGGAAGCTGAACAAGGTCAACGCCCCCGACCACGAGGAAGACCTCTTCACCGGCCTCCGCCCCTGACCCTCCCTCCCGCCGGACTGTCCGGCGGTGACGGATCTTCGTCGAGTCGCGGTCCCGGTCCGACGCCGGCAAGCGTGAGTGCGGCACGGCCGGACATCCCGACGACCGTTCCCGGTGCCGCACCCGGTTCGAGTCGAGCGACCGGATCCGGGCCGACGACGCCGGGGGGCCGGCTCGCCGAGCACCGCGAAAACCATCATGCGATCTGACGGCCTCCGTGCGCCTCTCATGCTGGAGCTCGTTGCAGCTCTCGTGCTGCCCGTGGATTCAGCCGGCCTTCGGGGGCCTGCCCCCTTCGCGGGCGCGGCGCTCCGACAGCTCCCTCTCGGCGGCGTCGAGTTCGGCGACCTCCTCGGGGGTGCCGTGCTGTCGGAGGTCGGCGCGGATGTGGTCGAGCAGACGTGCTGAGCGGTTGGTGCCGAGCCGCCTGATGACACACCTCAACACCACTCGCGCGGCGAGCATCACAGAATCGGGTGCCTACTCGTTTGCACTCACCCGTGAAACGGTGTCCGCCCTCGACGTAGAGCGAACCAAGGGTGATGCCTTGAGGCGGTGCGGGCCGTCGTCATGTCCGGCGGCCCGCGACGGTGACGAGCGGCGGCACCAGAACGGCCAGGGCGCCGCCGATCCACAGCACACTCACCGGGCCGGCGGCATCGACCGCCAGTCCGCCGGCGAAGGCGCCGAGGGCGATGGACAGGTTGAACGTCGAGACGTACAGGGAGGACGCGGCCTCGGTGGCGGTAGGGGCGGCGTTGAGCATCCAGGTCTGGAAGGTGACCGGGACGGCGCCGTACGCCAGTCCCCAGACGACCAGGACCGCAGCCGCGGACCGGACGTCGTGGCTGCCGATCGCCACGGCGGCCATGGCGGCGGTGAGCAGCAGGCCGATGCCGCACACGGTCTGCCGCAGGCGCGTGGTGACCAGGGCGCCGGCGAGGAAGTTGCCGCAGATGCCGGCGACGCCGAAGACGAGCAGCAGCACGCTGATCATGCCGTCGGCGACGCCGTCGTCGTGGAGGATGGGCCGCAGGAAGGTGTAGGCGGTGAAGTGCCCGGTGATGGCCAGGAAGGTCATGGCGAGACCGGTGCGGACGGCGCGGTGGGTGCGCAGCACGCGCGGCAGGTCCGCGAACGTGAGGGTGCGCTGCGGCGCCACCTTCGGCATCACGATGACCATGCAGGCCAGCGAGATCAGGCCGAGCACGCCGACGGCGGCGAACGCGGTGCGCCACCCGGCGAGGTCACCGGTCAGGGTGCCGGCGGGCACGCCGAGCACGGAGGCGGTTTCGACGCCACCGAAGACGACCGCGGTGGCGCGGGCCACGTGGCGTTCGGGCACCAGGCGCAGGGCGATGCCGCCGGCCAGGGACCAGAAGCCGCCGACACTGATGCCGATCAGGAAGCGGGCCAGCAGGACGACGGCGAAGCTGGTGGCGAAGGCGGAAGCGAGGTTGGCCGCGCCCACGATGCCGATCAGCACGACCAGCACCAGGCGGCGGTCGATCCGGGCGGTGGCCACAGTGACCAGCGGCGCCGCGACGGCGGCGACCAGCCCGGGCACGGTGACCATGAGCGCGGTGGTGCCCTCGGACAGGTCGAGGGCGGCGCCGATGGGGGTGAGCAGTCCGACGGGCAGCAGTTCGGACGTCATCAGGGCGAAGATGCCCAGCGTGACGGCGAGGATCGCGGACCAGCCCCGGACCGGTGAGGGGCCGGGGCCCTGGGCCGCGGCCGGCGAGCTTGCCTCGATGGTGGTCATGGGGTGGGGGCCTCTCCGGGTGCGGTCAAGGCGCGGGCGGTGGCCGCGACGGGGCGGCCACCGCCCGGGAACAGGGACACGGGGCGCTTACTCGGTGCCGGGGGTCTTGCGCGTGGTCACGTTCATGCGGTTCCAGGCGTTGACCGTGAAGATCAGCGCGATGAGCTGGGCCAGTTCCTTGTCGTCGAAGTGCCGCGCGGCCTCGTCGTACACCTCGTCCTCGACTCCTCGCGGCAGCAGGGTCACCGCCTCCGTGAGCGCCAGAGCGGCGCGCTCCTTCGCGGTGTAGAGGCCGGCCTCCTGCCAGGCGCTGAGCTGGTAGATCCGCGCCTCGCTCTCCCCCGCCCGGCGGGCGTCGCCGGTGTGGTAGTCGATGCAGTACGCGCACCGGTTGATCTGCGAGGCGCGGATCTGCACCAGCTCGATCAGCACGGGGTCCAGCCCTTCGCGAGCCACGGCGTCCAGGGCCAGCACGGCCTTGAAGACCTTGGGGGCGACACGCGAGAGGTTCATCCGTTCGGCAATGGCAACGTTCGTCATGCCACCACGCTAGGAGCGTGATCGGCCCACGATATGGTGCATTCTCATGTCTCTTTCCTGGGCCAATTCGTGAGCGGCAGCGACCTGCATCTGGAGCTCACCGGCAGCGGCGGCGCCCGCGTACGGCTGATGCGCGCCCTGCGCGAGGCCATCCGGTCCGGACGGCTGGCGCCCGGCGTCCGGCTGCCGCCCTACCGCGCCCTCGCCGTGGACCTGGGCATCGCCCGCAACACGGTGGCCGCCGCCTACGCCGAGCTCGTCGAGGAGGGCTGGCTCACCGCACGTCAGGGCTCGGGCACCGAGGTCGCGCACCGCGCCGCGCCGGTGGAGCCGGACCTGCGGCGAGCTCCCGCGCGTCCGTCCCGCCCGCGGATCGTCCACGATCTGACGCCCAGTTCCCCGGACGCCGCCGCCTTCCCCCGCTCGGCCTGGGCCACGTCGGCCCGGCGGGCGCTGACCGCCGCGCCCAGCGACGCCTTCGGCGTCGGCGACCCCCGCGGCCGGCCCGAGGTGCGTCAGGCGCTGGTGGACTACCTGGCGCGCACCAGAGGCGTACGCACCACGGCGGAGCACATCGTGATCTGCTCGGGGTACGCGCACGGGTTGCGGTTGCTGTGCCAGGTACTGCGCGGCCCGGTCGCCGTCGAGGCCTACGGGCTCGCCTTCCACCGCTCTCTGCTGACCGAGGCCGGGCTGAGGACCGTCCCGCTCACCGTGGACGCCCACGGCGCCCGGATCGAGGACCTTCCCGCCACAGACGTGCGAGCGGTCCTGCTGACGCCGGCGCACCAGTACCCCACCGGAGGCGCCCTGCACCCCCGGCGGCGGGCCGCGGCCATCGACTGGGCCCGCGCCACGGGCGGCCTGGTGCTGGAGGACGACTACGACGGCGAGCTCCGTTACGACCGCGAACCGGTCGGCGCCGTGCAGGGCCTCGACCCCGACCGCGTCGTCTACTTCGGCTCGACCAGCAAGAGCCTGTCCCCATCGCTGCGGCTCGGCTGGATGGCGCTGCCCACCCGGCTGGTGGACGACGTGCTCGCCGCCAAAGGTGCGCGCGAGTTCTGGTCGAGCGTCACCGACCAGCTCGCCCTGGCCGACTTCATCGCCTGCGGCGCCTACGACCGCCAGCTGCGCCGGATGCGCGCGATCTACCGGCGCCGCCGGAGCCTGCTCACGGCCACGCTCGCCGAGCGCGCCCCGCACATCACCGTCAGCGGCATCGCCGCAGGCCTGCACGCCGTGCTCGACCTTCCCCCCGGCACGGAGGAGGCCACCCTGCGCGCCGCCCGCCGCCTCGGCCTCGCCCTCGACGGCCTGGGTCCCTACCGGCATCCGGACAGCGCCATGCCGGCACGCGACGGCCTGGTCGTCGGGTACGGCACACCAGCCGAGCACGCGTTCGCCGCCGCGCTGGACGC
The DNA here is from genome assembly GCF_053601695.1 of Nonomuraea sp. NPDC004702. Lineage (NCBI taxonomy): Bacteria > Bacillati > Actinomycetota > Actinomycetes > Streptosporangiales > Streptosporangiaceae > Nonomuraea > Nonomuraea sp. NPDC004702. Next base: position 18,097 of record NZ_JBSGCE010000027.1, read on the forward strand.
CCTGTGCCTGGCCCTGCCGGCCCGGTGACACCGGGGTCGATGAGGCCCGCCCCAGCTGACGCCCCGGCCGTGGCGCGGCCTTCCCAGGCCATGTCGCCCGGTCGCGCTCAGGGACTCCGCGGGCCCGGCCCTTGACAAGAGGCTGTGAACCAGCGCCCGGGGTTCAGGGGTTGACGGGGTGTTCGGTGAAGTGGCCGCAGGGGCGGAAGCCCAGGCGGCGGTAGACGGGCTCACCGTCGGCCGACGCCTGCAGGACCGCGATGCGGTGATCTCGGTCGCGGGCCGTACGCAGTGCCGCGAGCGTGATGGCGCCGCCGTAGCCCCGTCGGCGGTGGGCGGCCAGGGTGGAGATGTTGTAGATGCCGGCGACCCCCGCGTGCTGGAACACTTCGGCGGAACAGACCGGACGGCTGTCCACGTAGCCGACCAGATACCGGGCCGGGCAGTGCGCGGCCAGCGCCTGCGGGGCGGCCCGGGCGAAGAAGCGGCGGACGGTGCCGGCGGGCGGATCCCAGTTCGCGGCGAGAACCGTGGCGTAGTCGGCGAGCTGTCCGGGCGTGGCGACCCGCTGGATGTCCAGCCCCCGGACGGCGGGCGGCGGCAGGGCGTCGTCCAGCTCGGCCCACATCGCCGTCTCGCGTTCGGACGCCGGCAGACCGGCCGCCGTCAGTCGGGCACCGAGGTCCGGCGGTGTCGAGGCGGGCCCCACCCACCAGGAGAAACGGCGGCCGGTGCGAGTCAACGTCCGAGCGGTCTCGCTGATGCGGGCCGTGGCGTCGGCGACGGTGAAGCGGGCCGCGGCGACGATGTTGAAGGTGTCGTCGTCCAGGCCGCTGTCGGCGACCAGGAGGTCATCGGTCTCCGTGACGGTCGCGCCGGGCATGCTCCGGTGCAGGTGGCAGGCGTGTTCCGCCAGGTTCCGCTCCATCCTGTCCAGCAGGTCGGCTTCGACGAGTGAGTGATCATGCATGCTGAGCCCTCATCTCCCGGGGCGGAGTGTCACCGCGGGGTCCGGGAGGCCATGAGGGCCTCGGGGAAGCCGGGACCGTGGACGACGTGGATCTGTCCGAGGTCGGTGACCTCGCCGCAGGTGCCGCAGGTGGTCTGCTCGGTGATGGCCCCGCCGCAACCGGTGTGCCGATACAGGATGGGCGGACCGTCGGGTGCCGCCCATCGATCACCCCACTGCGTCAGCGCGATGATCACGGGTGCCAGGTCGAGCCCCTTCGCGGTCGCGGCATAGCGGCCCCGGTCGGGCTGCTCCTTGCTCGATCGCCGTTCGAGTACGCCCGCGTCGACCAGGCTGTCCAGGCGTTTGGCCAGGATGTTGGTCGCGATGCCCAGGCGCTGGAAGTCGGCGAACCGGGTCGCTCCGGCGAACAGCACGTCACGCACGATCAGCAGGCTCCATCGCTCGCCGACGACCTCCAGCGCCCTGGCGGCCGAGCACACCTGCGTGTCGTAGGTCTTGCCGAGCATGGCGACCCCACCTCCCAGAGGAGCACTTGCGTGATGCAAGACTACCCCTCTAATGTCGCTTGCATCACGCAAGTGCGCTCTCGAATGGCGCACGGCTCCATGGCCACGACCACGGCGTGACCAGCGAGCCCGCCCGCCCGTCCGGAACAACGATCATGTGGAGGTCACCGATGAGTGGATTGCTGCTCAAGGACAAGAACGCCGTGCTCTACGGAGGCGGCGGCGCGATCGGCGGCGCCATCGCACGGGTCTTCGCCAGGGAAGGCGCGCGGGTGTTCATCGCCGGGCGGACGCAGGCGAAGCTCGACGCCGTGGCGCGTGACATCGCCGCCGCGGGCGGAAAGGTCGAGACGGCGCGGGTCGACGTGCTCGACCAGGAGGCGGTCGACAAGCACGCCGCCGCGGTCGCGGCGACGGCCGGCGGCATCGACATCGCCGTGAACGCCGTGAGCGTCCAGCACGACCAGGGAACCTCGCTGGCGGATCTGTCGCTGGAGGAGTTCATGCGGCCGATCGACGGCTTCTTGCGGACGCTGTTCATCACCAGCAAGGCCGTGGCCCGGCACATGGGGGGCGAGCGTCCCGGTGTGATCCTGACGCTGTCGGAGCCGGGCGCCAAGCTGGCCGTTGGCGGCATCTTGGGACACGCCGTGAGCGCGGCCGGCAAGGAGGCGTTCTCCCGGGTTCTGGCCGCGGAGCTGGCACCGAGCAATGTCCGGGTGATCGGCATCCGTCCCCACGCTGTCGTCGACGCGCCGGCCGCCGGTTCCTACACCAAGGAGCTCTTCGAGCAGGCGGCGGCAGCGGCCGGACAGTCGGTCGAGGAGATGCTCGACGGCGGGGCGATGGCGCAGGGGACGCTGCTCAAGAGGCTGCCGACGCTCTCCGAGATCGCGGAGACGGCCGCGTTCCTGGCGTCGGATCGAGCGGGGGCCATGACCGGGACGATCGCCAACCTGACCAGCGGCGCGATCGTCGACTGAGTTCGGATTCGCCAGGACGTTCGCCGGGCTGCGGGGACAGCGAGGGCGCGGATGAACTCGATCATGGCGCGGTGGGTGCGGTCGTGCCGCCGCTAGCTGCGGTCCGGGATTGTCAGAGGCCCGCGATGTCGATCGCCTGGTCGAGGTACGCCTCGGTGCTTCCGGGCCAGAAGCGCTCGTAGAGGAGATATTCCAGCGGGTCCCGCCGTTCGTCCGTCAGGAATTCGCGGGCGGCCCGGGGGTGGTTGGACAGGGCGGCCATGACGGCCGCCATGGGGTCCCGTTCGTCCAGGGGAATGGCGCACATCGGCCGCGAGTCCGGACAGAGGTTCCGCCAGTACGGGGACGCGGGAGGCTGGCTGCGTTCGTAGTCGTAGACCTTGAAGGCGAGGTCGCGCAGGAACACGTCGGCGAAACAGCCGTATCGCAACAATTGCCCGAGCGCGAACCCGGTTTCCGGGTCATCGAGGTTTTCGAGCAGACGGTGGACGTAAGGGGTCGAGATCCTGGCCGCGCCAGGTGCGCGCGAAGCGGTGCCGAGAAGCGTGCTCAGCGCCCTGGCCAGCCTGTCAAGGCTGGTGGACTGGATGGCATGCGCGCGGCGCAGACCGGCCAGAAGGCTCTTGAGCTGGCGCGGCGGCATCACGGCGGCGAACGCCACGGCGAAGTCGGGGTCGTTTCGGCGCTTTTCGAGTTCGGCCAAATCGTGGGAATCGATGGCGCCCTTCTTCCCCTCCGCTCCGCAGAACGACTGGACGAAGGAATCGTAACCACAAGAATGATCGGGCAGCGCTGTCCCACTTTTCCGCATAAAAACGAAAAGTCGGGCAACTAATCTCCTCTAGAGACACCCTCTCGGGACAAATCGTCCGCCAGCGCCGCACATCACGAAGAGGTAACATTAGCGAGCCCTCGGACGGACACGAAAAAACCACATGCCCGACCGGAATCCCGGCCCCCGCAGCCATCAGGGCAGGACCCCGGACGACCCCCCTCATCGAAACGGACGCCGGCGAACGACCCGTTCTCGGGCCAGAAATCCGGCGAGGCGACACAGCCGAGGAGACCTCCCGACCCAAAGGGACCTCGCGAGCCGAGGGGACCTCGCGAGCCGCGACGAGTTCCGCGGCTCGCCGAAGGGCCCGCCGACAGGGATGCGCGACATGTATTCCTTGACAGGCATATACCCGAAAGGGAATATGAAGGCATGTCCGTCGACGCGTTCTCCGTGCTCTCCGAGCCGACCCGGCGTCGGATCCTCGATCGGCTCCGGATGGCCGAGAGCAGTGTGAACGAGCTGGTCGAGGCGCTCGATGTCAGCCAGCCCACGGTGTCCAAGCAGCTGAAGGTGCTCAGGGAGGCCGGGTTCGTCACCTGCCGCACCGAGGCGCAGCGGCGCATCTACCGCCTGCACGCCGGCCCCTTCCAGGCGCTGGACGACTGGCTACAGCCGTACCGGGCCCTGTGGGACACGCATCTCGACGCCCTTGAGCGCCATCTCGACAACCTGGAGCAGCCATGACCCCAGACGCGTACCGCCCGAGCCCGCCGGCCCAGGTCGGCAGCGAGGTGACGGAAGGTCGCTGGACCCTCGTCTTCGTCCGCGACCTGCGGCATCCGCCGGAGAAGGTGTGGCGGGCGCTGACCGAGCCCGGACAGCTCGCGGCGTGGGCGCCGTACACCGCCGACCGTGATCTTTCCGTGGCCGGTGGCGCGACCCTCACGATGATCGACGACGAGAAGCCTCAGGACCTGGTGGCCGAGGTCGTCCGCGTCCAGCCGCAGACGCTGCTGGAGTACACGTTCGGCACCGACCTGCTGCGGTGGGAGCTGGCGGCGACCGGCGGCGGCACGCGTCTGACGCTGCGGCACACCGTCCTGGACCGCGACCTGCTGCCGAAGGTGGCGGCCGGATGGCACCTCTGCCTCGACGTGGCCGACAGGCTGCTCGAAGGGCGGCCGATCCCGCCGATCCGGGGTGCGGCGGCGGTCGGCTTCGGCTGGCCGGAGCTGAACGACCGGTACGCCCGGCAGCTCGACGTCCCGAACACCGGCCTGCCCGGCCACCTGAAGGACGGCGACCAGCGCACCTGACGGGCCCGCACCACGCCGGACGCGGCCCCGGAGCCGACAGGGGCGGGGAAGGCGGCCGGGCTGCGATGATGAGCTCCCATCCGGAGACGTCGATGCCGCCCGGGGCGTACGGTGCATCGGCGGCGCGCGCCAGGAAGGCAGGCTCGATGATCGCTGTTCTGGGCGAGTGCGTCGCCGACGGCTTCACCACCGCGACAGGCAGCGCGGCAGGTGGCGTGGCAGGTGGCGCAGGGCAGGGCGGCGAGCTCGGGTTGCGGGTGCTGCCGGGCGGCGGCCCGGCCAACACGGCGGTGGCGCTGGCCAGGCTCGGCACGCCGGCCCGCTTCCTCGGACGCATCTCCGGCGACGTGTTCGGCGCGCTGTTCCGTGAACGGCTGGCGTCCTCGGGCGTGGACCTGTCGGCGGCCGTCGAGGCCGCGGAGCCGAGCACGCTCTCGGTCGCCGCGCTCGACGACGGCGGCCAGGCCGCCTACACCTTCTACGCGGGCGGCACCGCCGACTGGCAGTGGAGCCGGGACGAGCTGACCCCGGCCCGGCTCGGCCCGGCCGCCTGCCTGCACACCGGGTCGCTGGCGCTGGTGAGGGAGCCGGGCCGGGCGGCGGTCGAGGAGTTCGCGCGCGCGGCCGCCGCGCGGGCCACCGTCTCGGTGGATCCCAACGTGCGGCCCACTCTCGCCGCCCGCGAGGACTACCGGGTCGAGCGCTGGTGCCGGTGGGCCGACCTGCTCAAGCTCAGCGAGGACGACCTGCGCTTCCTGATGCCCGGCGTGCCGGTGGAACGCGCCTGCGACACCTGGCACGCCGCCGGGGCCCGGCTCGTCGTGGTGACCCGCGGGGCGGCGGGCGCGCTGGTGTCCCTCGACGGCGAACGGGCGGAGGTGCGGGCGCCGGAGGTCGTCGTCGTGGACACGGTCGGCGCCGGCGACTCCTTCACCGCCGGGCTCCTGCACGACCTGGGCGCGCGCGGCCTGCTCGGCGGCCGGCTCGACGGCCTCGACCTGGACACCGCCGTGGCCGCCGCGTCCTTCGCGGCCCGGGTGTCGGCGCTGACGTGCTCGGTGGCGGGCGCGAACCCGCCCTGGGCCGACGCGCTGGCAACCCCCTGACCGCCGCCCGCGCGGGACCCCGGCAAGCGACCGGGATCCCGCCCGGGGCGGCGGGCCTGGTGGACGAGAAGGCGAGATGGACGGAGAAGGCGGGCCTCGGGGTCGGGGAGGCGGGTCAGGTGAGGGGGACGGTCGTGGTGGGGACGTTGTAGCCGCGCACGCGGAGCGCCGGCTGCCGGCCGCCGAGGTCGCTCGTGCGGTACGTGGCCGTGATGGTCGTGGTCTCCCCCGGCCACAGCGTGACGTAGTTGTCGGTGTAGGTCACCGGGACGACCTCGCGCCCGTCCGCGACCACCTCCGGGCGCACGAGGAAGGCCAGGCCGGACGGGTTGCGCAGGGTGATCGTGACGGTCTCGGTCCCGGCGGAGACGGCGCGGACGCCGGTGGCGGCGACGTCGGCGGCGGGCAGGGCGTTCAGGCCGGTGAGGTCGGCGTAGGTCTTCGGCGTGGTGCGGTACCAGTTGCTCTTGTTGCCGAGCGTGTCGGGCGCGGTGGAGTACCAGTAGACGTTGTCGCTGACCTTCGCGCCGGCGGCGTCCTTGAGCTGGAGCCTGATCAGGTACGTCCGCGACAGCCCGGTCAGCGCCGGGATCGTCAGCACCTGGACGCCCGCGTTGGCCGTGGCGGTGACGGGGGCCGAGGCGGTGTACTGCTGGGCCAGGTCCGGCAGGTTGTGCACGGACACCGTGGCGGTCAGCCCGGAGCGCGTGGTGAGGGTCGAGTTGACCACGTGGACGGCCCGGGTCAGGTAGTCGTAGGCGATGTGCACGGGTTCGGTGGCCTTCTTGGTGCCGAAGTAGCCGCCGCCGGGCTTGAGGTAGTAGTCGTAGAGGTTCCAGTGGACCGACGGCCAGGCGTTGTTCAGCATCCAGAAGATCGAGCCGAACGAGCGCACGTGCTGCCTGGCGCTCCACGCCTCGAAGAAGGCGCGGGCGTTCTCGTAGTTCTGCGCCTCGGACTTGCGGGACTGGTCGGCGGCGGAGGCGGGCGTTCCGTAGCGCTTGGCCAGGCCGGTGCTGTAGGGGGCGATGGTGTCGAACACGCTGCCCGGCTTGCCGGCGTGGTAGTTGTACGCCGTCCCGATGGGCCAGACGTCGGCGGGCGCGAGGAAGCGCTGCAGCGTCTCCAGGGGCGGTGGCGACTCGGTGCCCTCCTCCCCCGTGCTGCCGTACGCGCCGCCGCTGCGGCTCTCGTCCCACCACAGCACCGGCGGCTCCCACACGTACGGGCCGTCCATCTTCATGCCGGCGTCGGCGTTGGACCAGGTGGCGACGTTGTCCAGGGTGGGGTTCTGCCAGTGCAGGGCCGTGGCCACGCTCTTGTACGCGGCCAGGTGCGCGGCCGTCGGCGGCTGGTCGCTGCCGTAGGTCCACAGGAACACCGAGGCGTGGTGGCGCAGCGAGCGGAGCTGGCTGTCCAGCGAGGCGCGGGCGACCTGTTCCTGTTCGGCGGTCCAGGCGCTGTCGTCCTCCCAGGCGCTGCAGCAGACGAAGCCCGGCATGACCAGGATGCCCGCCTTGTCGGCCATGTCGTACAGTTCCTCGTTGCCGAGGGTGCCCTCCAGCCTGATGGTGTTCAGGCCCATGTCCTTGACGTAGGCGATGTGGGCGGCGTTCGTCCTGGTGTCCCAGCGTTGCATCAGGTCCCACACGTACCCGCCGCCGCGCAGCAGGATCGGCCGGCCGTTGATCTTGTATCCGGCGAACGAGGTGCCGTTGACGGTGGTGCGGTAGTCGGTGACCTGGCGGATGCCGAAGTCGATGGTCTTGCTGTCGGAGGCGCCCGCGCTGACCGTCAGGCGGTACAGCTCGGGGCTGCCGAACTGGTACGGCCACCACAGCACCGGATCGCTCACGTGCAGGGGCGCGAAGGCGACCTCCTTGCGCTCGCGGGCGGCCAGCGTGACGGCCTGGGAGAAGGTGAGGTCGGGCCGGCCCGCCTTGGTGATCGTGCCGCTGACCGTGGTGGTGACGGGGGCGTTCGTCGCGTTGACGGCGTCCACGTAGACGGATAGGTCGGCGGCGGCGCCGGACAGGGTGGTCCGCACGTACGGGTCGCGCAGGGCCACCGGGCCCGTGGTGTCCAGCAGGGTCGTGTTCCAGATGCCCGCGTTCATGTCGGGGGCCTCGGGGTTCCAGTCGACCGTGCAGGTGGACAGGTCCTTGCAGTCGTGGCGCGGCGGGGTGACCTTGACGGCCAGCGCGTTGACCGCGCCGGGCCGGATCGCGGCGGTGGCGTCGTACTCGTGGCCGACGAACGTGCCCACGGCCGCGGCGTCCAACTGCACGCCGTTCAGCCAGATCTGGGCGCGGTAGCTGAGGCCCTTGAAACGCAGCCAGTACACCTGGCCGGGGGCCGTGGCCGGGGCGGTGAACTCGCCGCGGAACCACCAGTCCTGGGTGGTCAGGTCGGGCACGTTCTTGAGGTTCTGGCCGAAGTAGACGTCCTGGTAGACGCCGTTCGCGACCAGCCCGGCCAGGACGGTCGAGGGCAGGGTGACCGGGTGCCAGCCGGTGGTGGCGTACCCGGGCGTGGAGATCGCCGCGCCGGTGTCGGCGAGGCCGGTGGCCGGGCGCAGCGCCCAGCCCGAGGCCAGCTCGGTCGAACCGGCCGCCGCGACGGCGCTGCCGGCGCTCACCACCCCCGAGGCGAGCAGCAGGACGAGCACGGCCAGGACGCATCTGATCGATCGTGACATGCGCAGCTCCTGAGGGGGCTCCTACGAACCGGAGGGCCAGGCGATCTGGGTGGAGCGGTAGTAGGCGATCCCCATGACGCGCCAGCGCGGGCCCTGCGCGCCCAGCCGCTGCCGGAACGCGGTCCAGTCGCGCGTGGCGGAAGGGGACCAGCCCAGTTCGGCGAGCGCGGGCAGGCGGGGGAAGGCCATGTATTCGAGGTCGGCCGACGTCCTGAGCGTCTCGGTCCACAGCGGCGCCTCGACGCCGAGCACCTGCTCGGGCGGGAGCCTTCTGAGGTAGGCGCCGGGATCCCAGCCGTAGGCGTCCTTGACCTCGATCGTGCCCGCCCAGGTCTGGCCGAGCGGGGTGCGCCGGTTGTACTTCATGTCCAGGTAAGCGCGGCTCGCCGGGGACATGACGACCTTCCGGCCCGCCGTCGAGACCGCCGTCTCGGTGGGGTCGCTGCCCCAGTACTGGACGACCGTGGAGGGCAGCGGGGTGGCGTTGACGACGTCGTGCCAGCCGATCACGGTCTTGCCGTGGGCGGCCACGATGCCCTGCGCCCGGTCGACGAACGCCCGGTAGTCGGCCGGCGTCGTGGAGGACGCCTCGTCCCCGCCGATGTGCAGGTACGGGCCCGGGGTGAGCGCGGCCAGCTCGCCGATCACCTGGTCCACGAAGGTGTAGGTGAGCTCCTTGGACGTGCACAGCGAGCTGAACCCGACGTCCGTGCCGGTGTAGCGCGGCGGGGCGACGCCGTCGCAGGTGAGCTCGCCGTAGGAGGCGAGGGCGGCGTTGGTGTGCCCCGGCATGTCGATCTCCGGGATCACGGTGATGTTCCGCGCGGCGGCGTAGGCGACGATCTCCTGGTACTGGGCCTTGGTGTAGAAGCCGCCGGGATCGCCGCCGACCGCCGTGCCGCCGCCGTAGGAGGCCAGCCGGGGCCAGGAGTCGATCGCGATGCGCCAGCCCTGGTCGTCGGACAGGTGCAGGTGCAGGCGGTTGATCTTGTAGAGCGCGATCTGGTCGAGGTACCGCTCGACCGCGTCCACCGGGAAGAAGTGCCTGGCCACGTCGAGCATCGCGCCCCGCCAGGGGTAGCGCGGCCGGTCCACGACCCGCCCGCCGGGCACCGGCCAGGGGCCCGGCTGCACCGTGCCGGCCTCGGCGGCGTACGGGAGCAGTTGCCGCAGCGTCTGCACGCCGTTGAACAGCCCGGCGGGCGCGTTGGCCAGCACGACGATCCCGGTGGCGGTCACGTCGAGCTGGTACGCCTCCTCACCGCCGGCCACCGTGCCCAGCCGCAGCGCGATCCCGTCCGCCGGCGGGGCGGTCACGATCGGGACCGGATAGCCGGTGGAGCGGCGCAACCGCGCGGCGAGCTGCTCGCCCACCTCGGGCGCGTCGGAGTAAAGGGCGGTCGCGGCGGTGATCAGGTACGTCACCCCCGCCGCCGGGACCGCGCTCACCGGAGCGGGCACGATCGCGCCGAAGGCGACGGCGGCCGCCGCCGTGGCACTGGGCGAGACGGTCACCGAGGCAGGGACCGACAGGGCGAGCAGGGTCGTCAGCACGACCGCAGCGGTGCGGATCTTCATGACCGCCTCCCGAGGGTTGCCCCCACCATACGGACGCGATCGCTGGTGGTAAAGAACCTTTCTAATCAAGGGTCTCGGTGGCGACGGTCCGGTAGCCGTTCCACACGAAGCGGGCCGTGGTCACCGCGTCGTCGCCGTCGCCGGTGATGAGCTGGTGGATGGCGATGCCGTCCAGCTCGCGGTATTCGCACCACTCGTGGTCGGAGGTGAGCACGAGGTCGAGCCCGAGGTTCACCAGCAGGTCGAAGACCTGGCCGCGGTTGGCCCGGTCGACGCCCACGAACACCTCGTCCAGCAGGATGAACCGGGGGCAGCCGGGGTCGGTGCGGTAGTGGGCGGCCACGGCGGCGAACAGCGGCAGGTGCAGGGCGATGGCCTTCTCGCCGCCGGACAGGGCGCCGTGCAGCTTCCTGGTCAGGTCCTGCCAGCCCTGGCCGTCGCCGCGGTCGAGGCGGACCACGAACCGGTGCCAGGACGTGTAGTCGAGCACCTTCATGAGCTGGTCCTCCCAGCCGGCCGAGGAGTTGTCGGCGCGCGCCTCCTCGACGCGGTCACGGAAGAAGGCGTACAGGGCCTCGCGGTCGGCCTCGCTCAGCCCGGCCGGGTCGCGCAGCAGCAGCTCGCGGGCCGCCCGGGTGGCCGGCGACTGGGTGGGATCGACCTGCCACACCAGCCGCACCGCGACCCCCGAGGCCGTCCGGACGCGTTCGAGCCGCTGGTTCATGCCCTCGACCAGCGCGGCGGCCTGGCGGATGCGGTCGGCCAGGTGCCGCCGCGTGTCACCGGCGAGCGTGCGGTCGAACAGGTCGCGCTCGGCCTCGGTGATGTCGCCGCGCCGCTCGTCGCGCTCGCCGCGCAGCGCCCTGCCCAGCGCCGCCGCGCCCGCCCGCACGCCGCCGGCGGTGGCGGTCAGCACCTGGACATCCTCGTCGGGGGCCAGCTCCAGCTCGGCGCGGCCGGCCAGGACCTCCCTGGCGTGGTGGAAGGCGTCCCGCAGGCGGGCCTCGGCCTCCCTGACGGTCCGCTGCTCGTGGGGCACCGCGGCGAGCCGCCCGGCCACGTCCCCGGCCGCCTCCAGCACCGCCCGCACCCCGGCGTCGGGGGCGGGCCCGGCCGGCAGGCCGGCGTCGGCGGCCAGGTGGCCGGCCAGCAGGCGGCGCAGGCGTTCGCAGACCGCCTCGCGGACGCGCCCGGCCTCGGCGTGCTTCTCCTCGGCCTGACCCAGCTCGCCCCTGAGCCGTCCGAGGCGGGCGTTGAGCCGGGCCGTGTCGTCGTGGATCGTCCGGATCCGGCGGCGGCAGCCCTGGTGGGCGGTCTGGGCGTCCTGGAGCCGGCCGAGCAGGTCAAGGTCCTCGCCGCCGGCCGCAGGCTCGACGGCGGCCAGCTTCTCGGCCAGCACGACGGCCGCGTCGGCCGCCTCCTCGGCCCGTTCCATCGCCCGTACGGCCAGGTCCTGGTACTCGCGGGCGGTCTCGGCCGCCTGGCCGGCGCGTTCCCTGGCCGCGCGGGCGTCGCCGCGCCGGTCGTGCCAGACGGCGCCGGTGGTCTCGGCGGCGCGCAGGGCGGCCTCCAGGCGGTCGAGCGCGGGCCGGGCGGCGGGCAGGGCGTGCCGGGCGGCCAGCTCGGTGAGCCGGCGCAGCGACCTGCCCACCTCCTTCTCGCGCTCGTGCAGGCGCTGCTCGTGCGCGCGGAGCTGGTCCTCCAGCAGGGCCACCTTGGCCACGGCCGCGTCCAGCGCCCGCGCGGCCCCGTCGTACGGCCTGCGGTCGGGCCGCCGCCGCAGCTCGGCCGCGAGCGTGTCGCGGTCGCCGGCCAGCACCCTGAACAGGTGGTCGCACTCGGCGATCGTGCCGGCCAGGTCGGAGAGCCGGTCGTCCAGCTCGGCGACGCGGCGGCGCAGGGCGCGCTCGCGGGCGGCGTCGCCGATGTAGGCGGGCTCCGGCTTGACCCAGCGCCCGGCGGCCGGGCCGAGCCGCCAGGTGCCGTCGGCGCCGACGGCCGCCGGGTGGTCGAGGCCGAGCGCCGTAGGGGCGAAGGCGACGCCCGCGAGCACCCGCTCGGCCGAGACGGGCGCGCCCGGCTGGGCGGACAGCACGGCGGCCAGGCTGTGGCCGGGCGCGGGCCGGGCCAGGGCGGAGGCGGCGAAGGCGTCGTGCTCGCCGGGGTCCATGCCGCCGTCGGGCAGCAGCCACAGGTCGAGCAGGCCCGAGGCTTCGAGCGCCGCCTCGACGCCCGCCTGGGTGACCGGGTCGACGCCCGAGCGGAAGGCGAGCGCCCGCCACAGCGGCATGCCGGGCCGTCCGGAGCGGGAGGCGGGGCGGACGGGCGAGGGGGGCGGCTCCAGGGCGGTCCGGTCGGCCAGGCGTTCGCGTTCGCGGGCCAGTTCGGCGCGTTCGGCGTGCAGCCGGTCGCGCAGACCGGTCAGGTGGTGCTCGCGGGCGGCCAGCCGGACCGCGGCCGCCGTGCGCGCCGCGCCGACCAGCTCGTCGGCCTGGTCGGACCGGTCGGCGAGGCCGGCCAGCTCCTCGGGGTCGAGCCGGAGGTGGGCGCAGCCGCGGGCCCACTCCTCCAAGGCGGCGGCCAGGTCGCGGGCGCGCTCGTCGCGGGTCGCGCCGGCCTGGTCGTGGGCGGCGGTCGCGGCCGCCAGGTCGTCGCGGACGCGGTCGCGGTCGTGCTCGGCGGTGGTGCGGCGGCCGATCGCCTCCTCGTGCTCGACGGCCGCCGCCGCGACCTCGCGGATCTGCCCGGCGCGGCTGGTGACGGCGGCGCGCAGCAGCTCGCGGGCACGGCGCACGGACTCCTCGCCGTCGTCGCCCCGCTCCCCCTCGCCGCCCGGCTGAGCGCCCGAATGATCCGGAACCGGGCGTTCGCACTCCAGGTGGACCGAGAGCAGCCCGGCGCGCTCGGCGGCCCGGCGGGCCTCGGCGCGGGCGCGGTCGGCCAGGCCGGTGGCGGCACGGGCGACGGCCGCCGCGCGCAACGACAGCTCCTGCCTGGCCGACGCGCCGCGGGCCGCCGCCCCGGCCTGGTCGCGCAGCCGGGCCGCCGACTCGTGCACCTCGCGCGCCTGCGTGCGCAGCCGGTGCAGGTCGCGCCCGGACCGGTACGCCTCACTCTCCTTCAGCCCGTCGATCTGCGCGGCCAGGGCCAGCTCCTGCGCCTCCTCCTCCGACAGCCGGACGGCCGCGGCGGCCAGCTCGTCGCCGGCCTGCTTGAGCGCCTCCCGTCCGGCCTTGACCTCGGCGGCGAGGGCGTCGACGGCCCGCCCGGCGTCCAGGGCCGCGGCGGCGGCCGCGCGCAGCACCTTCTGGGCGTAGCCGCGCTGGACGTCGGCCAGCCGGTCGGCCTCCTGCACGTCGCGGTCGAGCAGGCGCAGCTCCTCGCGCTGCCGGTCGAGCCGCTCGAACCCGTCGGCGATCTCGTGGATCTCGCCCTCGCCGAGCGGCGGCAGGGCGCTGGACAGCAGGTCGGACAGCAGGCCGGGGTCGAGGCGTTCGGACAGTTTGGGGGTGCGCAGCTGGCGCAGCGCGGTGAGCAGGCAGTCGTAGCGCTGCTCGTTGAGCCCGGTGTAGAGGGTGCGGCGCACGAGGGCGCGGTAGGCGTCGGCGGACTCGTGGACCGTTCCGGCCTCGCCCAGTTCGTCGGCGAGCTGGGCCCTGGTCAGCGGCTGGCCGCCGTCGCCGGTGAGCCGGACGCCGCCGGGCAGTCCGACGCGGGAGCCGGTGGTGAAGTAGGCGGCGGTGACGTTCTTGGTGTGGGCGGTGGCCTGGAGGCGGGCGCCGCAGGTGAACCAGCGGCCGTCGGCGTGCTGGAACTCCAGCCAGACGTAGCCGACGCGGGTGACGCCGCTCGCGCCCTCGCCCATGAGGTTCCAGTGCATGGTCCGCTCGGTGCCGCCGAACGTGGACAGCCTGCTGGGTTTGAGGCTGGCGTCCAGCACGTACGGCAGCAGCAGTTCCAGCACCTTGGACTTGCCGCTGCCGTTGGGCCCGCGCAGCAGCAGCCTGCCCCGGTGGAACTCGAACACCTCGTCGTGGTAGCGCCACACGTTGAGGATCCCGGCGCGTACGGGCATCCAGCGCCGGTCCATGCCCGGGGCGGTGCGGGCGGGCGTGAGCTCGGTGACGGTCATGCGTCCTCCGTGTCGGCCGGGCCGCGATCGACCCGGTAGCGGGCTCCGGCGGGCAGGGCGGCCACCCGGTCGCCGGTGCGGCGGGCCAGCCCGAACATGGCGAGCGCCTCCAGCGCGTCGGCCGCGAGGCGGGGCGCGCCGCCGTCCGACTGGTAGGCCCTGGCCCACTGGGGGAAGCGCCGCAGCAGCTCGGCGGCCTCCTCGTCGAGGCGTCCGGCGGGCAGCGGACCGGCGGTGACCAGCAGGTCGAGCAGCAGCAGGGCGGCGACCTTTGCGGGGCCGCCGTCGTCGGGGAACCTCGTGTCGGTGGCGACGGCTTCGGTGTCGACGAGCAGCAGCCCCTCGGCGCGTTCCTCCAGCACGAACCCGGCCTCCTCGGCGGCCCTGCGGATCATCCGGCGGCCGGTGAGCGAGGCGGCGTAGGCGGCCTGGGCGTGGGTCAGCTCGTCGCGGTAGACGACGGGCTCGTCGAGCAGGCGGCGGATGACGGAGTGGCGGGCCCACAGGGCGCGCTGGGTCTCCGTGGGCTCGTCGCCGCCGTAACGGGCCTCGACGGTGAGCGCCGCGGTGGGAGCCACGGTGGGAGCCACGGTGGGAGCCGCCGGGTCGCCGGCCGCGCCGGGCAGGCGGGAGGGCGGGACGGGCGCGGCCAGCAGCCTGATCACGCGGGTGGTGTCCACGCGGTAGAGCACCTTGGCCTCCTCGTCGCCGAGGTAGGCGTCGGTCGTGCCGTCGGTGGGGGTGAGCGCGCCGTGCCGTTCGAGCAGTTCGAGCGCGTCGACGAAGGCGGCCCGCTCGTCGGCGCTGACCGGGTCGAACGGCGGCACGCCGGGCTCGACCGCCGCCGCCCGCGCCACCCGTCCGGCCAGCATGCCGATCGTGGTGACCGGCGCGGCGAGCAGTTCGGCCGCGCACAGGCACAGCAGTGTGTAGCGGCGGCGGTCGAACGGCGGGCCGCCGGCGCGGCGGCGGGCCGGGCGGGTGGCCGTCGGCCGCGACCCGACCTTGACCAGGCGGGCGTAGCCCTCGCGGGGCTCCACGACCAGCCGCCAGCCGCAGAAGTAGTCGAACCACCGGGTCAGCGGCTCCCGCCGTTTCCTGATCACCGCGAAGGCGGCGGGCTCGTCGTCCGCCGTCAGGAAGGGCCGGGCGAGGAGGGTCCTGATCGCGCGGGCGATCTCCTCCTTCTCGGCCCTGACGAGCTGGTTGGCCAGGCTGCTCATGCCCCTTCGGCCCTCCCGTGGTCGCGGGCGCCCGGGGAGCGCACGTCGAGCAGGTAGTCGGGGCCGCGGAACCAGCCCTCGGAGGTGCGCAGCACCGCGACCGCGCCGTCGCCGGGGGCCCGCAGGACGACCTCGACCCGGCCGTCGGAGGTGACGGCCCGGCGCAGGCCGGTGGCGTCGGGACGGGCGGCCAGGGCCCGGCCCAGCAGGTCGAGCAGCCGGCCGAGGGTGTCGTGGTCGAGCGTGCCGAGCTGGGACAGCCGGACCGAGCCGGTGGTGGCCAGCGCCCGCCAGGCGGCCTCCAGCCCGGCGTGCTCCTTCTCGGCGCGGGCGCGGCGCTCGGCGCGCAGGGCGGCCACGTCGCGCACCCGCCCGGTACGGCCCATGCGCTCGGTCCTGCCCCGCGAGCGCAGCAGCGCCGAGACCGCCACCGGCCCGGCCTCCGCCCAGCTCGTCCCGGCCGGGACGAGCTCGGCGTCGGCGTGCCCGAGGTGGGCGTGCCGGGCGGGGCCGAGGCCGAAGGCGGCGTCCCAGAGGCGGTGGGCGTCGTCCTCGGCCGGCGCGGTGGCGAACCAGCGGGCCAGCGCGCGGAAGTCGGCGGCGGCGCCGGAGGCGGGGCGGCGGGCGGCGGTGACGCGGTCGAGCAGCCCGAGCAGGGTGACGATGGCCTCGCCCGCGACCTCCTGCAGCCGCCGCAACCGGGGCCCGCCCCCGCTCCCGGTCCCCCCGCTCCCGGTCCCGCCACTCCCGGTGCCGCCGCTCCCGGTGCCGCCACTCCCGGTGCCGCCGCTCCCGGTCCCCCCGCTCCCGGTGCCGCCGCTTCTGGTGCCGCCGCTCTCGGGGGCCGGGACGAGGGCCGGGTCGAACCACTGGCGCAGTTCGGCCCAGGCGGCGGCGCGGGCGGCCAGCCACGGCGTGGCCGGGTCGGTTCCGGGGATCCGGGGCAGGTCGGCGCCGGCCAGGGCCCGGGTGTGCAGGACGCCGACGCCCCGGGCGGCCACGCCGCGCAGCGCCCGCGCCACCGTCTCGCCGCGCTGCTCCAGCCCGGTCAGGAACTCCTGAAGGTAGGCCACCGTGGCCGCCTCGGCCTCGTGGAACGTGCCAACGCCGGCGCCGTCGGCGCGCAGCAGCCGCCGCAGCTCGCCGTTGAGCCGCACGGTGTCGCGGCGCAGCCCGTCGAGGTCGCACTCCAGCTCCCGCAGGCAGGTGAACACCCGTCGGTCGCGGCCGGGGTCGGGGTCGGCCAGCAGCGCCTCCAGCTCCTCCAGCCGGTCGGCGACGGCGTCGAGCACGGCGGTGTGGAGCGCGCCCCCCGAGGAAAGTGTCGCGGTGGCCAGCGTCGCCGACGCCTGCCGCAGCCCGGCGTGGGCGGCCTCGCCCTGGGCGGTCAGGGCGTAGCGCAGGTTCCCGCGTTCGTACTCCTCGGCGGTGGCGAAGCCGGCGGCGTGGTCGAAGACGACCTCGACCAGCCGCCAGCCGGCGAGCTGCCGCAGCGCGCCGGTGAGGTCGTGGTCGCCGACGGGGGCGTACCAGCCGCGGTCGCGCAGCCGGTCGCGGACCTCGCCGGCGGTCAGCGCGGGCTCCAGGCGCTCGGCGGCGGCGCCGAGGACGCCGAGGAGGGCCGTGTGCAGATCCGCCCGCTCAGTGGTGGCGAACCGGAACATCTCCGGCGGCACTCGTGGCAGCTCCGCCATCGCGCCGTTCTCCCCTCTCGCCGCGGTTTCACCGGAGCCACCGTAGTGGCAGAGACGGGCACCGCGGGGGCCGGTTTGCGAGCAGATGCCACGGGTATGGTCGCCGCGTTCGGCTGCCGGTGGCAGGCGGCGCGGTCCGCGCCCGGTACGGCGGCATACGGGGAGGACGGGGGCCTGTGATGGCGGAGATCGAGGCGACGCGCGGGATGCCGGCCGACAGCATGATCGTGTTCGGGGTGGCGTCCGACGTCGAGCTGATGGACCGGTGGCTGCCGCAGGGGTTGTGGGTCGGCGACGGCGGGGCGGGCACCGTCGAGGCGGGCGGCGAGCTGGTGCCCGGCAGCGGGCGGCACGAGGGGCTGTTCCGCGCCCAGGAGGACCAGCTCCGGGTGGAGTGGGGCGGCCGCGACCACCCCGACTACGCGGGCTGGCTGCAGGTGTCCGACTCGGCGGCCGGCACGAGCGAGGTGACCGTGCACCTGTCGCTGCTCGACGAGCCCGCCTCCAGCGCCAGGGTCGGCGAGGTGCGCGAGCTGCTCGACCGCTCCCTCGACCGGCTGGCCGACGAGGTCACCCGCCGGGTCTCCGAAGGCGGCTGAACGACGGCCCTTCCTGAGCGCGGCCGGACGGCGGGCTTCTCCAGGAGCGGCTGAGTCCGGCGGGCGGGCGGGGGCGGGCCCGCCCCTCCGGGGTTCAGGCGTCCTCGCGGTCCGGGTTCTCCAGCCGGAAGAAGTTGCTCTGCTTGCCGTCCTTCTTGTGCTCCTGGTAGATGAAGTTCAGCTTCCGCTGGTCGAAGGTCTCGAACCACTCCTCCCAGGTGATCTCCGCCAGGTCGTCCCCGCCGTAGCCGGGGAAGTCGAAGCGGAGCACGCCCGCCCTGCCCTGGTGCTCGGTGCCGGGCACGGTCGCGGGCTTGGCGCCGCGTTCCTGCGCCCATTCCTGGATCACGTCGTGGTCGGTGGTGACGAGGCTGCGGCCGGGCCGCTCCTCGTGCTCGTCGGTCGAGGTGACGTGCTGCTCGTATTTGTGCTCGCCCTCGACGGGACGGTTCTGCTTCGACATGGCGGCCTGTTCCCCCTGGTAGTCGTGCGGATGACCTGCTCGATACCCAGCCCGGCGCGCTTCTTGCAAATGATCTGTGCCACCACGCTTAAAGGGGCTCGCAAGGTATTCCCGTCAACTTTTGATTATGCGACGTTTAATCACGATTCTTTCCCCCGTACTCGCAGGTCTGATCGCCGCGGCCGGCCTCTCCGGAGCCGCGGCCGCGGCCGCGAACGGCGGGCTCAACGCCTATTACGGTCAACGCCTGGCCTGGTCGGGGTGCGGCAGCGGGTTCCAGTGCGCGAAATTGACGGTGCCCCTCGACTACGCGAAGCCCGGCGGCCGGCGGATCGGGATCGCCATGGTCCGGCTGCCCGCGACCGGCCGGCGGATCGGCTCGATCGTGCTGAACTTCGGCGGCCCCGGCGGCGCCGGCACGACCATCTTGAAGGCCGACAAGACCGTCATGTCGGCCGCCGTCCGGCAGCACTTCGACGTGGTCAGCTTCGACCCGCGCGGCGTGGGCGCCTCCGCCCCCGTGCGCTGCCTGTCCCCCCTCGGCCTGGACGCCTACTTCGCCGCCGACCCCACCCCCGACAACGCGGCCGAGGTCAAGCGGGCCAAGGCGTGGATGAAGATCTTCGCCCAGGGCTGCGCCACCAACTCCGGCAAGCAGCTGCTCGCGCACGTCGGCACCGGCGAGGTGGCCCGCGACCTGGACGTGATGCGGGCCGCCCTGCGCGAGGCCCGCCTGACCTACTTCGGCTTCTCCTACGGCACCTACCTGGGCGCCCGCTACGCCGACCTGTTCCCCACCCGGATCCGCGCCATGGTGCTCGACGGCGCCGAGGACCCCGGCCAGACGCTGGCCGAGTTCGGCGCGGCGCAGGAGCGGGGGTTCCGGCTGGCCCGCGAGTCGTTCCTGCGCGACTGCTTCAGGGCCAGGGACTGCCCGTTCCCCCGGCACACCGTCGCCGCCGCGACCAGGCGGCTGGAGGCGCTCTACAAGCGGGCCGACCGGGCGCCGCTGCGCAACGACGGCGACAGCAGGCAGGTCAACGAGGCCATCCTGCGCGCGGGCGTCAACCAGGCCATGTACGCCAGGGACAGCTGGCCCTACCTGCGCCAGGCGCTCACCCTCGCCTTCAAGGGCGACGGCACGGCCATGCTCGCCCTGGCCGACGTCAACCACGGACGCCGTCCCGACGGCAGCTACGACAACAGCACCGAGGCGCTGACGGCCGTCAACTGCCTGGACCATCCCGAGCAGCGCTGCGCGTACTGGCCGGTCAAGGGCAAGGGGTTCACCAGGAAGGTGCGCGCCCACGGGTCGCCGCCGATCGTGGTGGTGGGCACGACGCGTGACCCGGCCACGCCGTACGAGCTGGCCAGGCGGCTGGCCGGGCAGCTGGAGCACGGCGTGCTGCTGACCCACGACGGCGACGGGCACACGGCGTACAAGGGAAGCTCGTCCTGCCTGGACCGGCAGATCGACCGGTACGTGATCACGGCTCGCGCGCCGCGCCCGGGAGCCTGCGCGAGGGTCTGAGGGCGTGGGCCCCGCTCCCTCACCCGCTCATGGGCGGGTGAGGGACTGGTGACGTTCGGGTCAACCCTGGCCGCGCCTGCGCGGCGGGCACGACCGGGCGGGAGAGATTGGGCGGACGTAGCCGGAAATTCCCGCCCGAGGAGCCCATGGAGTCGCTGCTGGTCCTGCACGCGCTCGCGGCGGTCTGCGCTCCCTGGCTGGCCCGGCGCATGGGACGGGCCTCCTTCCTGCTGCTGGCCGTGGCGCCCGGCGCCGGTTTCGCGTACACGGTGTGGCTGGGGGTGCGGGGGCTGCCGGCGCGGGAGGACACCCGCTGGGCGCCCGCGCTCGGGCTGGAGCTGTCCTTCCGGGCCGACTCGCTGACCCTGCTGATGATGGCGCTGGTCACCGGTGTGGGCGTGCTGGTCCTGGTCTACAGCGTGCGCTACTTCCCGGCCGGCGACGACGGGCTGGGCCGCTACGGCGGCGCGATGGCCGCCTTCGCCGGGTCGATGCTGGGGCTGGTCACGGCCGACAACCTGCTCCTGCTGTACGTCTTCTGGGAGCTGACCACCGTCTTCTCCTACCTGCTGATCGGCTACGACCCGGAGAGCCGGGCGGGCCGGCGGGCCGCGATGAAGGCGCTGACGGTGACCACGCTGGGCGGGCTGGCGATGCTGGCCGGGTTCGTGGTGGTCGGGCAGGCGGCGGGCACGTACGCGCTGTCGGGGGTCGTCGCCCGGCCGCCGCAGGCGGGCCCGCTGGCCGCCGGGCTGGTGCTGGTGCTGGCCGGGGCGCTGTCGAAGTCGGCGATCTTCCCGTTCAGCACGTGGCTGCCGGCCGCGATGGCGGCGCCGACGCCGGTGTCGGCGTACCTGCACGCGGCGGCCATGGTCAAGGCCGGGGTGTACCTGGTGGCCAGGCTCGGGCCGGCGTTCGGGGACGTGCCGCTGTGGCGGGCGGTCGCGGTGCCGCTCGGCGTGCTGACGATGCTGCTGGGCGGCTGGCGGGCGCTGCGCGAGACGGACCTGAAACGGCTGCTGGCCTACGGCACGGTCAGCCAGCTCGGTTTCCTGATCACGCTGTTCGGCGTGGGCACCCGGGGCGCGGCGCTGGCCGGGGTGGGCATGCTGGCCGCGCACGCGCTGTTCAAGGCCGCGCTGTTCCTGGTCGTGGGCGTCGTCGACCATGCGACCGGCACCCGTGAGCTGCGCGAGCTGAGCGGGGTCGGCCGGTCGATGCCGTGGGTGTGCGCGGCCGCGGTGCTGGCGGGGGCGTCGATGGCGGGGCTGCCGCCGTTCGCGGGGTTCGCCGGCAAGGAGGCGGCGCTGGAGTCGCTGCTGGACCGGCCGCTCGTGCTGGCGGGGGTGGTGGCGGGGTCGGCGCTGACGGCGGCGTACACGCTGCGGTTCCTGTGGGGGGCCTTCGCCGCCAAGCCCGGCGTGCCGGCCACGCCGGCGCACCGGACGGCGGCGGCCATGTTCGCGCCCGCCGCGCTGCTGGCGGTGCTCGGCCTGGCGCTGGCGCCCTTCGCCTCCTGGTACGGCGGCGCGATGTCGGGCTACACCGGCACCTTCCGCGACCCCGGCCACGCCACGCACCTGGCGATCTGGGCCGGCCTGTCCCCCGCGCTGCTGCTGTCGGCGGTGGCGCTGGCGGCCGGGGTGCTGCTGTTCCTGGCCAGGGAACCGGTGGCCAGGGCGGGCGCGGCGCTGCACGTGCTGGACTCGACGCAGCTCTTCTGGTCGCTCGTCCGCCGGCTGGACCGGTTCGCCGTCCAGGCCACGGGCTTCGTCCAGCGCGGTTCGCTGCCCGACTACCTGCTGCTCACGCTGGCCGCCACCACCGGCGTCGGCGTGTTCGCCGTCGCCTACGGCGGCGTGCCGCACCTGGACGTGCCGGTCGTCGCCTGGGAGCGCGTGGAGCAGCCGGTGCTGGCGGTCCTGATCACCGCGTCGGCGGCGCTGGCGCTGTTCGCCCGCGCCTACATCCTGCTGGCCGTGGTCGTCGGCGTCATCGGGTACGGCACCGCGCTGCTGTTCCTCGCGCACGGCTCGCCCGACCTGGCGCTGACCCAGTTCCTGGCCGAGACGCTGGCCCTGGTGGTGTTCGCCCTGGTGCTGCGGCGGCTGCCGGTGACCCCGGTCAGGGCGCGGCTGCCGCGGCTGTTCCGGTTCGGGCTCGGGCTGGCCGTGGGGGTGGTGGTGACCGGGGCGGGCATGCTGGCCACCAGCGCGCGGAGCACCTGGGCCGTCGGGTCGCTGATGCCCGCCGCGGCGCGCGAGGCGGGGGCGCGCAACATCGTCAGCGCGATCATCCTGGACATCCGGGCCTGGGACACGATGGGCGAGAGCACGGTGCTGGTCGTGCTGACGCTGGGCGTGACGAGCCTGGTGTTCCTGCGGCGCCGGACGTACGAGATCGAGCGGGACGACCGCGGCCGGGTGCCCGCCGAGCGCACGCACTGGTTGTCCTCGACGCTGCCGCGCGGCCAGCGGGCCGTGGCCTTCGAGGTGGCGGCCCGGCTGACCTTCCACACGGTGCTGGTGCTCTCGGTGTTCCTGCTGTTCGTCGGGCACAGCGGGGTCGGCGGCGGGTTCGCCGGCGGCATCGTGGCCGGGCTGGCGATCACCGTGCGCTACCTGGCCGGCGGCCGGTACGAGCTGGCCGCGGCGGTCCCGGTGCACGCGGGCGTGCTGATGGGCGCCGGGCTGACCCTGTCGACCGGCACGGCGCTGGCCGGGCTGCTGTTCGGGCGGGCGGCGCTGGACATGCTGGCGGCCGACGTGCACCTGCCGCTGGTCGGCAGCCTGCACGTGTCCACGGGCCTGCTGTTCGACCTCGGCGTGTACGTCTCGGTCACCGGCATGGTCCAGGACGTGCTGCGCGGCCTCGGCGCCGAGCTGGACCGGCAGATCGAGGCGGAGGAGAGCGCGTGACGATCTCCCTGGCGCCGTTCCTGTGCTGCTGCGTGATGATCACGACCGGTGTGACGCTGCTGCTGGAGCGGAGCCTGGTGCGGGTGCTGGCCGGGGTGGTCGTGCTGGGCAACGGCGTGAACCTGCTGATCGTCACCGCGGGCGGGAACGCCGGCGGGCCGCCCATCCTGGGCAGCACGCCGGTGGCGGACATGGCCGATCCGCTGCCGCAGGCGATGGTGCTCACCGCCATCGTCATCACCCTGGGCGTGACGGCGTTCGTGCTGGCCATGGTGCACCGGTCGTGGCAGCTCACCGGCAGCGACGAGGTCCAGGACGACACCGAGGACCGGCGCGTGCGGCTGCGGGCCAGGCGCGGCGAGCTGAGCCACGCCCTGCGCACCCGCCAGGACGCCTACCGGCGGCTGGTCGTGGAGCAGCGGGCGGAGCTGGCCCGGCTGGAGGCCGAGCAGGCCGAGCGGGAGCGGCTGCAGGAGGCCGACCTGGAACGGCGGATCGCCCGCGTGCACACCGAGCTGGAGGAGTGGATGCGCACCCGGATGGCCGAAGGGCTGTCGGAGGAGGAGCTGCAACGCGGCTTCGAGGAGGCCGGGCAGCGGGACGCGCCGGACGAGGAGGCCACGGCCGGCGACAACGCCGAGCGCATCGACGAGCTGCGCCGCGAGCACACCCGGCGGCGGGCCGAGCAGGCGGCCGGCGAGAGGGAGCTGCGCCAGCGGATCAAGGCCAGGCAGCGCGACGCCCGCAGGCAGATGCGCGCGGCCATCCGCGAGGAGCGGGCCCGCCAGGCGCTCGCCAACGACCCCGAACTGGAGGGCGACGACTAGTGGCAGGCAAGGGCGGGGCCCGTGGGTGACCTGGTCGAGCTGCGCGGGCTGGTGTGCGTGCCGGTGCTGCTGCCGCTGCTGGCGGCCGGGATCAAGCTGGCGATCGGCGGCCGGCTGCGGCACCTGCAGTCGGCCATCAGCCTCACCACGCTGGGCATCTCGCTGGCGGTGTCGGTGCTGCTGCTCGCGCACGCCGACACGCACGGCCCGCTGGTGACCGAGCTGGGCGGCTGGGCCTCGCCGGTCGGGATCTGCCTGGTGGCCGACCGGCTCTCGACGCTGGTGCTGGTGGTGTCGTCGGCGGTGACGCTCTGCGTGATGGTGTACTCGATCGCCAACGCCTACGACGAGGCCGAGCACGACGCGCCGATGGCGATCTTCCATCCGGCGTTCCTGGTCATGGTGGCGGGCGTGGCGGACGCGTTCCTGTCCGGTGACCTGTTCAACCTGTTCGTCGCTTTCGAGATGCTGCTGAGCGGCTCGTACGTGCTGCTGACCTTCGGCGGGACCGAGTCCAGGATGCGGGCGGGGGCCACGTACACGCTGATGGCGCTGGCGTCGTCGATGTTGTTCCTGATCGCGCTGGCGGTGACCTACGGCGCGACGGGCACGTTGTCGATGGCGCAGCTCGCCGAGCGCTTCGGCACGCTGCCCGAGCAGGTCAAGCTGCTGGTCGAGCTGACGCTGCTGCTGGCGTTCGCGATCAAGGCGGCGATCTTCCCGGTGTCGGCGTGGCTGCCGGACTCCTACCCGACCGCGCCCGCGCCGGCCACGGCCGTGTTCGCCGGGCTGCTCACGAAGGTCGGCGTGTACGCGATCATCCGGCTGGAGGCGCTGCTGTTCCCCGGCGGGCCGGTCTCCACGCTGCTGATGGCGGTGGCGCTGGCCACGATGCTGGCCGGCGTCCTGGGCGCGGTGGCGCAGACCGACATCAAGCGCATGTTGTCCTTCACGCTGGTCAGCCACATCGGCTACATGGTGTTCGGGGTGGCGCTGTCGACGGTGGCGGGACTGGCGGGCGCGGTGTTCTACATCGTCCACCACATCACCGTGCAGACGAGCCTGTTCCTGGTGACGGGGCTGATCGAGCGGCGCACCGGCACCACGTCGGTCAACCGGCTGGGCGGGCTGATGAGGACCGCGCCGGTGCTGGGCGTGCTGTTCTTCGTGCCCGCGATGAACCTGTCGGGCATCCCGCCGATGTCGGGGTTCCTGGGCAAGCTGCTGCTGGTGCAGGCGGGCCTGGACAAGGGCGGCCCGGCGGCGCTCGTGCTGGTGGCGGGCGGGCTGCTGACGAGCCTGCTGACGCTGTACGCGATCGCCAAGACGTGGGGCAAGGCGTTCTGGCGCGCGCCGCGCGAGGAGCGGCTGGGCCAGGTGATGGAGAGCGAGGAGGCGACGGGTGAGGAGCCGGTGGTGACGACGACGGCGCTGCCGCCCGTGCTGCTGGGCGCGACGGCGGCGCTGGTGGCGCTGGGGCTGTCGTTCACGGTGCTGGCCGGGCCGCTGGCGGCGCTGACGCAGCGGGTGGCCACGGAGCTGAGCGAGCGGCAGACGTACATCACCGCCGTGCTGGGGACGCGGCGGTGAGCGGCGGCGTGCTCGCGCCGCGGCTGTTCGGCCGGCGGGTGCCGCTGCCGCTGGTGGCGTGGCTGACGCTGGTGTGGGTGACGCTGTGGGGCGAGCTGTCGGCGGGGAACGTGCTGGGCGGCCTGGCGACCGCGCTGGTGGTGACGTGGCTGCTGCCGCTGCCCGTCCTGGACCCGGGGATCAGGGTGCGGCCGCTGCCGCTGGCGCGGTTCCTGCTGTGGTTCGGGTGGGACATGCTGCTCTCGACCGTGCGGGTGGTGGCGTGGGTGGTGCGGCCCGGCGATCCGCCCACGCAGCTGGTCCTGGTGCGGCTGCGCACGTCGTCGGAGTCGATGACCGTGATGATCATGGTGGCGTTGTCCACGATGCCGGGGAGCCTGGTGGTGGAGGCGTACATGGACAGGAGAGAGCTGATGCTGCACGTGCTGGGGCTGGCCGGAGAGGGCGTCCCGGACGCGGTTCGCAGGGACCTGGCCGCGCTGGAGTCGCGCATCGTGGCCGCGTTCGGCACCCGCGCGGACCGGGAGGAGCTGCGGTGAGCGCGGTGTACCTGGTGACGATCGCGCTGCTGGGCGGCGGGGCGGCGGCGGCGTTGTGGCGGGTGGGGCGCGGGCCGTCGATGCTGGACCGCGCGGTCGCCCTCGACGTGCTGACGTCGCTGGCGATGTGCGCGGTCGGGCTGTTCGCGGTGGTCAGGGACGACTACTCCGACCTGCCGGTGCTCCAGGTGCTGTCGTTGCTGGGGTTCGTGGGCTCGGTGTCGCTGGCCCGGTTCTTCCCGGGGCGGTCGGGGTGAGCGTGACGGACAGCGTGATGGGCAGCGTGATGGAGATCGCGGCGGCGGTCTGCCTGGTGCTCGGGGCCGTGCTGGCGTTGTCGGCGGGCGCCGGGCTGGTGCGCTTCCGCACGACGCTCGACCGGATGCACGCCGGCACCAAGCCGCAGGTGCTCGGCGTGCTGCTGGTGCTGGCCGCGATGTGGCTGCACCGGCCCACCTGGTGGAACGCCGGGCCGCTGCTGATCGTGGGGGCCTCGCAGGTGATCACGGTGTCGGTGGCGGCGTACATGGTGGGGCGGGCGGCCTACTCGCGTCAGTCGTCGCGGGACGAGACCGAGATGCCGCCCTCGGAGGAGGACTGATCGCCCCTGCGGTCGAGGGCGGGCTGGCCGAACCAGGTCCAGGCGGCCAGCCCGGCCAGGATGCCGGCGGTGACCCAGGCGAGGGTGGAGTGGAACAGGTAGTCGATCACCAGCATGGTGGCCGTGGTCATCGACACCACCAGGGCGAGCGCTCCTAACAGGCCGTAGGTGTTGGACCGGCGTACCAGCCTCTCCTTGTGGCCCTGCCGGAACAGCACGCGGTGCTGGGCGGTCGGCGCGATGTAGCAGATCGACGCGACGGCGGCGCTGACCAGCGCGGCGAAGTAGAGCCAGCGGTCGGTCTGGTCCAGCTTGACGAAGCCGGGCGAGAAGGGGACGGTCAGCAGGAACGCGAACAGCACCTGCACGCCGGTCACCGCGACGCGGGCGCCCTGCAGCAGTTCGACGAAGTTGCGGTCGGCGCGTTCCTCGTGCGACTCGTTCTTCACTCGGCCTCCTTGTTGGATGTTCCCCTCTTCCTTGGCGGAGGCCGGTCGAAACATGGATGGCGGGGTCAGCTGAGGATCTTGGCGGGGGTGATGGGCAGGTCGCGCACCCGCCGGCCGGTGGCGTGGTGAACGGCGTTGCCGATCGCGGCGGCGGTGCCCACGATGCCGATCTCGCCGATGCCCTTGGAGCCCATCGGGTTGAGCAGGCCGTCCTGCTCGTCGATCCAGACGGCCTCGATCGCCGGCACGTCGGCGCAGGCCGGCACATGGTACTGGGCCAGGTCGCGGTGCAGGAAGCCGCCGAACTCGTCGTCGGTCAGCGTCTCCTCCATCAGCGCCATCCCCATGCCCATGGTCATGCCGCCGACGAACTGCGACCTGGCCAGCCTGGCGTCCAGGATGCGGCCGGCGGCGAACACGCCGAGCAGGCGCGACAGGCGGATCTCGCCCGTCACGGAGCTGACCCTGACCTCGGCGAACTGGGCGCCGAAGGCGTGCCTGGCCAGCTCCTCGTCCGCCTTGACCTCCTCGGTGGTGTCGGCGGTCCCCTCGCCGCCGTCGGCCCGCAGCGCCTCGCAGGCCCGTACGACGGCCGAGCCCCACGACGCCGTGCCCATCGAGCCGCCCGCGACGGGGGCCTTCGGCAGGTCGCTGTCGCCGAGCTCGACGTGCACCCGGTCGGGGGCGACGCCGAGGCAGTCGGCCGCGATCCTGGTGAGCACGGTCCGGGCGCCGGTGCCGATGTCGGCGGCGGCCACCCGGATGACGAAGTCGCCGTCGCGCACGGTCGCGGTGGCCTGCGAAGGGCCGCGTCTGGCCGGGTAGGTGGAGGCGGCCACGCCGGTGCCGACCAGCCACTCCCCCTCGCGCCGGACGCCGGGCGCCGGGTCGCGGCGGTCCCAGCCGAAGCGGCGGGCGCCCTCGCGCAGGCAGGTCACCAGGCTGCGGGAGCTGAACGGCAGCCCGCCGTCCGGCTCGGTCGTGGGCTCGTTGCGGATGCGCAGCTCGACGGGGTCGATCCCGGCCGCCTCGGCCAGCTCGTCCATCGCCGACTCCAGGGCGTACATGCCGGGGCACTCGCCGGGGGCGCGCATCCAGGACGGGGTGGCGACGTCGAGGCGGACGAGCCGGTGCGCGGTGCGCAGCGCGGGCGTGGCGTACATGACGCGGCCCGGGGTGGCGGCCTGCTCGGCGAACTCGACGATCCTGCTGGTCTGCACGTACGCCGTGTGCTCGACCGCGGTGAGCCGGCCGTCGGCGTCCGCGCCGAGCCGCAGCCGCTGGACGGTGGGCGTGCGGTAGCCGGTGAGGTCGAACATCTGCTGCCGGGTGAAGACGACCTTGACCGGGCGGCCGGCGGCCCGGGCGGCCAGGGCGGCGAGCACGGCGTTCGGCCTGGTGGTGCCCTTGGAGCCGAAGCCGCCGCCGACGTGCCTGGACACCACCCGCACCCGCTCGGCGGGCAGGCCGAGGGTCTTGGCGATGCTGTCCCGGTCGCCGCTGGTGCCCTGGGTCGAGTCGTAGACCAGCAGCCGGCCGTCGTCGGCCCACACGGCCACCGCGGCGTGCGGCTCCATCGCGTTGTTGTGCAGGGGCGGCGTCGTGTACGTCACGTCCACGGCGGACGCGGCGGCGGCCAGCCCGGCCTCCACGTCGCCCTTGCCGGTGTCGGGCGGCAGGTTCGGGTTGACCTTCTCGGGCCGGTAGAGGTCCGGGTGGTCGGCGCGCAGGCGCACGTCGTGGGCCTGCGGTTCGTAGGCGACGCGGACGGCGTCGGCGGCGGCGCGGGCCTGGTCGTAGGTGCCGGCGACGACGGCGGCCACGAGCTGGCCCCGGTAGACGACGTCCCGGGAGCGGAACAGCGCCAGCTCGGGGTCCGCGTCCTCGGCCAGGTCGGGCGGGTCCTCGACGGACAGCACGGCGAGCACGCCCGGCATGGCCAGCGCCGGCCCGGCGTCCACCCCGGTCACCCGGCCCCTGGCGACCGTGGACTGCACCGGGTAGCAGTAGGCGACGCCCTCGACCGGGTACTCGGCGGCGTACGTGGCCAGCCCCGTGACCTTGACGCGCCCCTCGATGCGGTTCACGGCGTCAGCTCCTCCAGCGTGCGGACGATCAGGTTGCGCGCCAGCGGCAGCTTGTACGCGTTGCGCGGCAGCGGGCGGGCCTGGTCGAGCTCGGCCTCGGCGGCCCGCAGGTAAGCCTCCCCCGTGGCGGGGCCGCCGATGATCTCCCGTTCGGCGCGTTCGGCCCGCCAGGGCGCGTGGGCCACGCCGCCGAGCGCGATGCGGCAGCCGGTGACCACGCCGTCCCAGCGCACGTCGAGCACGGCGGCGATGGACACCAGCGCGAACGCGAACGAGGCCCGCTCGCGCACCTTGCGGTAGAGGGAGGCGCCCGGCGGCGGCGCGGGCAGCTCGACGGCGGTGATCAGCATGCCGGGTTCGAGCACGGTGTCGCGCTCCGGCGCGTCGCCGGGCAGGCGGTGCAGGCCGGGCATGGGGATGATCCGGTCGCCGGCCGGGCCGGTGACGTGCACCTCGGCGTCGAGCGCGGCCAGCGCCACGGCCATGTCCGAGGGGTGGGTGGCCACGCAGGCGTCCGAGGCGCCGAGCACGGCCA
This sequence comes from Nonomuraea sp. NPDC004702, assembly GCF_053601695.1. Taxonomy (NCBI): domain Bacteria; kingdom Bacillati; phylum Actinomycetota; class Actinomycetes; order Streptosporangiales; family Streptosporangiaceae; genus Nonomuraea; species Nonomuraea sp. NPDC004702. Next base: position 47,223 of record NZ_JBSGCE010000027.1, read on the forward strand.
AATTGCTGTGGTCACCCTCGATCGCGGGGCAGCCGGTGCCGGGCTCGCGCTTGTTGCACGGCCTGGTGACGTCCTGGAAGTAGGGGCAGCGGGTGCGTTGCAGCAGGTTGCCGGCCACCGTGGCCATGTTCCTGACCTGGCCGGAGGCGCCGGTCAGCACGGCCCTGGCGAGCATCGGGTAGCGGGCGCGGACGAGCGGGTCGGCCGCCAGGTCGCTGTTGCGCACGGCCGCGCCGATCCGCAGCCGGTCGCGTACGGGCTCGACGGCGTCCAGCGGCAGGCGGCTGACGTCCACGAGGTGGTCGGGGGCGGCCACGCCGAGGCGCATGAGGTCGACCAGGTTGGTGCCGCCGCCCAGGTACATCGTGCCGGGGCCGTACCGGCCGACCGCGTCGGACGGGCTCTGGGCGCGGACGTAGTCGAACGGCTTCACCGGGCCACCTCGCCGATCGCGGCCACGATGCCGGGATAGGCGCCGCACCGGCACAGGTTGCCGCTCATGCGTTCCCTGATCTCCTCGGGCGTCAGGGCCGGGTCGAGGAGGAGGTCGGCGGTGACGGCGCTCGGACCCGGCTCGCCCAGCATGCCGACCGCCGAGCAGAGCTGGCCGGGTGTGCAGTAGCCGCACTGGAAGGCGTCGTGCTCGATGAACGCGGCCTGCAGCGGATGCAGCTGCTCGCCCGAGGCCAGCCCCTCCACGGTGACGATCTCGCTGCCGTCCACCGCCACGGCCAGCGCCAGGCAGGAGTTGGCCCGGCGGCCGTCGATGAGCACCGTGCACGCGCCGCACTGGCCGTGGTCGCAGCCCTTCTTGGAGCCGGTCAGGCCGAGCCGTTCGCGCAGCAGGTCGAGCAAGGAGATCCTGGGGTCGACGGCCACGGTGTGCGGCACGCCGTTCACCTGCAGGGTGATGTCCATAGGCGCTCGCCTACCCGGCCACCGCCGGAGGCAACCACGGGCTCGGACATCTCGGGGTAAAGGTGACGGGGTCCAGGTGTCGGGGCGCGGGCGGCGGGTAGCCGGGGAGAGGATCGGGCCGCGGAGGGGTGCATGGGGCGAGCGTTCGACGAGCAGGTGGCGGAGTCCGAGGCGGTGCTCACCGTCAACGCGGGCTCGTCGAGCCTGCGTCTCGACCTCGTGCAGGGCGGCTGCGTGCTGGACAGCGCGCACGCCGAGCGGGCCGCGGACCCGGGCTCGGCGCGCGAGGAGCTGGCGGCGTTCCTCGGCGGCCACTTCGACCGCGACATCCGCGCGGTGGCGCACCGGCTGGTGCACGGCGGCGACGTCGTCCGCGCGCCCACGGTCGCCGACGACGAGACCGTCGAGGCGCTGCGCGGCGTCGTGAGCCTGGCGCCGCTGCACCTGCCGCCCGCGCTGGCGCTGCTGGAGGCGGCCCGCGAGCAGCTTCCCGCCGTGCCGCACGTGCTCTGCCCCGACACGGCCTTCCACGCCGGCCTGCCCGACGCCGCCGCGGTCTACGCCCTGCCACGCGAGTGGCGCGACCGGTACGGACTGCGCCGCTACGGCTTCCACGGCCTGTCCTACGCCTGGACCGCCGACCGGGTGGCCGAGCTGCTCGGCCGGCCGCTGGCCGACCTGGAGCTGGTGCTGACCCACCTGGGCGGCGGCTCGTCGGTGTGCGCGGTGTCGGGCGGGCGCAGCCTGGACACCTCGATGGGGTTCACCCCGCTGGACGGCGTCCCGATGAGCAAGCGCTCGGGCAGCGTCGATCCCGGGATGCTGATGTGGCTGCTGTCGCAGGGCCACCTGTCGGCCGACGAGCTGGGCGAGGGCCTGCAACGCCGGTCCGGGCTGCTCGGGCTGTCCGGCGGCCGCTCGGGCGACACCCGCGAGCTGGTCGAGGCCGAACGCGCCGGCGACGCCGAGGCCGCCCTGGCCCTGGAGGTGTTCTGCCACCGGGTGAGCCGGGAGATCGCCGCCGCCGCCACGTCGCTGTCCAGGATCGACGCCCTGGTGTTCACCGGCGAGATCGGCTGGGACCAGCCGGAGGTGCGCGAGGCGGTCTGCCGCCGTCTCGGGCTGCTCGGCGTCGAGCCGCCCGAGTCCGGCAACCGGCACGACGACGGCCTGGTCAGCGGGCCGGGCGTCGCCGTGCCCGTCCTGGTCGTCCAGGTGCGCGAGGAGCTCCAGCTCGCCCGCGAATGCCTGGGCGTCTTCCGGCCGGCAGAGGAGGACGGCTATGGATGACGTCACCCGCTCGGCGCTGCGGCTGTCGGGCGAGCAGGATCTCGACCCGCTGCTCGACCGCGTCGGCGAGGCCGGTCTCGTGCTGATCGGCGAGGCCAGTCACGGCACCCACGACTTCTACACCTGGCGGGCCGCGCTCACCCGCCGCCTGATCGCCGAGAAGGGCTTCGGGTTCGTCGCCGTCGAGGGCGACTGGCCCGACTGCGAGCGCGTCCACCGCGCGGTCACCCGCGACGGCGAGGACCCCTTCGACGCCCTGTACGCCTACCAGCGCTGGCCCGCGTTCATGTGGGCCAACGAGGAGGTCGCCGAGTTCTGCCGCTGGCTGCGCCGCTGGAACGCGGCCCTGCCGCCGGGCGAGCGCGTCGGCTTCCACGGCCTCGACGTCTACAGCCTCTGGGAGTCCCTGCGCGCCGTGCGCCGCTACGCCGCCGACCACCTGCCCGACCAGCTCGGCACGGTGATGGAGGCCCTGTACTGCTTCGAGTCCTACGGCCACGACCCGCAGCGGTACGGCCTGGAGACCCGCCTGGTCCCCGACTCCTGCGAGACCGAGGTCGTAGAGCTGCTCAGGGCGGTCGCGGCGGCCGCGCCCGCCGACGAGGACGGCTTCGAGGCCCGGCAGAACGCCGAGGTCGTGGCCGGGGCCGAGAACTACTACCGGACCATGGTCGGCGGCGGCCCCGACTCGTGGAACGTCAGGGACGTGCACATGGCCGACACCCTGGACCGGCTGACCGCCTTCTACGGGGCCAAGGGCGTGGTGTGGGCGCACAACACGCACGTCGGCGACGCCCGCGCCACCGACATGGCCGCCGCCGGCATGACCAACCTCGGCCAGCTGGCCCGCGAGCGGCACGGCGAGGACGTCGTCCTGGTCGGCTTCGGCGGCTACCGGGGGACGGTCGTGGCCGGGGCGAGCTGGGGTACGCGGGCGCACGTCATGCCCGTCCCGCCGGCCCGGCCCGGATCGCTGGAGGCGCTGCTGCACGACGCGCTCGGCGGCGAGCGCGCCCTGTTCGTGACGCCCCGGCGGCCCCGTCCGCGCTGGTTCGACCAGCCGCTGGACCACCGCGCGATCGGCGTCGTCTACCGGCCGGAGCGCGAGAAGTGGGGCAACTACGTGCCCACCGCGCTCGGCGACCGCTACGACGCCTTCATCTGGCTGGACGTCACCGAGGCCCTGCACCCGCTGCACGCCGAGCCGTGGGACGACGTCGAGCCGGAGACCTATCCCAGCGCCATGTGACGGACTGTCGGTGGCAGATGGTTTGATCGCTGCTGTGGAGGCCTCGGTCGAGCAGCTCGTCTACGTCAGGGACGACGAATACACCGTCGCGCGCATGAGCGCCGAGGGCGTGCCCGACTTCGTGGCCACCGGCCGGGCGCTGTCGGGCGCGCAGCCCGGCGAGACGCTCCGGCTGACCGGCGACTGGAGCCACCACGCGCGCCACGGCAGGCGGTTCGCGGTGGCCGGGTGCGAGCGGGTAGTGCCCGCCACGGTCCGGGCGATCCGCGTCTATTTGGGGTCGGGGCTGATCCGCGGCATCGGGCCGCGGCTGGCGTACGCGATCGTCGACCACTTCGGCGAGGAGACGCTCAAGGTCATCGACGCCGAGCCGGGGCGGCTGACCGAGGTCGTCAACATCGGGCCGCTGCGGCAGGCGCAGATCGTCCAGGCGTGGCAGGAGCAGAAGGCCATCGCCGCGCTGATGGTGACGTTGCAGGGGCTGGGCGTCAGCCCGCTGCTCGCGGCCAAGATCCACCAGGTGTTCGGCGGCGAGGCCGAGGAGGTCCTGGCCACCGACCCCTACCGGCTGATCGGCCGGGTCAGGGGCATCGCCTTCCGCGTCGCCGACCGCATCGCGCTGCAGCGGGGGGTGCCCGAGCGCAGCCCGCAGCGGATCAAGGCGGCGCTGCTCGACCGGCTGGAGTCGGCGGCGGTGCGCGACGGCCACTGCTTCGTGCCGGTGCCCCATTTGGTGGCGCGGGCGGCCGAGCTGATCGAGCTCGACCCCGAGGCGGTCGGGCCGATGATCGACGCGCTGGTGGCCGAGCGGCGGGTGGTGGTCGAGGCCGACGACGAGCAGCCGGGGCGGGCGGTGGCCTACGCCAAACACGTGCACGCCCGCGAGCGGCAGCTCACCGAGCAGCTCACCCGGCTCCTGCGGGCCCGCTCCACGCTGCCGCTGCGCTCCTTCCGCGAGGACGAGACCCTCCACGACGACCAGCGCGCGGCCGTCAACATGGCGCTGACCTGCACCGTCTCGATCATCACCGGCGGGCCCGGCTGCGGCAAGAGCCACACGGTCAGGGCCGTGGCCGCCACGGTCAGGGCGTCGGGCGGCTCGGTCACGCTCACGGCCCCCACCGGCAAGGCGGCCAAACGCCTGTCGGAGCTGACCGGCATGCCCGCCATGACCATCCACCGCATGCTCGCCCACCAGCCCGACCCCGACCCGTCCACGCTGTTCGAGGAGGCGCCCGCGCAGGCCGACCTGATCGTGGTCGACGAGGCGTCGATGCTCGACCTCCACCTCGCCACCCGGCTCACGGCGGCCGTCCAGCCGGGCAGCCATCTGCTGCTCATCGGCGACAGCGACCAGCTTCCCAGCATCGGCGCCGGCGACGTGCTGGCCGACCTGCTGCGCGTGGAGGCGATCCCGCGGGTGCGGCTCACCCACGTCTTCCGCCAGGCGAGCGGCAGCGGCATCGTCGAGGCCGCCCACCTCATCCGGGCCGGCCGCATGCCGGCGACGCCGGGGCGCGGCGGGTTCTGGTTCGAGGAGCTCGACGATCCGGCGCGGGTGGCCGAGCGGGTGGCCCATCTGGCCATGGAGGCGATCCCCCGCAAGCAGGGCGTGCCGCCCGAGCAGGTGCAGGTGCTGTGCCCGATGCGCAAGGGCGAGACGGGCGCGGTCACGCTGGGCCGGCTTCTCCAGGACCGCCTCAACCCGGCGGCCGACGACAAGCCCGAGCACTGGTCGGGCTCGTCGGTGTTCCGGGTGGGCGACCGGGTCATGCCCATCCGCAACAACTACGACAAGGGGGTCTTCAACGGGGAGACCGCCACGGTCACCGCCGTGCTGCCGCAGGACCGCGTGGTCGAGGTCCGCACCGACGACGGCGAGACCGTCCAGTACGGGTTCGGCGAGCTCGACGACCTCACCCACGCCTACGCGATCAGCGTGCACCGCTCGCAGGGCAGCGAGTACCCGTTCGTGGTGGCGCCGATCGTGGCCGAGGCGGGCGGGATCATGTTGCGGCGCAAGCTGCTGTACACGCTGGTGACCCGGGCCAAGGCGTGGGTCGTGCTGGTGGGGCAGCGCGAGGCGCTGGAGCTGGCCGTCCACCGGGTGGGCCGCCCCCGCAACACCGGCCTGCCCCGCCGCCTGTCCCAAAGCCTCTCGGCCTGACCCCGGCCCCGACCGGGGCGGTGATCGGGCCGCGCCCGGCCGGGGCCGTGATGGGGACGGGCCCGGCCGGGGCCGTGAGGGGCCGTGATGGGCACGGGCCCGGTCAGTCCTGGCGGACGAGGGTCGTGGCGAGGAGTTCGGCCAGGTGGCGGCCCTGGCGTCCGGTGCCGGCGGCGGCGATCTGGGTACGGCACGAGAAGCCGTCGGCGAGCAGCTCCTCCCCCGGCCCCGCCGACCGTACGGCCGGCCAGAGCCCCTGCTCGGCGCACGCCTGCGACACCTCGTGGTGCCCCCGCTCGAACCCGAAGTTGCCGGCCTGCCCGCAGCAGCCGGAGTCGAGCACGCTGGTCCGGATGCCGAAGCGGTCGAGCACGGCCCGGTCGGCGTCGTAGCCCATGATCGCGCTCTGGTGGCAGTGCACCTGCGCGATCGCCTGCCCGCCGGTCGTGGCCGGCCGCCAGTCGGCGGCGCGCGTCTCCAGCAGCTCGGCCAGCGTCAGGAACCGCTCCGCCAGCAGCCGCGTCTCGGCCGTGTTGAGCAGTTCGGGCCCGTCGGAGCGGAACACGGCGGCGCAGCTCGGCTCCAGGCCGACCACCGGCACCCCGGCCTCGGCCCAGGGGGCGAGCGCCCCGACCGTCCGCGCCAGCACCCGCCGGGCCACCCCGAGCTGCCCGGTGCTGATCCAGGTCAGCCCGCAGCACAGCGTCACCGGCGGCACCACCACCTCGAACCCGGCCGCCTCCAGCACGTCCACGGCGGCCCGCCCGATGTGCGGGTCGAAGTGGTCGGTGAACGTGTCGGCCCACAACACCACCCGTCCCCGCGTGCCGGGCCCGCTCCGGGGACGCCGCCTGAACCAGTCGGTGAACCGCTGCCGGGCGAACCTCGGCAGCTCGCGCTCCGGCGTGATCCCCGCGACGGCCTTGACCAGCCGCGACAGTCCGGGCGCCGAGTTGACCGCGTTGACCAGGCCGGGCGCGGCCGAGGCGAGCGCGGCCCACACCGGCAGCCAGCCCATCGAGTAGTGGGCCCGGGGCCGGACGCGGCGCCGGTAGTGGTGGGCGAGGAACTCGGCCTTGTAGGTGGCCATGTCCACGTTCACCGGGCATTCGGAGCGGCAGCCCTTGCACGACAGGCACAGGTCGAGCGCGTCGCGCACGGCGGCCGACCGCCAGCCGTCGGTGATGACGTCGCCGCGCACCATCTCCTCCAGCAGGCGGGCCCGTCCGCGCGTGGAGTGCTCCTCCTCGCGGGTCACCCGGTAGCTGGGGCACATGACGCCGCCCTCGAAGGTGTGCTTGCGGCAGGTCCCGGTGCCGACGCAGCGGGTGGCGGCGTGCCCGAAACGTCCGTGGTCGTTGGGGTACTGGAAGAACGTCTGGCGCGGCTCGTGCGGGTAGAAGCGGTGCTGGGCCAGGTTCTGGTCGAGGTGGCGGGGATGGACGACCTTGCCCGGGTTCATCCGGTCGCGCGGGTCGAAGATGGCCTTGAAGCGGCCGAACACCTCCACCATCTCCTGGCCGAACATGACCGGCAGCAGCTCGGCCAGCGCCTGGCCGTCGCCGTGCTCGCCGGACAGCGAGCCGCCGTAGGAGGCGACCAGCTCGGCGGCCTCCCTGGCGAAGGCGCGGTAGCGGGCGACGCCGTCGTCGGTGTGCAGGTCGAGCGGCAGCCGGCCGTGCACGCAGCCCTGGCCGAAGTGGCCGTACAGGGCGGAGTCCTGGTAGTCGTGCGCGCGCAGCAGCCGCTCGTAGTCGCGCAGGTAGGCGCCCAGCCGCTCGGGCGGCACGGCCGCGTCCGACCAGCCCTCGTACGTCTGGCGGCCGGTCGGCGGGTAGGCCTCCACGCCGAGCCCCGACTCCCGCCACCGCCACAGCCGGTCCTCCCTGGCCGGGTCGCCGAGGAAGGCGTGCGTGGGCGTGGGCGCCTCGGCCCGCTCCCCCACGTCGCGCATCATCGTCTCGGCCCGCTCGCGCGCCTGCTCGGGCGTGTCCCCGCCGAACTGCACCAGCAGCCAGCCGCCGCCCTCGGGCAGGTCCTGGAGCGCCGGGTCGCCGGGGTGCTCGCGCTTGGCCAGCCGGTACATGGTCTCGTCCATGGCCTCCAGCGCGATCGGCGCGTGCCGGGCCACGGCCGGGACGGCGTCGGCGGCGGTGAAGACGTCCTCGAAGCCGAGCACGGCCAGCGCCCTGGCCGGCGGGGACGGCACGACGCGCAGCTCGGCGCGGAGCACGGTCACCAGCGTTCCCTCGCTGCCCGTCAGGGCGCGGGCCAGGTCGAAGCCGTTCTCGGGCAGGAGCTGGTCGAGGTTGTAGCCGGAGATGCGGCGTTCCAGCCTGGGGTAGCGGGTGCGGACCAGTTCCATGGTCTCGTCGCGCAGGTCGCGCACCTGGCGGTAGATCTCGGCCAGCCGGCCGCCCTGGGCCTGGATGCGGTCGTACTCGGCGTCGCTGGTCGGCCCCACCCAGGCGCGCACGCCGTCGTAGGTGAGGATCTCCAGCCGGAGCACCGACTGCGACATCTTCCCGTACGCCTGCGCCGAGGCCCCGCACGAGTTGTTGCCGATCATGCCGCCGATCGTGCAGGCCCGATGGCTGGACGGCCGTGGCCCGACCATCAGCCCGTACGGCGCCAGCTCGTGGTCCACCTGGTCGAGCACGGCCCCCGCCTGGACGACGACCCGGCGGCCCGCCGCGTCCACGGACTCCACCGCGCCGCAGTGCTTGGACCAGTCGATCACCACCGCCGCGTTGCAGCACTGCCCGGCCAGGCTGGTGCCGCCGCCGCGGGAGAGCACGGGCACGTCCCTGGCCCGGCACACGGCCACCGCCGCCACCCCGGCGTCCAGGTCGCGCGGCACGACGACGCCGATCGGGACCTGCCGGTAGTTGGAGGCGTCACGCGCGTAGGCGGCGCGGCTGCCCAGGTCGAAGCGCACCTCGCCGTCCACGGCCGCGGCGAGGCGGCGGCTCAGCGTCTCGACGTCGATCTCGCGGGACGGCGGCGTGTGCGTGACGGGCGTGTTGACCAGGCTCTTCATGCCGGGCACTTACCCGGGCCCGCTCACGGGCCGCCCAACGGCGGGCCAAGCCCGGTTCTAGACCCCGAGCAGGTCGGTGAGGTCGTCGGCGTGCTCCTCCTCCTCTTCCAGGATCGACTCCATGAGCCGGCGGGTGGTCGGGTCGCCCTCGCCGAGCCAGCGGATGATCTCCTGGTAGGTGGAGATGACGATGCGCTCGGCCCACAGGTTGGCCTCCAGCAGCGCCTTCAGGTCGGTGTCGGCGGGCACCTGGTAGTCGGTGTGCGAGCGCTGGACGAGCTTGGCCGGGTCGAAGTCCGGCTCGCCGCCGAGCTGGCTGACGCGTTCGGCGGCGCGCAGCGCGTGGTCCAGCTCCTCCTTGGCGTGCTCGGTGAACTCCGCCGCCACCTGCGCGCGGTCGATGCCCTTGGCCGAGATGGCGTGCCTGGTGTACCTGAGCCAGCACACCACCTCGGTGGCGATCACGTCGTTGAGGATCTCGATGACCTTCTCCGGGTCACGGCCGAAGGTCTGCGTGATCGGGCCCTCGTCCATCTTCTGCCGCACCTGCTCGCGGATCCTGGTGACGTCGAGCACGAAGTCGTCCGTCTGCGTCATGATGTGTCCTTCCCCCGGCGATTTCCCCTGGTCAACGGTAACTTCGCCGGAGCCTGCGCCGGGGTTGCGACACGGGCGGACCGCAGGCGCGGGGCCAGCGCGAGCGTGACCGCCGCCGACGCCGCGGCCAGCACGGCCATGGCCGCGCCGGGCGAGGTGTGCTCGGCCAGGGCGCCGGCGAGCGCGGCGGCCAGCCCCTGCATGGCGACCATGCCGGAGGAGTGCAGCCCGAGCGCGTGCCCGCTCAGCTCGGGGGGCGTCAGCGCCATGAGCCGCTCCTGGAGCAGCAGGGTGGCGGCGAACCCGGCCGAGGCGAGCGCGACCAGCACCGGCGACGGGTGGGCCACGAACACCAGGTACGGCAGCGCGAGCAGCAGGTACAGCGGCGTGACCAGCCGCGCCCGCCGGTGCGGCGGCACGTACCGGCCGACCAGCACGTCACCGGCGAGCATCCCGGCGGCGGCGCAGGCGAACAGCAGCCCGGCCCGGTCCGGCGCGAGCGGCACGAACAACGACTCGCAGCCGACGATCAGGCCGTTGGGCAGCCAGAGGGCGAGGTAGACGTGCCGGCGCGGCCGATCGGACCACAGGCGGGCGTTGTCGCGCCAGGTCTCGGCGGGTGAGGGCCGTCCGGACGCGCGCGGCCGCCGCCGTCCGAGCCCCAGCCCGGCCAGGGCGGCGGCCAGGTGGAGGGCCGCCGCGACGAGCAGCGTCCCGCGTGGCGACAGGACGGTCACCAGCACGCCGCCCGCGCCGAACCCGGCGATCTGCACGATCCCGGAGGACATGTTGAGCACCGACCGGCCGAGCAGGTATCCGTCCCGGTCGAGCAGCTCGTTCAGCAGCCCGTACCGGACGCCGCCGCCGAGTGCGGACAGCGCGCCGAAGGCCAGCACGACGGCGAGCATGCCCCACACGGGCAGGCCGGGCACGGCCAGGAAGGCGGCGCCGAGCGCGGCCGCCAGCGCCAGCCCGGACAGGGCGGCCCGCGGCGGCAGCCGGTCGGCCGCCGACAGCAGCGTGGCCGCGCCCACCACCTGGGCGAGCGCCGGGCCGAACATGGCCAGCCCGGACAGCAGCGGCGATCCGGTGTCGGCGTAGACGAGGGTGCCGAGGGCGAGCCCGCTCACCGTCTGCCCGGCCACCTGCCCGGACGAGACCAGGAAGAGCGGGGTGAATCCGGACCTGCCGAACAGGTCCCGGTACGTGCGCATGGGACGGCAGTCTTCGCGACCGGCGGCGGGAGGCGTTACTGTTTCGCCCACCCGCGAAACAACGCCGGGACGAGGAGGACGTGGTGGGCTTCTGGCAGGTCGACGCGGACACGCTCGCGGACGGCCGGTTCGTCCTGTCGCCGCTGGCCGAGACGATCGCCGCGCTGAAGACGCTGGACCGCGCCGTCGCCGCGCATCCCGGCGAGGACGCCTGGCTGGCCGCCCACCTGCCCGCCTACCGTGCCGGGCAGGCCGCCGACCCGGTCACGGCGCTGCTCGTCCGCGCCGCGCTGGGCCGCACGTGGAACGCGACCTTCCTCACGCCCACGCCCGAGGGAGAGGGCGAGGCGGCCTTCGAGGAAGAGGTGGCGAGCGTCCGCGACACCCCGCCCGAGCAGGCGCGCGCGGACCTGGTCGAGTCGCTGGGCGGCCCGGTGCACAGCGTGCTGCGCCGCGACGACCTGCCCGCACGCATGGCCGCCCGGCTGGAGTGGGTGTGGCACGAGACCGTGCTGCCGGCCTGGCCGCGGCGCCGCCGGATCATCGAGGCCGACGTCACCGCCCGCGCCGCGCGGCTGGGCCGGGGCGGCTGGGCGGCGGCTCTCGACGGCATGCGTCCCGGCCTGCGCTGGCTGGGCGACGGACGGCTGCAGATCAACGCCTACGACCATCCGCCGCGGGACCTGGCGGGCGCCCGGCTGATGTTCGTGCCGGTCACGCCGCGCCAGGGCTGGGTGAGCTGGCACGGCTCCCGCCGCTGCGCGATCGTCTACCCGTGCTCGGGGCCGCTGGCCGACGTCGGCCCGCCGCCCGCGCCGCAGGCGCTCGGCCGGCTGCTGGGCGGGGCGCGGGCGGGCGTGCTGGTGCTGCTGGACACCCCGAAGAGCACCACGCAGCTCGTCGCGCTCACCGGCCAGGGCCTGGGCTCGGTGGGCCGCCATCTCAAGGTGCTGCTCGACGCGGGGCTGGTCGGCCGCGTGCGGGCGGGCCGTTCGGTCCTCTACGGCCGTACGCCCGTCGGCGAAGACCTCGTACGGGCACAAACCAGCTGACCGCGCCCGCCCGTCGCTGCCACCATGGGAACCCCATGGACGAACGACGCGTGATCCGCATCTCCAAGTACCTGGCCCGGCACCTGCGCCACGACCCGCAGCGCATCGGGCTCGCCCTCGACACGGCCGGCTGGGTCGCCGTCGACGACCTGCTCGCCGCCGCCGCGGCGCACGGCTTCCCGATCACCCCCGACGAGCTGCGCCAGGTCGTGGAGACCAATGACAAGCGGCGCTACGCGATCGAGGACGGCAGGATCCGCGCCAGCCAGGGCCACTCGGTGCCGGTGGAGCTCGGCCTGCCCGCCGTGGAGCCGCCCGCGTACCTCTACCACGGGACGGTGGCCCGCAACCTGGACGCCATCCGCCGGGAGGGCCTGCGGCCGATGAGCCGCCACCACGTGCACCTGTCCCCCGACCGGGAGACCGCCGTCCGGGTGGGCGCGCGCAGGGGCAGGCCGGTGGTGCTGGCGGTCGCCGCCGGGGACATGCACGCCGGCGGCCATGTCTTCCTGCGCAGCGACAACGGCGTCTGGCTCACCGCCCACGTCCCACCTGGCCACCTGCGTTTCCCCTCCTGACCCCACCGCCGGGGAGCCTGGGGCCTTCGCCGGGCGGGAGGGGGGTTGGCTAGGCTGTGGGCCGGAGGATGATCACTCATGCGCGCACGCGATCTCGTCACGGAGTTCCCGGCGGTCACGCTCGACATGTCGGCGCTCGACGCCGCCCGGCTGCTGGCCGAGCGCGACCTGCCCGGCCTCATCGTGATCGGCGACGACGGCCGCCCCCACAGCATCCTCCCCGGCACGCAGGTGCTCCGGCTGGCCGTGCCGCGCTACTGCCAGGACGACCCGGCCCTGGCCCGGGTGGTGGACGAGGCCCACGCCGACCTGTTCCTGCGCCGGCTCGGCACGCGTACCGTCCGCGAGTGCCTGCCCGAGCAGCCGCGCGAGCTGCCGGTGGCGGACATGAAGGCCACGGTGCTCGAACTGGCGGCGCTCATGGCCCGCACGCGCAGCCCGCTGGTGGCGATCGTGGAGGACGGGCGGGTCGCCGGAGCCGTCACCCTCCAGTCCCTGCTGGATCACGCGCTCGCCCTCTGACCGCCTCCCCCGGGCCCGGTGACGCGCCGAGGGCAGCGGCGATCTCCGGCCGGGGGCGTCGTAGGCTGGGGCCCATGGGGAAGACCGCCGCCGCCCGACAGCCCGTCCCCGCCCGGCGGGCCGACGCCGAACGCAACATCGCCGCCATCCTGGAAGCCGGGACGCGGCTGCTCAGCGACGACCCGGGCGCGAGCGTGGCGGAGATCGCCAAGGCCGCGGGCGTCGGCCGGGTCACCCTGTACGGGCACTTCCCCTCCCGCGAGGCCCTGGTGGACGCCGTCCTCGACCACACCGTCGGGCTGGCCGACGCCGTCCTGGAGGACGAGGCCCTCGACACGGCTCCCGCGCCTGAGGCGATGGCCGGGCTGCTGCATTCGTCGTGGGAGATCCTCGACCGCCACCGGCGGCTCTTCGTGGCCGCCGACCGGGTGCTGCCCACCGAGCGCATCCGCGAGCACCACGACCGCCCGCTGCGCCGGGTGGAGCGCCTGATCGCCCGCGGCCAGGACGACGGCGACTTCCGCACCGACCTGCCGCTGGAGTGGCTGGTGACGACGTTCTTCGCGCTCATCCACAGCGCGGCCCAGGAACGGGAGGCCGGCCGTCTGGCCGCGGAGGAGGTCGAGCCGGTCCTGACCCGCACCATGCTCTCCCTCCTCACCTCCCCCGCCTGACACTTCCTCTTCAGGGCTCCTCCCAGTCGGCCGGTTCGCCGCGACACCCTACCGGCGTACCGTTTTGCTGTGCTTAACTTGAACACCAGTGTACAAGTTAAGGAGACCTGGGATGAGTCATCACGTCGGGACGCGGGCTGCCGCGCCCGCACAGAGCAAGGGCTGGGCGGTGCTGGCGTTGTTGTGCCTGGCGCAGTTCATGCTGATCATCGACATCACCGTCGTCCAGGTGGCCCTGCCCACCATCGGCGCCGACCTCGCGCTCGGCCGGGAGGCGCTGACCTGGGTGGTGACCACGTACACGCTGTGCTTCGGCGGCCTGATGGTCCTCGGCGGGCGGCTCGCCGACGCGCTCGGCCCCCGCCGCACGCTGCTGGCCGGGCTGGCGCTGTTCACCGCGGCCTCGCTTGTGTGCGGCCTGGCCGGCGACGGCGGCACGCTCATCGCCGGGCGGGCCGTCCAGGGGGTCGGCGCGGCGCTGCTGTCCCCCGCGGCCCTGGCCGTCGTCACCACCGTCTTCCAGGGCGAGCGCCGGGCCCGCGCGCTCGCCGTGTGGGCGGCCATCGGCGGCTCGGGCGCGGCGATCGGCGTGCTGCTCGGCGGCGTCCTGACCGACGGCCCCGGCTGGATGTGGGTGTTCTACGTGAACGTCCCCGTCGGTCTGCTGGTGCTGGCCGCCGTCCCCCGCGTCGTCCCCGTCCGCGTCAGGGACGACGCCCCGCGCGGCGGCCGGGTCGACGTCGGGGGCGCGCTGCTCGTCACGCTGGCGACCGCGCTGCTGATCTACGGGCTGGTCTCCGCCGGCGACGGCGGCTGGGGCGCCGCGGGAACCGTGCTGCCGCTGGCCGGGGCCGCCCTGTCCTATGTCGCGTTCGTGCTGGTCGAGCGGTCGGTACGGGCGCCGCTCATGCGGGTCGAGACCCTGGCCAGGCGGCCCGTCGTCTCGGGCGCGTTCGTCATGCTGGTCGCCACCGGACTGATGCTGGGCCTGTTCTTCCTCAGCTCCCTCTACCTGCAGCACGTCCTGGGCTACAGCCCCCTGCGGACCGGGCTCACGTTCCTGCCCGTCGCCGTCGCCATCACGCTCGGCGCGCACCTCGGCGGCCGTCTCATCGGCAAGGTCGGGGGCCGGCCGGTGGCCGTGGCGTCGTTCCTGCTGACCGCCGCGGGAGCGGCGCTGATGACGCGGGTCTCCCCCGAGGCGGGCGCGTTCACCACCTTGGTGCCGGGCTTCGTGCTGGCCGCCGTGGGGATCGGGCCGGCGTTCGTGACCGCCACCACCACGACGATGGCCAACGTCCCGCCCGGCGAGAACGGCGTCGCCTCCGGGGTGATCAACACCTTCCACGAGCTGGGCGGCTCGATCGGGGTGGCCGTGGTGTCCACGGTCGCCGCGTCCAGCCTGGTGCCGGGCGCGGGGGCCGGCGGCTTCACCTCGGGGCTCGTGCTGTGCGCGGTCGTCGCGGGGGCGGCGGCGGTGATCTCGCTCGGGCTCGTCCCGCCCGGCAGGCCGGCGGGCGCGTTCGTCGGCCACGGTCACGGTCACTGACGGGATGTCCCCGGCGACCCCGGGAGGCTATTCTGCTTGCGTGACTGCTCCGCCCCCCGCGGGACGCGGCTTCTCGACACACCCGGCCTGCGCCGGGGCCGGTCATCACCGGGCGCCGGGTGGCGCCCCTCCGCCGCCGGTCGCGTCGCGCCCGAGGCGCGGTGGGCAGCGGCGATGCCGCCGCTGACGCTCCTGCGCCGGGAGCAGCCGGGCGTCACCGTGATCGTGGTGTCCGGCGAGCTCGACGCCACCAACCGCGCCCAGTTCGAGAGCTTCCTGCGAGATCGTCCGGAGCCCGGTCACCAGGTCGTGTTCGACCTGGCCCGGGTGCCGTTCGTGGACAGCTCGGGCCTGCACGTCCTGCTGGCCTTCGCCACCGACCAGCTCAGGAGGTCGGGCGCGGTGCGCCTGGCCGCCGTGCAGCCCCTGCCCGCCCGGCTGCTGGACATCACCGGGGTGCTCGGGCACCTCCCCGTGCACGACACCGTCGAGGAGGCGGTGGCCGCCGCCAGGGCCGCCGCGGAACGTTCTGTGTGACGGGCGGCGCGCGGGGGCATTCTCGGCTAACTTCGGGGCTAGCAGGCGTCTGGGCGCAGGCGACGCGGTGAGGAGTCGCGCCATGGGGAGTTCAGCCGAGGAGACGGGCCTGGCCAGGCTGGCCGCGACCGTCGAACGCCTGCGCGCCGAGCTGCACGAGGTCCGCCGCGCCGCCGACGACCGCGCGCTGGTCGAGCTGGCGAAGGGCATCCTGGTCGAACGCCTGCGCTGCGCCCCGGCGCAGGCCGCCGACCAGCTCGCCACGCTCGCGGCCAGGACCGGACGGCCGCTGGCCGAGCTGGCGGCCGACGTCGTCAACCGGGCCGCCGACGACCCCATCGCCGACGCGTCCCTGACCGGCGCCGCCGGGCTCGACGGCGGTCCGGAGCCGTCCGCCGGGCACGCGGCGGCCGCGGTGCGGCTGCGCACGGCCGAGAGCGCCGCGCTCGGCGCCACGGACGTGCAGGCGGCGGCCCACGCCGTGCTGGAGACGGCCCTGCTGCCGATCGGCGCGACGGCGGTCGCGGTGTGGGCGGCCGGGCCGGACACGTCGCTGACGCTGGCCGGGCACGCGGGCTTCAGCGCCGAGGAGGCCGGGCTCTGGCGGCAGGTCCCGCCGGGCCTGGTCACGCCCGCCACCAGCACGCTGATCGAACGCCGCACGCTGTGGCACACCACGCAGGGGCCGCCCTCGATCGGCCGCCACCAGCTGACCGGCGGCCGCGTCACCGCGCTGGCCCGGCTGGGCGGACGGGTGCTCGGCGTCCTGGAGATCTGCTGGCCGGGCGACTGTCCCGAACCCACGCCCAGGATGGAACGGCAGATCGAGGCGCTGGCCGACCTGTGCGCCCTGACCCTGAACTCCCCCGGGCCGCCCGCGCGCGCCGGCGCCGCCCTGGCCGAGCTGGCCGCCCTGGCCGACTCCCTGTCCGACCCGGCGCTCGTCCTGGTGCCGCACCTCGACCCGCAGGGGCACATCGCCGACTTCCGCGTCCACCACGCCAACGGGTCGTCGGCGGTGCGGGCGGGCGGGCTGCTGCTGGAGGCGTACCCGTTCGCGGCCGGGGAGCTGTTGGCCAGGATCGAGCACGTGCACGCCACCGGCGAGCCGTTCCGCGCCGCCGACATGCCCTTCACCGCGGCCTCCACGGCCGAGGTGAGCATCACCCGCCACGGCGGAAGCGTGCTGCTCGTCCGGCGCGACCACGACGACCAGGCCCGCCTTCTTGAGCACGCCCAGCGTCTGGGCCGGATCGGCGGCTTCGAGGAGAACGCGCTCACCGGCGAGATCATGTGGAACGCCCAGATGTTCTCCCTGTACGGCCTGCCGCCGGACGCCCGGCCGGTCCCGCTGGAGCGCCTGCGCGACCACGTGCACCGCGACGACGAGGTGGCCGTGGGCCTCTTCCTGCGCACGGTGCTGCATCACCGGCGGCCGGCCGCGACGGCGTTCCGGCTCGAACGGCCCGACGGGGTGGCCCGCCATCTGCGCGTGGTGGCCGAGCCGGTGTTCGCCCCCGACGGCCGGCTGGCCGGGCTGCGGGGGGCCTACCAGGACGTCTCGCCCCAGCACTGGACGGAGGTCGCGCTGGCCGTGACCCGCGACCGGCTGGCCCACACCGAACGGCAGTCCGCCGAGCGCAACCGCCTGGCCCTGCAACTCCAGCACGCCATCATGCCGCCCGCGCACGGCCGCATGGACTCCTTCGGGCTGCGCATCTCGGTCCGCTACCGTCCGGCGCAGAAGGAGGACCTGGTCGGCGGCGACTGGTACGACGCGGTCGTGCTGCCGTCGGAGCGCATCCTGCTGTCGGTGGGCGACGTGGCCGGGCACGGCGTCGAGGCCGCCACGGGCTTGGTGGTGCTGCGCAACGCGCTGCGCGGCCTGGCCGCCACCGGCGCGGGCCCGGCCCGGCTGCTGAGCTGGCTCAACCTGGTCGCCCGGCACCTGGCCGACCGCATGACGGCGACCGCGATCTGCGGCCTGTACGACCCCGCCACCCGCGTCCTGCGCTGGGCCAGGGCCGGGCACCTGCCGCCGATCCTGCTGCGCGGCGCCCAGGGCACCGAGCTGCCGATGGTCAAGGGGCCACTGCTCGGCGCGTTCGCCGACGCCGTCTACGAGGAGGGGCGGCTGCAGCTGGAGGCCGACGACACGCTGCTGCTCTACACCGACGGCCTGATCGAGCGGCGCGACCACAATCTGCGCCACGCCCAGGACCGGCTGCTGGCCGTCGCCTCGCGGACCGCCGCGACCCTCGACCACCGGCTCGACGACCTGCTCACCCACTGCAACTCCGACACCGACGACGACACCTGCCTGATCGGCGTGCACGTGCGCTGAGCCGGGCGTGCGAAGGGGCCGGGCACCGGGCCGGGCGGCGGGCGCCGGGCCGGGCGGCGGGCGCCGGGTCAGGCGGCGGGCGGGAGGAGGCCGAGCCGGTCGAAGGCCGCGGCCACGCTCGGGGCCAGCGCCGCCGGGTCGTCGCCGGCGACGGCGCGGCCGGCGGTGTAGCAGGCCAGCGCGAGCTGCGGGGCCAGGGCCGCCGTCTCGGGGGTGGCGCCGTGCTCGCGCAGGATCTCGGTCATCGTCTCGGCGAAGCGGCGCTGCTTGCGCGCCGTGCGGTCGCCGAGCTCGGGATGATCGGCGATCAGCCGTTCGCGCAGGACGTAGCGGCCGGGGTCGAGGGTGGCCCTGGCGCACAGGGCGAGGGTGAGCTCGCGCACCTGGGCAAGCGCCTCGGGCAGGCCGGGCGGGCGGTCGCCGCGCAGCTCGCGGTGGTGGGCGGCCAGGCCGTCGAGCCAGTCGTGCTCCCCCGCGAAGACGACCTCCTGCTTGTCGCCGAAGTAGCGGAAGAACGTGGTGCGGCCCACCTCGGCGCGCTCGGCGATGTCGGCGACCGTCACCTCGTCGTAGCCGCGCTCGGCGAAGAGCCGGTAGGCCGCCTCGATGATCTCGTCGCGGGCTCGCTGTCGCTTGCGGTCGCGCAGGGAGGGCTCGGTCACGGGCCCAGTCTAGCGCTTATGGACGGCGTCCCTTATGGTACTCAGTACCATTTGAAACTGGATTCCATTGGAGTTGCCATGCGAGCCGTGCAGATCACCGAGTTCGGCGGTCCCGAGGTCGTGCGGGTGCGGGAGGTGGACGAGCCGCGGCCCGGCCCCGGCCAGGTCGTCGTGGACGTCTCGCGCTGCGGCGTGAACTTCGCCGACACGCTGATGCGCGAGAACGCCTACCTGGCCGCGACCACGCTGCCGGTCGTCCCGGGCGGCGAGGTGGTCGGCAGGACCGCCGACGGCCGCCGCCTGGCCGCCATGCTGGAGCGCGGCGGCTACGCCGAGAAGGCCGCGATCCCGGAGGCGTCCGCCTTCCCGGTGCCCGAGGAGCTCGACGACGTCGCGGCGGTGGCCCTGCTGGCCCAGGGGCTGACCGCGTGGTGGCTGGTCCGCCACACCGGCCGGGTCCAGGCCGGGGAGAGCGTGGTCGTGCACGCGGCGGCGGGCGGCGTCGGCTCGCTGGCGGTGCAGCTCGCCAAGGCGGCGGGCGCGGGCCGGGTGATCGCCTCGGCGAGCACGCCCGCCAAGCGGGAGCTCGCCCTGTCGCTGGGCGCGGACGCCGCCGTCGACCCGGCCGCCGACGACCTCACCGCGGCGCTGCGCGCCGCCAACGGCGGCGAGCCCGTGGACGTGGTCCTGGAGATGACCGGCGGCCGGGTCACCGACCAGAGCCTGGCGGCGCTGGCGCCGTTCGGCCGGCTGGCCTTCTACGGGATGGCGGGCGGGGTGGAGCCGCAGCCGGTCTCGCCGCGCGCGCTCCAGCCCCGCTCGGCGACCGTCAGCGGCTTCTGGCTGCTCAACGCCTTCCAGCGGCCCGCCGTCCTGGCCGGGGCGTACGCGGAGATGGCGGCGCAGGTGATCGCGGGCGAGCTGCGGGTGATCGTGGGCGGGGACCGTCCGATGTCGGAGGTGCGGCAGGTGCACGCGGAGCTCAGGGAACGGCGTACGACCGGCAAGCTCGTGCTCGACCCGCGCCGGTAGGAGCTCCTAGGAGGCGGTCAGGCGGCGGCCGAGCCGCTGCATCGGGCGTTCGAGGAAACGGTAGGTCAGCCGGCTGCCCGGCAGCACGAGGGCGAGGAAGAGCACGCTGACGCCGATCTGCAGGGGCAGCGGCGACCAGCGCATCTCCCCCGCCACCTCCATCACCACGAGGAGCACCGGCAGGTGCACCAGGTAGAGGGAGTAGCTCATCAGCCCGAGCCAGGTGAGCACGGCGGGCACCCGGCGGGCCCGCCAGGCCAGACCGGCCGCGAACGTGAGCCCGGCCAGGACGACGGTCGTGCCCCACACGTCCGGCTGCACCCACCACCACCCGGCGCTGAGCGCCCAGACGGGGGCGACCGTCACCAGCGAGGCGGCCAGGGCCACCGGCCACAGGGAACCCTGGCCGCTCTCCCACCGGCGGATCGCCGTGCCGGTGAACATGACCGCGAGGATCGCCGCCCCGAACCACGGGACGCGGCTGCTCAGCAGCAGCAGGGCCAGGGCCATGACGCCGAGCGCGCACGCCGCCACGTTGCGCAGCCGGCCGGAGACGACGCCGGCCAGCCCGGCGGCGAACACCGCGAACGACACCCACGACAGCCAGCCGCCGGTCAGCGGCGCCGCGCTCAGCGCGAGGCCCGCCACGACCGCGGTCACCCCGAACGCGACGGCGACCAGGCCGCGCCGGTCGCGGACGCCGGTCACGAACAGGGCGGTGACCATCAGGTAGAAGACCATCTCGTAGGAGAGCGTCCACATCGTGTTCATCACCCCGGCGACGCCGACGACGTCCAGCAGCATCGTGGCGTGCGCCGCGGCCGAGGAGGCGTCCCTGGGCACCTCGGCGCGTACCGGGATCCACCAGGACAGGGCCAGGACCACGGCGATGACGGCGAGGTAGAGCGGGTAGAGGCGGAAGGCGCGGCCGATCCAGAAGGCCCGCACGTCGCCGTGCCGTTCCAGTGACGACGGGATGATGTAGCCGCTGACCAGGAAGAACACCAGGACGCCGTACACGCCCAGGTTGAAGAAGGTCGGGCGCAGCCAGGGCATGGCCCAGGTGGTCAGGTGCTCGCCGACGACGGCGAGCGCGCCGACGCCACGCAGGGCGTCCAGCCAGGCGAGCCTGGACGCCTCCGGACGAACGACCTGGGGGGCGCCAAAGGGAGCAGTCGTCACGCATCCCAACGTATCGGTCCCGCTGGCAACACCCGGGCTCCCCAGGGTCAGGGACGGCGGGCCGCCCAGGCGGTCCGGGTGCCGCGCACGACGAGCTCGCGGCGTCGGAGGGACTCCGGCGAGTCGGCGGAGAGCAGCCGGTCGAGGGCGGCCAGGTCGTCGGCGGCCAGGTGCCCGGCGAGCCGCGACCGGTAGCCGCTCAGCACCGCCCGCGCGTAGCGGACGGCCCCCGGCGGCGCCGGACGCACCTCGATCGGGAAGTCGCGCCGCGCGGCCACCTCGAACCCGGCCGCCGCCAGGACCGGCCCCCAGTCCGGGTACGGGTCCGGGCCGCTGCCCGCCAGCGCCTCCCGGCAGCGCGCCTCCAGCGCCGCCCCGGCGTCGTCGGACAGCAGGCGCGGCATGCCGTCCATCTCGACGACCGCCAGCAGTCCGCCGGGGGGCAGCGCGGCGTGCACCTCGCGGAGCAGCCGCGCCGGGTCCTCGACGTGGTGCAGCGACGCCGCCGCCCACACCAGGTCCGGCGTGCCGAGCGGCGGCAGGGCCGCGTCCAGGTCGGCCTGGAGCACGCGCACCCGCTCCCCCAGCCCCTGGCCGCGCGCCGCCGCGCGCAGGCGGTCGAGCATGAGCGGCGACCGGTCGACCGCGACGATGTCGGCGGCGGGGAACCGCCGGGCCAGGGCCAGCGTGCCGGTTCCGGTGCCGGCGCCCAGGTCGGCGACCGTGCGCGGGGTGCGGTCGGCCTGCTCGCCGACCCAGGCGGTCAGCTCGTCCAGGAAAGGCCCGAGCACTTCGGCGTCCAGGTCGAGAAGGTCCGCCAGGGCTGATTCGTCGCCATGGTGATGTTCGTGGTGGTGATGTCCTTCCATGGCTTCACCGTAAGGGGCTCCTGCGTGTGCGGCATACACTCTTGCCTATGACGCAAGAAGTCGACCTGGACGCCGTGGTCCGGCGGCGCATCCGCGGCCTGCGGCTGGCCCGGGGCTGGTCGCTCGACGCCCTGGCCGCGCGGTGCCGGCTGAGCCCGTCCAACCTGAGCCGCATCGAGACCGGCCACCGCCGGATCGCCCTCGACCAGCTCGTCCCCATCGCGCGGGCCCTCGGCACGACGCTCGACCAGCTCGTCGAGTCCACCGAGGACGACGACGTGGTGATCCGGCCGCTGCCCTGCGACCACCCGGGGATGACCGTGTGGCTGCTGTCCCGGGAACGTTCGCTGCACGGCGTCACGGTGGCCAAGATGCGCATCACCCCCGACCGGCCGCTCGAACCGCAGGCGCATCCGGGGCGCGAGTGGTTCACCGTCCTGTCCGGGACGGCCCGCCTGGTGCTGGGCGAGCGGACCGTCCTGGTGCCGGCGGGCGACGCGGCCGAGTTCTCGACCATGACCCCGCACGCCGTCGGCGCCCACGACGGGCCGGTGGAGTTGCTCACCATCTTCGACCACGACGGCGAGCGCTCCCACCTGCACGCGGGCCAGGCGTAGGCGCGGCGGCCGTCAGGCGCAGGCGTACCCGGACGGGAGCGCGGTGTCGCCGTCCGGGCGGGTCGCCTGGAGGCCGGGGCCGGTGGTGGTGGTTCCGGAGGCGAGGGTGCCGTTGTGCGCGGCGTTCCTGGTGGTCACCGGGCGAACGTCACACATGTCGGCGTCCGACAGTTAGGGAACCGGCTGATGCACTTTTGCGAGGCAAAAGTAGATGCTACGGTGAAAGTACTTCTACCGAGGAGGTCCCATGCGCGATCACGTCGACGCCCACGCCGCCCGTCAGGCGTTGCAGGCGGCCGAGGCGGCGCGGGCGGCGGCCCGTTCGCGGCCGGCCGCCCCCGGCTGGTTCGCCCCGGCGCGCGGGCTGCTGTTCGCGGTCGGCTTCGGGCTGCTCACCGGGCCCTGGGCGCAGCAGGTGCCGGTGATGGTGGCGGGGATCGTGGCCCTGCTGGCCTTCCTGGCCGTGCACGCGGCGGTGATCAGCCGCGGCGGGGTCGTCACCATGCCGGGCGGCCCGCTCCCCCGCCGGCTGATGAACCAGCTCGGCCCCGCCGCCGTCTACGGTCTGGGCTGGCTCGCCGCCATCCCGTTCGGGCAGGGCGCGGGCGCGGTGTGCGCCGCCGTGCTCGGCGGGGCCGCGTTGTGGGCGGTCACGGCACTGGACGGCCATGCCCGCTGACCCCCGGCTGGACGAGGTCATCCAGCATCCCACCCGGCTGACCGTCATGGCGTTCCTGTCGGGCGCGCTGGAGGCGGAGTTCGCCACGGTCCGCGACTACGCCGAGATCTCCGACGCCAGCGTCAGCCGGATCGTCTCCGCCCTGCAGGAGGCCGGTTACGTGCACGTGCGCAAGGGTTACGTCGGCAAGCGCCCCCGCACGTGGCTCTCGCTGACCCAGGAGGGCCGCCGCGCACTGGCCGGGCACCTCGACGCGCTCCAGGCGATCGCCGAGACGGCCCGCCGGAGCGCCGCCGGCCCCACCTGACCCGGCCGCCCGCAGACCCTACGGGGCCCTACCCGACCCAGGCTCGCGCAGCCCGCGAGAGGCCCGAGATGACCCGGCCGCCCGCGGAGGGCCCGGCTGTTCCGGGTGCCCGCAGATCCTTGGCGGGAGCCCGGTCAGCCGCCGCCGGTCCCGGCCGGGCCCATGCGGCCGGTGGGCCACGGGGTCTCCGGATGTGCCTGGCGCCAGGTCAGCAACTGGCGGTCCAGCCGCTCCCGGTCGGTGAGGCGCGGCCTGGCCGGCCGCACGCCCGTACGTTCGAGCAGCCCGCTCGCGGCCTCCGCCAGCCGCAGCCGGGCCGGCGCGAACCGGCGCCGCAGCAGGTCGGCGGTCACCGCCGCGGTCAGCACCGAGGCCGGCCACAGCGCGGCCCTGCCCAGCCCACCGCTTGCCGTGATCTGGCCGCTCCCCTTGCGATGGTCGATGCCCGTGCTCTGGTCGCCGTCGCCATGCCGCATTCGTCAGCCTCCGGGTTCGTCTGGGGACCGTGGGCGTGCCGGAAGTTTCTGCACTTATGGCGCTACCCGGTCCTGCGCCCCTCATGCCGCCGACTTGCGAACGGCGGCGGTACACGTTTGAGTGGCCGCCGGCGGGAAAGCTGGAGACTGGCCCGCCACCCCATCCGACCCCGCCACGCGAGACGATCATGACCCTTCAGTTCGAGCTCCAGTGCCCCATCAGCACTGACCTTGCCCTCATCAGGGACCTGATCCGCGTCCACGGCCGCCACTGCGGGCTGCCCGCCGACCGGCTGGAGGACCTGGTGGTGGCGGTCAACGAGGCGGTCACCAACGTGCTGGACCACGGCGGCCGGACGGGCATGGTGACCTCCCGCGGCGGCGCCGACGGCGTGATCGTCGAGATCCTCGACGTCGCCGGCCGGCTCACCCACGAGCACCTGGCCTCGGCCCGCCTCGACCCGACCGCCTCCCACGGGTACGGCCTGTGGGTCATCCAGCAGCTCTGCGACGAGGTCGTCCTGGAGCAGACCGGGCTCGGCTCGCTGCTGACGCTCGACCTGCGGGCCCGTCGCGGGGCCGGCCGCCTGGACGCGCGCCGCGTCGTGCCGGCCTGACCCTTCTCTCTCCGCGAAAGAAATCTCGGCGGACGACGTCCGGTTCCGTCGGTCCCGTTCGTCACCATGGTGAGACGCCGTCCAAACGAGGAGCGCGAGATGAAGTACATGATGTTCGTCTGCACCGACACCGAGCCCGACACCGACCTGGAGAACCTGCCCGACGTCGAGGCGTGGGTGGCCGAGAACGACGCCCGCGGGCGGCGGGTGCGCGGCGCGGTGCTGGCGCCGGAGTCGGCCGCGACCACCGTGCGGGTGCGCCGCGGCGAGCTGGTCCTGTCCGACGGGCCGTTCGCCGAGACCAAAGAGGTGATCGTGGGCTTCGACCTGCTCGAATGCGCCGACCTCGACGAGGCGGTCGAGGTCGCCCGCAGCCACCCGATGGCCAGGCACGGACGGCTGGAGCTGCGACCGTTCGCCGACTTCGAGCAGTGAGACGGCACCTGGAGGAGGCGGCGGCGGAGGCGTACCCGCGGATCGTCGCCGCCCTCATCCGGGTCACCGGCGACTGGACCCTCGCCGAGGACTGCGCCCAGGAGGCGCTGGCGCTGGCCGTGCGGCGGTGGCCGGAGGAGGGCGTGCCGTCCAACCCGGGCGGCTGGCTCATGACGGTGGCGCGCAACCGCGCGATCGACGCGTTGCGCCGCGTCTCGATCGAGCGCCGCAAGCTGGCCGAGCTGGCGGCGCTGGCCCTGACCGTCCAGGACGGGCCCGGGGACGGGCGGGAGGAGGAGGTCGTGGACGACCGGCTGCGGCTCGTCTTCACGTGCTGCCATCCGGCGCTGGCCCTGGAGTCGCGGGTGGCGCTGACGTTGCGGACGATCTGCGGCGTGCCCACGGCCGACCTCGCCCGCGCCTTCCTGGTCACCGAGTCGGCGATGACCCGGCGGCTGACCAGGGCGAAGCGGAAGATCGCCGAGGCGGGCATCCCGTACCGGGTGCCGCAGGGGGCGGCGCTGGCCGAGCGGCTGCCCGGGGTGCTGGCCGTCCTCTACCTGCTGTTCACGCAGGGGTACGACGCCGGCGGCGAGCCCGCGTTCGCCGAGGAGGCGATCCGGCTGGCGCGGCTGCTGCGGCGGCTCATGCCGGAGCAGGAGGAGGTGACGGCGCTGCTGGCGCTGTTCCTCCTGCAGCACTCCCGCCGGGACGCCCGCCGCGACGCCGCCGGCGACCTGGTGCCCCTCGACCGGCAGGACCGCTCCCGCTGGGACCGGGCCGCGATCGGCGAGGGGCTCGCCCTGCTGGCCGCGGTCGAGGGCGGCGGCCCGTACGGGCTCCAGGCCCGCATCGCCGCCTGCCACGCCACGGCGTCCTCGCTGCCCGGCACCGACTGGTCGCGGATCGCCCGCTGCTACGACGAGCTGGCCCTGCTCCACCCCACGCCCGTGGTGGAGCTGAACCGGGCCGTCGCGCACGGGTACGCCCACGGGCCGCGGGCCGGGCTCGCGCTGCTGGAGCGCTCCCGCGCCGAGCTCGACGGCCATCCGCTGGCCATCGCCGCCGAGGCCGACCTCACCGCCCGCGACGGCGACCCGGCCCGCGCGGCGGCGCTGTTCCGGCGGGCCGCCGCCGTCGCCCACAGCGACCAGGAACGCCGCGCCCTCCTCACCCGCGCCACCGAGACCGCGCGCGACGCGAGGCCCTGAGCGGGGGTCAGCCTGCGGGGTGCCGGGGGCCTGGGCGGGCGCCGCGTGCCGTGAGCCAGGACACCAGGTCGTCGGCGCCGGCGCGGCGGGCGGCGTCCAGCGGGGTCAGCTCGTCGTAGCCCACCCAGCCGAGGTCGCCGCCGCGCTCCAGGAGGAACGCCGCGGCCTGCGACTGCCCGCCGTGGCAGGCCGCCCACAACCCCTGCGTCACCTCCGCCCGCGACGGCGTCCCGGCCTCGAACGCCGCCGCGACCCGGTCCATGAGCCCGAGGGCCGCGGCCTCCCACAACCGGGCGGACGCGCCGCGCTCGACGAGGCGGCGGGCGGCGTCCCATTGGGCGAAGGCGCACGCGTCCGACAGCGCCGTGCCGCCGCCGATCACCGCGCCGGTGGCCTCGACGTCGGCCCCGGCGTCCAGCAGGGCGTCGAGCACGGGGACGTCGTCGCAGCTCGCGGCCCACATCAGCGGCGTCTCGGCGTGCGGGCCGGCGAAGCGGGCGTCCACCTCGGCCCCGGCCGCCACCAGCTCCCGTACCAGGGCGGGACCGCCCGGCACGTGGCCCGGCCAGTCGGTGAGGACGTGCAGGAGGGTCCGGGACACCCCGCCCGCCTCGCCCAGCCGGACGCGGGCCAGCCCGGGATGCCCGGACAGCAGACGCCGTACGCCGTCGAGGTCGCCGAGCCGCACGGCCGCCGCCGCCGACACCGCCAGCGGGTCCGCCGCATCCAGGTAGCGCATGGGCCCATTGTCACGAGCCCCGGCCCGTCCCGCCACGGATCAGCTGGAGGCCGCCCCGGCCGGGCGCGGGCTAGGTTGGGCGGCATGGGCACCGAGCACGCGCACTACGTGATCGTCGACGCGGGCGGCCATCGGGTCTGGTCACGCTGGGGCGGCGCGGGCACCTTCTACGGCGACCTGCTGCGCGGCCCCGACCGGCTGGCCGCCTTCGTGCGCGAGCAGGAGCACGGCCACGCCCTCGGCTGGGGCGACGCGGTGCGCTGGCAGGCCGTGGCCGTGCTGGACGTGTCCCGCCGCCTGCTGCTCGTCCACTGCTCCCTGGAGATCCGCGGGCCCGTGTGGCGCACGTCCGTGCCGGAGATCCGGGCGTGGCTGGGCCTGCTCGCCGCGCGGTGGCCCGGCTGGACGGTGAAGTGGGCGGCCCGCGGCCTCCACGAGGTCATGGAGCACCTCGGGCTCGGCTACGACACCGTCGCCGGCCTCGACGACCCGCCGGCGCCGCTGCCGCCGCAATGGGGTCAGGGCCCGGCGGAGGACGACGACCTGTCGGTGGTCGCCGACACCCTCGTGGCCGTACGGGACACCACCGGGAGGCTGTCGTTCGCCGGCTGGTGGGGCACCGGCCTGGCGCGCGTGCTGCTCGCCGGCCCCGCCGCCCTGCTGAGCCCCCAGGAGCGGGCGACGCCCTTCGCGGCGCTGGAGGCCGTCCCCTGGAACGGCGTGCACCTCGACGCCGCCGCCCGAACGCTCGACTGGTGGTCGCTGGACTGCTCGCTGCCCCCGTCGCGGCCGGCCGAGCGCTGGCCCGGCTGGCGGCTGACCTGTCATCAGGACGCCTTCGAGGAGGTGGCCGCGCTCGCAGCCCCCGAGCTCCTGCTCGACCTCGACGGCCCGGACGCCGCCCTCCGCCGCGTCACGGAGTGGTTCGGCCGCCCCGCCCGATAAATCGGTCAGAAACAAAAGGGCGGAAGACGGCCGGGCCCGTCGCATTCGCCCTTGCACTTCTACGCCTTGCCCGGAGTTGACGCCATAGGGCCCCGCCGGCGCACAGCTCGCGGGGCGCCGGAAAACCGTGTGCCGAAGCCGGGAAGCGACGGCGGCGCGCACGCGGGAGCGGCGCGGACACATTGAAGCACACCTTTGAATTCATCTTCGATAAGATGCGCACCGCCCTGGCCGCCGCCTTCCCGCGGCTGCCCCGTCCGCGTGCCCGCGCCGGGCGGCCCCGTGTCCGCCGCGACCGCCCGCCCGCCCCGCGACCTGGAACATGACCCGGGCATTCGCAGGTGAGATACGTGAGGCGGCCGCCGTGACACCCTGGGCACGCGCGGTTCCGGCCGCGTTTGAAATGCGTTTGACAGGCGGTGTGCCCGGCGAGTTCTCCGCGTTCACCGGCGCCGGGCCGAGCTAAGTTGCCCGCACGCTACTGAAGGGCGCTACAGTACGCAACAACCGTATCGAGCATGGAGTGCCACCATGGCTAAGCAGATTCAAGAGATTCTCATCGACGATGTAGACGGTGGGGAGGCTCATGAGACCGTCGTCTTTGCACTCGATGGCAGCAGCTACGAGATTGACCTTCATGAGGAGAAGGCGGACGCGCTGCGGAAAGCACTGGCGCCCTTCATCGTGAAGGCCCGTCCTGTTCGCGTGGATCGCGGTGGGCGCGGGCGCCGGGCGGCCGTCACCGGCAGCCGCGCGTTGAGCCGGGAGAAGTCTTCGGAGATCCGGCAGTGGGCCAAGGCCAACGGCCTGCCCGTCAGCGAGCGCGGCCGCATCGCCGCCTCGGTGGTCGAGAAGTACGAGGCTGCCCACTAGGCCGCCCACCAGGACGACGTCAGGAGCGCGCGGGCCGGCGGAGCAGTCCGGCCAGCCTGAGCGCCGCCACGACGGCCACCGCGAGGTGCGCCGAGACCAGGGCGATCTGGTAGACCCGCTGCCCGGCCATCATCGGCAGCGGCGCCGCCTGGGGGCGAGGGCGTCCAGGAACGTCGGGTTGAGCCCGGCGGCGACCGCCATGAGGGCGCCGATCACGTCCATGGCGCGCAGGACACCGACCCCGCCGAGCAGCACCGGGCCGAGCGCCCGTCCGGCGGGGACAGCGGTGGTGGAAACCGGCATGTCCGTCTCCTGTCAGAGTGGTCCGGGTGACAGCTCCCATGCTCGGCGAACGCCCGTGGCGCAGACCTGGGAACGACCTGCGACGCACCTGGCGCCGGCCTGTACTGCCTCGGCCGGAAGCCGTGCCGCGGTGACCACGGGCGGGTGCGCCGCCCGCGGTCACCGGCGGGTCACTGGACGGTGATCTTGTCCACCTCGACGGTGATCCCCTTGACCTGCGGGGTCGAGGTGGCGGTCGTGATCTTGCCGACCCCCGCGCTGACCCCCTTGACCTTCATCGAGTACGTCAGGCTGCCGCCGGGCGCCCCCGGCGTGCTGGTGACGACCAGATCCTGGGTGGGCGGCCCGGAGATCTGGGCGCCGGCGCTACCCTCGGCGTTCTCGGCGCCGACCGTCAGGCCGTAACCGGCGGGCGGCGAGCCGGGCAGGTTGCCCGGGTCGTAGGCGTAGCTGACGTCCTCCACGCCGTTGAGCCCGATCCACTGCTGGAAGACCTTCAGGTCGGTGGTGCCGTAGAGGTTCAGCCGCCACTCCACCACCAGCCAGTCGTTGACCCCGTCGGTCAGGATCGTGGCCAGGACGCCCGGCGCGGCGGTGCCGTCCAGGTCGGTCCAGTACGGGGCGAGCACGCCGTTGGGCCGCGCCGGGTCGGGCAGCGTCTGCGGCGTCGGTGAGACGTCGTCGCCGGTGGCCCCGCCCGCGACGCTGTAGCCGTCGGAGGTGACGCCGAGCCGGGTGTAGCTGCGCCCGGCGAACTGGAAGGCGGGCACGGTGAAGTTGAGCGCCTGCTCGTCGCCGATGGGGGTGGGCGTGACGCCGAAGGCGTCCAGCGGGATGTAGCCGGCCGGTCCGGCGCCGGGCGCGATCGCCGGCCGGGCGGGCTGGGTGGCGGCCAGCGTCGCCTTGGTGGTGGCGACCTGGGTGCCGACCTTGGTCGCACCCGTGACGCCGTTGAGGCGCAGGCGGGCGTCCAGGGTGCTGAGCGCGGTCACCTCGGCGTCCTCGTAGGTGGTGTTGCGCACGGTGACGGTGCAGGTGGACTCGCCGGTGTTCGTGGCGATGGTGTCCGGGGCGCAGGTCTGCTCGACCGGCACCGCGCCCTGCTTGCGGTAGAACGCCACCGGCAGGTGCAGCGCGCGCGAGCCGCCGACCTGCTTGAGGTTGACCTGGCCGAAGTACTGGCCGTCGGGCAGTTCCGGCGCGGTGACGACGATGCTCAGCTTGGCGCTCTTGCCGGGCGCGACGGTGAACAGCGGCGGCAGCACGGCGACGGCGGCTCCGCTCACGGTCGTGCCGGAGGCGGTGAAGGTGAGCGGCGAACCGGTGGTGTTGGTGACGGTGCGCTTGGCGGTGATGACGCCGGGCATGGTGGGCGCGTTCACCGAGGGCAGGTTGAGGTCGATCCGGTTGAGCGGGTCGGCGGCCGAGGCGACGAAGCCGGCGGCGTCCTGGTCCAGGGTCAGTCCGGGGTCACCGGCCTTGGTCAGGTCGATGCGCCCGCCGCCCATGTCGAACGGGTCGGCCTGGGTGGCCCTGTCCTGCTTGGTCACCGCGGTCTTCGCCGTGGTCTCCAGGGCCGACTTGACCTGGCCGGGCGTCCAGGTGGGGTGCAGGGCGAAGACCAGCGCCGCCGAGCCGGTGACGTGCGGCGCGGACATCGAGGTGCCGGAGATGACCTGGTAGAGGTTGCCGGGCGGGCCTTCCAGCGGCGACTCGGGGGTCGGCGTCATGCCCGCCATGATGTGCTGGCCGGGCGCGGTGACGTCCGGCTTGAGGAAGTCGCCGCCGGGGCCGCGCGAGGAGAAGTGCGCCATCGCGTCGCCCTGCCACGTGGACTTGGCGCCCTGCGTGAAGGAGGCGGTGGCGCCGGGGTGGGCGGTCAGGAAGGCCAGCAGGGTGTCGGCCTCGGGCTTGTCCACGTGCACCGACGGCAGCCAGTGGGCGTCGGTGAAGACGTCGAACGGGAAGGCGTTGTAGAGGATCATCCCGGCCGCGCCGCCCTGCCTGACGTTGAAGCTCTTCAGCACGCGGTTGGGGGTGCGCTCACAGGCGACGATCTTCCCGGTGAACAGCCCGGGAGGGGCCGGGACGTCGCACGCGGCGCGCGAGTACGGCGGCGCCGAGGCCAGCACGACCGGCAGCGGCGAGGCCAGGCCCGCGGTGATGGACGCGCCCTTGATCGTCGCCGTGGCGCCGCCGCCGGACAGCGTGACCGTGGACTGGAACGTCCTGGACTGCGAGGAGGCGGCCACCGTGGTCACCCAGGGGCCGCGGTGGTCGGTGGTGCCGGCGCCGGGCCCGGAGTTGCCGGCCGAGGCCGAGACCAGCACGCCGGCCGCGTAGGCGTCGAGGAAGGCCAGCTCGACCGGGTCGCTGTAGGGGTCGCTGCCGCCGGAGACCGAGAAGTTGATCACGCGGACGCCGTCCAGGACGGCCCGCGCCACGGCCTGCGCCGAGTCGGAGGGGAAGCAGCCCTGCGCGCCGCACACCTTGTAGACCGACACCTCGGCGGCCGGGGCGATGCCGTGGATCGGGCCGCGGCTGATGCCCAGCGGGTTCGCGTCGGCGACCGGGCCGCCCGCGGAGGTGCTGGCGGTGTGGGTGCCGTGCCCGTTGGAGTCGCGGGCGCTGTCGCCGTAGACCTCGCCGCCGTAGACGGCGTTGTAGGTCTCCATGAACGGCTGGCCGCCGATCAGCTTGTTGTTGCAGGTGAACGGGTCGCTGGCGGGGGTCAGCGGGTTGTCGCCGAAGTTGCACACGCGCGGCGTGCCGTCCTTGGTGGGCCCGGGGGCGGGCAGGCCGGGGGCGGCGGCGAAGGACGGGTGCTCGGGCCAGGCGCCGGTGTCGAGCACGCCGACGATCACGCCCTTGCCCGCGGAGGAGCTGCCGCCGAGCTTGCCGTAGACGGTGTCGGCGCCGATGAACTCGGGGCTGGAGTCGGTCAGCAGCTGCTGCGGCTTGTCCTCCTGGACGGCGACCGCGCCGGGCAGCCGCAGCACGTCGGCCACCTTGTTGCCCGGGACGCGCAGGGCGATGCCGCCGTAGACGGTCCTGACGCGCTGGCCGACGACGGCTCCGGGGACCTTCTTGGCCAGCTCGCCGAGGAAGGCGTTCTCGACGTCCTGGATGTGGGTGCCGTACTTCCTGGCCTCGGCGCTTCTGGTGTCGAGGGCCTTGCCGGTGACGGCGGGGCTGGTGGCCGGCAGCCCGGCCAGCCCGCCCTGGTAGGCGGCCAGCGAGTCGTAGTCCAGCTTGACCATGACGTTGACCGGCGCGGGCGAGGTGACCTTCAGCAGCGCGGCGTCGCTCTTGGCGAGCTTGCCGGTGGGGGACTTGGCGCCCTCGACCACCTCGGCGCCGGTGAGCGGCACCGACCGCCATTTGCCGGGCGGGGCCGGCGTGGCCCGCGCCACGGCCGGGCTCATGGTCAGCACGACACCGAGCCCGACGGCTAACGATGCCAACCGGCGTAAACGGGATGAGAACGAACGGGACAACACAAAGACCTCCTGGCCGAGGAGCTGCACGAACCCGCGGGCCCGGCCGAGGACGTCATGTCACCCCCACGCGCGCATGCCGGAGAGATCGATGACCCTCCCCGGCGGGTGACGAGCTGGACCGCCTCCCCTCCCCGTGGGCGGGGTGGGTTGGCGTCCGAACCGGAGTGTAGACAGCGATCAACTGGCCGAGAACCCCGCCGCTTTGTCACGTTCCGGCCAATTGGCCCCACCAGACGACCGCCCGCCGCAAAGCTCATATTCGTCCCTCCTCTTCGCCAGAATCCGGCAACGGTGAGCATCACCCCCAATACGGATATCTACAGTTGTCCTATGGGCGATCAACGGGACGCGGCGCCGACGTCAGCGCAGGACGGAACGAGGTAGCCCGTGGGCGGCCACGCCGACGACGGGACCCGGCCGTACACCTCGGCGCTGGACGAGCAGCTCGCCCAGGCCGCCCGTGACACCGGCGCGCACATCGGCGCGGTGTACCTCCTGACGGGCTCCCCGCAGATCCTGGTGATGGAGGCGGAGATCGGGCTGCCCGCGCAGCTCGTCAAGCCGTGGACCACCGTCAGGCTGGACGGCGGCGCGCCCGTGGCCGCCGCCGTGCGCCAGGGGCGGCTGGTGTGGGTGCCGACCGCGCAGGAGCTGGCCCGCCGCTTCCCGGGCACGGCCCTGGCCTTCCCGTACGCCTTCGCCTCGGCCGCCGCGCCCCTGCACAGCGACTCCCGGATGTGGGGCTCGTGGATCCTGCTCTGGCCGGAGGGGCGCCCGGCCGAGCTGAGCGGGCCGGAGCAGGAGGTCATCGCCGCCACGAGCGAGCGCCTGGCGGCCGTCCTGGAGCAGGCCGCCGACAGCGGATGTCCGCTGCGTCCCGGGGGCGAGCCGCGGGTGCTGACCCCGGTGCCGCCGCCGATGCCCGACCCGTACGAGGCCGTGGCCGCGGCCGGCTACCTGGACCGGCTGCGGGACGGCTCCGTCGCGCTCGACCTGGACGGCGTCGTCACCTTCGCCAGCCCCGCCGCCGCCGGACTGCTCGGCACCACCGTCTCGGAGTTGCTGGGCACGCCGCTGTGGGAGACGGCGACGTGGCTGAAGGACCCGGCCTTCCAGGACCGCTGCCGGGCGGCGGTGGTCGGCCAGCAGGTCGCCTCCTGCTCGGCCCGCCGGCCGGACGGCCACGAGCTGGAGTTCGTCCTGCACCCGGACCCGACGGGCCTGAGCCTGCGCATCACCCCCTCGGGGGCCGACCTGTCCGCGCAGCGGCCCGCGCGCGCCTTCATGCCGGACAACTCGGGGCTGCCGCGGGCCGACGTCTTCTACAACTTCCTGCACATGGCCTCGGCGATGACCCGGGCGCTGAACGTCAGGGAGGTCGTCGATCTCATCGCCGAGCACGTCATGCCGGTGTTCAAGGCCCAGGCCATGGCGATCATGAGGGCGGAGAGCGGCCGGATGCGGATCGTCGGCTCCCACGGCTACGTCCCCGAGGTGCTGGAGCGGTTCGACGGCCAGACGCTGGCCGCGCCCAGCCCCGCCGAGCAGGTCGTCCGCACGGGCGAGCCCGCCTTCTACGCCGACCGGGCCGAGCTGAGCCGGGCCTTCCCCGACACCGCCCAGGACGACGGGATGGCCGCCTGGGCCTTCCTGCCGCTGACCGTCTCCGACGACACCTTCGGCGTCTGCCTGCTGGCCTTCGACCACCCGCGGCCGTTCGCCGCCGAGCAGTGCGCGACGCTGACCACGCTGGCGGGGCTGATGGGCCAGGCCCTGGACCGCGCGCTGCTCTACGACACCAAGGACCGGCTGGCCCACAGCCTGCAGACCTCGCTGCTGCCCGGCAGCCTGCCCGACATGCCGGGCCTGGAGGTGGCCGCCCGGTACGTGC
Source organism: Nonomuraea sp. NPDC004702 (assembly GCF_053601695.1). NCBI lineage: Bacteria > Bacillati > Actinomycetota > Actinomycetes > Streptosporangiales > Streptosporangiaceae > Nonomuraea > Nonomuraea sp. NPDC004702. The sequence continues at coordinate 81,292 of NZ_JBSGCE010000027.1, forward strand.
CCGCGACCCGCGGCGTCGGCATCGGCGGCGACTTCTACGACCTGATCCGGCTCAACGAGACCACCGCCGCCGCCGTCATCGGGGACGTCCAGGGGCACAACATGACGGCCGCGGCGCTCATGGGCCAGGTGCGCACCGCCATCCACGCCCACGCCGCCGTCGGGGCCAGCCCCGGGGACGTGCTCCAGCACACCAACCGGCTGCTCATGGACCTGGACACCGACCTGTTCACCAGCTGCCTGCTCATCTACTTCGACCTGCGCCTGCGCACGCTGCGGGCGGCCAACGCCGGTCATCCCCTGCCGCTGCTGCGCCCGCCCAACATGCCGGCCGAGATCATCGACATCCCGGCGGGCCTGCTGCTCGGCATCGACGCCGACGCCGAGTACGCCACGGTGGAGGTGCCGTTCCCGCCGGGCGCCGTCCTGGCCCTCTACACCGACGGGCTGGTCGAGGCGCCGGGCGTGGACCTGGACGAGGCCATCGGGACGCTGGCGGCGTACCTGACCAGGGCCCCGCGCGAGCAGCTCCAGCAGGTCGCCGGGACGCTGCTGGACCACGCCCCGCACACCGACGACATCGCGCTGCTGCTCCTGCGGCACCGGGAGAACGCGGGCTGAGCCCCGCTCAGTGCTCAGTGCTCAGTGCTCAGTGCGAGACGAACGTGCGGTGGTCGGCCAGGGCGAGCGCCCGGACGAAGTCGAGCAACTTGAGCACCCCCCGCCCGGCGAGCCGGACCGGGGCGGGACGGCGGGAGCAGTAGGCGGCCGACCACAGGGCGGGTACGTGTCGTTCCATGCGGACCAGGATGTCCTGGCGTGCACTGATCGATCCAACACATCGTCTCGCTGGCAGCCATCGCTATCGTAGATGGATGGAACTGCGCCAGCTCCGCCACTTCGTCGCCGTCACCACCCACGGCAGCTTCACCGCCGCCGCGCGGGCCGAGCTGATCGTGCAGTCGGCGCTCAGCACGTCCATCCGCAAGCTCGAACGCGAGCTCGGCGCCGACCTGTTCGAGCGCACCGGACGGCGGCCGGTCCTCACCCCGGCCGGGCACGCGTTCCTGCCGGCCGCGCGGGCGCTGCTGGCCGACGCCGCGGCGGCCGGCGACGCCGTGTCCGCGGTGTCCGGGCTGGCCACCGGCCGGGTGGCGATCGGCACCATCCAGACGCTCACCAGCGTCGACCTGCCGGCCGAGCTGGCCGCCTTCCACCGTCTGCGGCCGGGCATTCAGATCTCGGTGCGCGACGCGCCGGTGGCGGGGCTGCTCGACGCGCTGCTGGCCCGCGAGCTCGACCTGGCCTACCTGGCGCTCGACGGCGCCGAGCTGCCGGCGGGGCTGGCCGTGTTCGACTCCTGGGAGGAGGAGCTGGTGCTGATGACCTCGCCCGACCACCGGCTGGCCGGCGCGGAGCGGGCCCTGCTGTCGGAGCTGACGGAGGAGCCGTTCGTGGACTTCAAGGCCGGCACCGGGCTGGAGACGGCGGTGCGCCGGCTGGCCGCCGGGTGCGGGCTGCACCGGCAGATCACCTGCGAGGTCACCCAGATCCGGCTGCTGGTCGACCTGGTGCGCGCCGGGATCGGGGTGGCGATCGTCCCCCGGCGGGTGGCCGAGCAGGAGGGGCTGCCGACCGTGCGCATCCGCCAGCCCGATCCGGCCAGGACGGTCGTCCTGGCCGGGCGGGCGCCCGTCCCCACGAACCCGGCCGCCGCCGCCCTGCTGGCGCATCTCACCCGATGACCTGGAGTGGACTTGGAACGGGCGGGGCCTTCGTGATGGGATGGCCCGCTGTGTCAGCGATCCAGGACCTCGTGCGCCCCGACGTCTATCCGCTCTCCTCCAAGTACGACCCGGAATGGGTGCTCGGGCTGGACATGGGCCCCCATCCGCTGTGGCTGCTGGAGGACCTGGCCCGCGACCTCGACCTGCGGCCCGGCATGCGGGTGCTCGACCTGGGCTCGGGCCTGGGCGCGACCTCGGTCTTCCTGGCCCGCGAGTTCGGGGTGGAGGTGGTGGCCGCCGACCTGTGGGTCGCGCCCGAGAAGGCCGCGGCCGTCTTCGCCGCGGCGGGCGTGGCGGACCGCGTCCGGGCCGTACGGGCCGAGGCGCACGCGCTGCCGTTCGAGCAGGAGTCCTTCGACGCCATCGTCAGCGTGGACGCCTTCGAGTACTTCGGCACGGCCGACTCCTACCTGCCCTACCTGGTCCGCTTCCTGCGGCCCGGCGGGCAGCTCGGCGTCGCCACGCCCGGCATGACCCGCGAGGTCCGCGACCTCGGGCACATCCCCGCCCACGTCAAGGCGCTGGTCGGCTGGGAGGCCATCGCCTGGCACACCGCCGCCTGGTGGCGCTTCCAGTGGGAGATCACCGAGCTGGTCACGGTGACGTCCGCGCGCCTGCAGGACGGCGGATGGCACGACTGGCTGCTGTGGGCCCGCGCCCGGCAGGAGACGGCGACGATCGCCATGCTCGAAGCCGACCAGGGGGAATACCTGTCCTTCGCGCTGGTCACCGCGCGCCGGAACCCGCCCGCGCCCTGACCCCGGCGCCCCCTGGAGTCTGGCGTATGGGCGGGAGAGTCCTGGCCATGGCCGCGCTCCCCCGGTGTCGCGTTGACTTGTCCTCGCGCGTCCGGGACGTCGGGCGCGGGAACGAACAAGGGGACACACTGATGTCGGTTCTGCGCACCGTCGTGCTGATCGCGGCGACCATGGCGACCGGGCTCGCGGCGGGCGTCTTCGGGCTCTACTCGCACACCATCATGCGCGGTCTGGGCGCGACCGACGACCGCACGTTCGTCGGGGCGTTCCAGGCCGTCGACCGGGCGATCCTCAACCCGTGGTTCATGCTCAGCTTCATCGGCGCGCTGGCCTTCACGGGCCTGGCGGCGGCGCTGCACCTCGGCCAGAACGTGCGCGCGGTGCTGCCCTGGATCATCGTCGCGCTGGTGCTCTACCTGGTCGCCTTCGTGCTCACGGTGGCCGTGAACGTGCCGCTCAACGACGCCATCAAGGCGGCCGGCGACCCGGACCGGATCGCCGACCTGGCCGCGGTGCGCCGCGCGTTCGACGAGGCCAAGTGGGCCGGTTACAACCTCGTCCGGACGATCACCACCACCGGCGCGTTCGCCTCGCTGTGCTGGGCGCTCGTCAAGAGCGGCCGGGTGGGCTGACGGCGCGCTCGACCAGCGCGACGCGGTCGGCCAGCGGCCCGGCGGGCACCTCGACGAGGTCGAACCCGAGGTCGCGGTAGGTCCTCTCGTGCAGGCGCTCGAAGTCCAGCGCCTCCTCGTAGCCGATCCGCCGGGCGGAGGTGGCGCGGACGAACCCCTGGTTGCGCACGAAGAACACCTTCCCGTCGTACGTCCCCCGGTCCACCACCCGCTCGACCTCGCGGGCCAGCAGGCGCGAGGCGGGAAACCCGAGGAAGCGGCTCAGCGCCAGCGTGCAGACCGGCGAGCGGTCGAAGAAGACGGCGGCCTCGCCGCCCGTGGCGGCGGCCTCCTGGCGCCGCCGCTGGAGCCTGACCACCTCCTCGACGAAGGCGGGCTCGCGCCAGGGCTCCGCGCGGCCGAGCGCCTGGCCGAGGGCGATGACGTCCGTCGCCGCCTCCTCGACGACGCTGAACCCGTGGACCTCCAGCAGCCGCAGGACGGCCGTCTTCCCGGCGCCCGGGGTGCCGGTGAGAACGTGATTCGGCACGGTTCTTCTCCGTTTCCGTGGGGGTTGATGGCGAGCTACGGGCGCTGATACACGGCCGATACACGGCCGAGCGCCCGGTGATACCCGGCCAAGGCCGGGCGGACGGAAAAGGGCTCAAGAGTGGCCGAGGCGTCGCGGAGGGCGGCGCGTCCCCACGGTGAAGGAGCCCTTGATGCGTGTGCTGGTGTGCGGTCTGCTCGGTCTGGCGGTGCTGACCGGCTGCGGAGGGGCTCCGGCGGGACAGGCCGCCCCGGCGTCCGGCGGGGGCGAGGCCGGGGCGGACAAGCTCCGCGAGCGGGAGACCGTCATCGCCACCTGCATGAAGCAGAAGGGCTTCGCCTACACGCCCTCGGTCAGCCGCCCGGCGCCGCCCGACGCGGACCCCGCCGACTACGAGGCGATGAAGGCCGAGCGGAGCAGGAACGGCTTCGGCGTCTTCTCCGCGATCGTCTACCCCAAGCCTACCGAGACCCGGGCCCCCGACCCCAACCAGGCCACGCTCGACGGGCTCTCCGGCCCCCGGCGGGACGCCTACCAGAAGACCATGAACGAGTGCCGGGTCAGCGCCCTGCGCCAGGTCAACGGCCTGAAGGTCACCTCGCTCGCCGACTACCAGGACCAGATGAGCACCGAGATCGAGAACATCGACAAGGCGCTCGACGGCGATCCGAAGCTGGTGGAGCTGGCCGGGCCGTTCGCGGAGTGCCTGAAGTCCAAGGGCGAGCGGGTGACCTCCGCCCGGCCGCTGGCGCTGAGCGCGCGGGGGTCGATGCTGTGGGGCGAGCAGGCCGACCGGCTCGGCAAGGCGGGCGAGGTCACGGCCGCCGCGGCCCGGCCGTACCTGGCCAAGGAGATCAGGTCGGCGCTGGCCGACCTGGAGTGCGGCAAGGACTTCTACGCGGCCTTCGTCCCGCTGCAACGGCGGCTCACCAACGAGGCGCGGGTGAAGTACGGGTTCCAAGAGCAGTGATGCGCACTCCTCGCGGCAAGTTGCTGCTCGTGCTGGTCGTGGTCCTGGCGGTCGCCGGGACCGGCTGGGGGGTGGGCACCCGGCTGCGCTCCCCGGCCGACGAGGCGGCGGCGCGCAGGCCGCCCGTGCCGTCGCTGGTCACCGTCGAGGTCGAGCGGCGCAGGCTGGTCGCCACCGTCGTCGTCAGCGGCACGCTGGAGTACGGCTCCCCGCGTGCGGTGTCGCTGGCCGGGGTGGTGGGCGGGGTGGCGGGCGGCGGCGAGGCCGTCCAGCGGGCCACCCGTGCCCCCCGGCGGGGGAAGCTCGTGGAGGGCGCGGTGCTCATGGAGGTGAACGGGCGACCGGTGTTCGTCCTCGCGGGCAGGGTGCCGATGCACCGCGGCATCGTCCCCGGCGCCGAGGGGGACGACGTCCGGCAGTTGCAGAAGGCGCTGCGCCGGCTCGGGCACCGCGTGCCGGTGACCGGCGTGTTCGACCAGGCGACCGTCGCGGCGGTGTCGCGCTTCTACGCCCGGCGCGGCTACGAGGCCCAGCAGCCCACCCTGGAGCTGCGGCAGCGGCGCGACGAGCTGGCCCGGTCCGTGCGGACCGCGCGGGAGGTGCTGGCGACCGAGAGCAAGGCGCTCGACCAGGGCATGGACGTGCTCCCGCTGAAGCTCAGGGTGACCGGCGCCCGCCGCGACCTGGAGGAGGCTGAACAGGCGCTGAAGAGCGCGCGGGCCCAGGACCGCACGGCCGGGGACGCGGCCGGGGACGCGGCCGGCGTCGAGGCCGCCGAGAGCGCCGTGCGGGCGGCCGAGGAGAGGCTGCTGGCGGCCGAGCAGGAGCTCGCCCAGGCCAGGGCGACGCCGACCACCGGGCCCACCACCGGGCCCACCACAGCGCCGACCACCGGGCCGACCACCGGGGCGACCGCGGCGCCCGGCTCCGCCCCCACGGCGGGGTCGCCCGCCGACACCCGCCTGCTCGAACTGCGGGTCGCCAACGCCCGCGCGGACCTGGCCGCCGCCCGGTCGGCGCTGGAACGCGCGCGGGCGGAGGCCGGAGCGGCGCGGGCGAAGCGGCTGGCCGGGCTGGAGAAGGCCGTACGGGCGGCGCGGGAGGCCGTGGCCGTCGCCGAGCAGGCGCTGCGGCAGGCCAGGCAGCTCTCCCCCGCCAGGCTGAAGGTGGCCAACGCGCGCAGCGACCTGGCCGCGGCGCGGGCGTTGCTGGCCGAGTTCTCCCGCACCTACGGCACCACCGTGCCGCCCGGCGAGATCGTCTTCCTGCCCAGGCTGCCCGTCCGCCTGGACAAGCCGGCCGTCAAGGCGGGCGAGCCGGTGGACAAGGCGGTCGCCACGGTCACCGGCGCCGGCTTCGTGGTGTCCGGCTCGGTGGACGCGGCCGAGGCCGAACGGGTGAAGGCGGGGCTGGCCGCGAGCATCGAGACCGACTCCGGCACGACCGTCCCCGGCACGGTGACCGCCGTCGCGGGACGTGACGCGAAGGGCGCCGTCCCGGTGACGGTCACGCCCGCCTCCGCGAAGGGGCTGCGCGCGCTCGCCGGGCAGCCCGTCACGGTCCGCGTGACCATCGGCGCCACCGGCGGGGAGGTGCTGGTGGTCCCCGTGGCGGCGGTCGTCACGGCGGCGGACGGCCGGGCCAGGGTGCGGGTGGAGACCGCGCCCGGCCGGACCGAGGAGGTGCAGGTGCGCACCGGCCTGTCCGCCGACGGGGCCGTGGAGGTGACCGGCGACCTCCGGCCGGGCGAGCGGGTGGTGGTCAACAGTGGCTGAGCCGGTCATCCACCTCCGCGAGCTGACCAAGGAGTTCCCCGGCGATCCCCCCGTCCGCGCGCTGTCGTCGGTCGACCTGCGGGTCGAGCGGGCGGACTACGTGGCGGTCGTCGGCCCGTCGGGGTCGGGGAAGTCCACCCTGCTCAACACCCTGGGCCTGCTCGACCGGCCGACCAGCGGCAGCTACCGGCTCGACGGCATCGAGACCACGACGCTGAGGGAAGGGGCGCGCACCGCCGTCCGCGGGGGCCGGATCGGCTTCGTCTTCCAGTCCTTCCACCTGCTGCCGCACCGCAGCGTCCTGGAGAACGTCATGCTGGCCGAGGTCTACGGCACCGCCCCGCGCGCCGGACGGCGGGACCGCGCCGTGCGCGCCCTCGATCGGGTGCGCCTGTCGCACCGGGTGGACTTCCTGCCCGGCAGGCTGTCCGGCGGCGAGCGGCAGCGCGCCGCCATCGCCCGCGCCCTGCTGGGCGAGCCGTCGCTGCTGCTGTGCGACGAGCCCACCGGCAACCTCGACAGCACGAACACCGGCGCGGTGCTCGACCTGTTCGACGAGCTGCGCGCCCAAGGGATGACCATCGTCGTCATCACCCACGAGACCGAGGTGAGCGACCGGGCCGGACGCCGGGTCCGCATCACCGACGGCGTCCTCACGGAGGAGTAGACGTGCACCCGCGCGACCTGCTGACCGAGGCCGTGGCGGGCCTGCTGGCCCGCCCGATGCGCTCGGCCCTGACCACGCTGGGCACCGTGCTCGGCATCACCACGCTCGTGGTGACCCTGGGCGTCGCCGCGACGGCCGGCAACCAGATCGTCGGCCGCTTCGACGAGCTGACCGCCACCTCCGTCACGGTCGAGGTCCCGGCGCACCCGTTCCCGCTGGTCGGATGGGCCGACGTGAGCCGGGTGACCCGGCTGCGCGGGGTGGTCGCGGCCGCCGCGCTCGCCGAGTCCGACCGCAGCGCCAACCTCGTCGTCCGCTCCAACGACGTCGTGGACCCGGCCCGCGTCACCGACCAGACGCTGACCGTGGTCTCCAGCAGCCCCGGCCTGCCCGCGGCGGTCAAGGGCAGGATGATCGAGGGCCGCTACTTCGACGCCGGGCACGTCGCCCGGGGTGACCGGGTCGTCGTTCTGGGCCAGCAGGCGGCCCGGCTGCTCGGCATCACCGGGCTGGACCGGGCTCCGGCCGTGTTCATCGGCACCCGGGCGTACACCGTGATCGGGGTGCTCGGGGATCTCCGGCGGGAGAGGAGCCTGGCGAGCGCGGTCATCCTGCCGCCCACGGCCGGCCGGCCCTACGGCCTGGACACCGTGACCCGCGTCCTGGTCGACACCGCGCTCGGGGCCGCCGAGCTGATCGCCCGGCAGGCGCCGGCGGCGCTCAGCCCCGGCAACGAGACCCTGCTCCAGGTCATCTCGCCGCCCAGCCCCACCAGGGCCCGCGACGCGGTGGAGGGCGACGTCAACGCCCTGTTCCTGATCCTCGGGCTGGTCTCGCTGGTCGTCGGCGCGGTCGGCATCGCCAACGTCACACTGGTGACCGTCATGGAACGCGTCGCCGAGATCGGGCTGCGCCGGGCGCTGGGCGCGGCGCGCCGCCACATCGCGGCGCAGTTCCTGCTGGAGTCCACGCTGACCGGGTTGATCGGCGGCGTGCTGGGCGCGTCCGCAGGGATCCTGGTGATCGTCGGGGTCTGCGCGGTCAAGCAGTGGACGCCCGTCCTGGACGTCGGGCAGGCCGTCCTGGCGCCGGTGGCCGGGGCCGTCGTCGGGCTGCTGGCGGGCCTGTATCCGGCCCTGCGCGCCGCCCGGATGGAACCGGTCAATGCACTTCGCTAGGTATGGTGCGATTTCATGACATCCCTGCTGCTCGTCGAGGACGACACCGTGATCCGCACGTCGCTGGGCATGGCCCTGGAACGGTACGGCTACCGGGTGACCACGGCGGCCGACGGGCTCGACGGGCTGGAGGCCGCCCGTACGGGCGATCACGACCTGCTGCTGCTGGACGTGATGCTGCCCGGCCTCGACGGCATCAGCGTGTGCCGCAGCATCAGGGAGACCAGCCAGGTGCCGATCCTGATGATGTCGGCCCGCGGCGACGGGCTGGACATCGTGGCCGGGCTGGAGGGCGGCGCCGACGACTACGTGGTCAAGCCGGTGGACCTGCCGGTGCTGGTGGCCAGGATCCGGTCGCTGCTGCGCCGGGCCACCTTCGCGCGTACGCCGGCCGCCGGGCCCGAGGCCGGGGCGTCCGTGCTGGAGTTCGGGGACCTGAGCGTGGACACCGGCGCGCTGGAGGTGCGCCGGGCCGGCCGGCGCGTCGAGCTGTCGCCGACCGAGCTGCGGCTGCTGCTGGAGTTCGCCGCCCATCCCGGCATCGTGCTGGAACGGGCGACGCTGCTGCGCAACGTGTGGGACTACGGATGGGACGGCGACAGCCGCGTGGTCGACCTGTGCGTGCAGCGGCTGCGCAGGAAGATCGGCGCCGAGCGCGTCGAGACCGTGCGCGGGTTCGGCTACAAGCTGGCCGTCACGTGAATCCGGCCTCGCTGCGCTGGAAGATCGCCGCCCTCGTCACGCTCGCCGCGACCGTCGTCGCCGCCGTGGTGGGGCTGCTGGTGCACCGGGCGACCTGGCAGCGGGCGCTCGACCTCGGCCAGGCTCAGGCCGAGGTGGCCCTGGAGGAGTCGCTGGCCGCCGGGACCGCCGAGGACGTGGTGCCCGTCGCCGAGCTCCCCGACGCCCTGGCCGACCGGCTGCGGCCCGGCCGGCGGGTGGTCTGGTACGGGCTCGACCACCGGGACGAGCCGTGGATGTGGGCGGTCCAGCCGTACGGCGGCGGCGACGACGGCGGCGGCGAGGTGAGGAGCGTGCGGATCGCGATGGGCTCCGAAGTGCTCGGCCTCCAGGCGCTCGACCGGAACATGGCCAAGGCCGGGCTGCTCGCCCTGGCCGGGGTGGTGCCGCTGTCGGTGCTGGCGGCCGAGCTGCCCAACCGGCGGCTGCGGCGGGTCGCGCGCACCGCCCGCAGGATCGCCGGGGGCGACCTGGCGGCCCGGACGGACGCCCGCGGCCGGGACGAGATCGCCCGCATCTCCGCCGCCGTGGACTCGATGGCGGCGAGCCTGCAGCACCGGCTGCTGGCCGAGCAGCGGTTCACCGCCGACGTCGCGCACGACCTGCGCACCCCGCTGATGGGCCTGGTCGCCGTGGTCGAGCTGCTGGACGAGGGCGAGGTCACCGATCTGGTGCGGGACCGGGTCCGGGTGCTGCGGACGCTGGTGGAGGACCTGCTGGAGGTGTCCCGGCTGGACGCCGGGGCCGAGGTCGCCGAGCGGGTGCGCGTGCCGCTGGCCGGGCTGGCCGCGGAGTCGGCGTCCCGGGTGGGGGTCGAGGCGCGGGTGCTGGCCGACGGGGACCCGGTGGCCGAGACCGATCCGCGGCGGCTCGACCGGATCCTGGCCAACCTCGTGCTCAACGCCCATCGGCACGGCGCGGCGCCGGTGGAGGTCGCGGTCGGCGACCACGTGATCGAGGTGCGCGACCGGGGGCCGGGGTTCCCGCCGGAGCTGCTGGCCGACGGGCCGCGCCGGTTCCGCACGGGCGCCGCCGAGCGGGGCCGCGGGCACGGCCTGGGGCTGACGATCGCGCTGGGCCAGGCCCGGGTCATCGGCGCCGAGCTGACCCTGGCCAACGCCCCGGACGGCGGCGCGGTCGCCGTCCTCCGCCTCCCCGCGGGTTGATGCCGGGCTGATGCCTCCCGACGGGTTGATGCCGGGCTGATACACGGCTGAGCGCGGACGGATGCGCGGCCACGGCCGTACGGACACGGCGGTCGCGCAACCTGGCCGGTATGCGACGTTCCTTGATGTTTCTGCTGCTGGCGGGTGTTCTGTCGGGCTGTGCCGGGGCTCCCCGGGTCACCGGGGACGCGTCCCTGCCGTGGCCGCAGGAGGGGCAGGCGGCGGTCGAGGTGGCCGACGCGGGCAGCCTGGGCGTCAGCGGCGACCTGCGGCCGGTGCCGATCGCCAGCGTGACGAAGGTGATGACCGCCTACGTGATCCTGCGCCGCCACCCGCTCCGGCCCGGCGACGACGGCCCGGCGATCACCGTGGACCGCACGGCGGCCGAGGAGTCGTTGTCGCGGCTGGAGTCGACCGTCCCGCTCGTCCAGGGCCGGACGGTACGGCTGCGGCGGCTGCTGGAGCTGATGATGGTGCCCTCGGGCAACAACGTGGCCCGGCTCCTGGCCCGCTGGGACGCCGGCTCCCAGGAGCGCTTCGTGGCCCGGATGAACGCCGCCGCACGACGTCTGGGCATGGCGGACACCACGTACACGGGGGCCAGCGGCAACGAGGACACCACCGTCAGCACCGCCGCCGACCAGCTCAGGCTGGCCAGGGCGGCGATGGGCGACCCGGTGCTGCGGGCGGTGGTGGCCCAGACCGACACGTCCGTCCCCGGGGACGCCCGGCGGCTGCACAACACCAACACGCTGCTGAACAGGCACGGCGTCATCGGCATCAAGACCGGCTCGGGCACGGCCGCGGGCGGCAACCTGATGTGGGCCTCGCGCGTACGGGGGCATCTGGTGCTCGGCGTCATCCTCGGCCAGGCCGCGCACACCGACCCGGCCGCCGCCAAGGCGGCGGCGCTGGAGGCGGGCGGGCGGATGAGCGCGGCGGTCGAGCGGTGGCTGCTCGACCGGTCGCGATGACGTGACCGGGCCGGGATCAGCAGTTCAGGCCGCTGACGATGCCCAGCTGGGGTGTCGGGTTGACGACCGCGCAGCCGTAGGTGCCGGACGGGATGGTGATCGACCCGGCTCCCGAACCCTCCCCGGTGCAGCCGGAACCCAGGATGTGGTAGCCCACGACGCTGCCCAGGTAGGTGCGGGAGCCGCCGGAGCAGACCCACGAGCCCATCGCGTGCGCGGACGACGCGGGCAGGGAAGCCCCGGCGAGGGCGAGGGCCGAGACGACGGCGAGCCGTCGCACCAGCATGATCATGACGTTCCCTTTCCTCCGAAGGGACGGCGGCACCTCATCCCTGCCCCGCGACCCGCCGCGTGCCACCCGGGAACGCTGTCCACTATCGGACGCGATCCCCCGTCAGGGCCGCTCCTTCGAGGCCCTGGGCAGGGCGAGCACGGCCACCGCCCCGGCGGTCACGAGGCCGGCGCACGCCCAGAACGCCAGGGCGTATCCGGACGTCGGCGCGCCTGTGGGGGCCGCGGCCAGGGTGGTCAGCGCGGCCAGCCCGAGAGAGCCGCCGACCTGGCGGGCGGAGTTGAGGATGCCGGACACCAGCCCCGCCTCGCCGGGGGCGGCGCCGGCCGTGGCGGTCATCGCGATCGGGGCCGAGGTGAGCCCCAGCCCGCCGGTGACGAGCACGCCCGGCAGCACGATCCCGGCGAGCAGGCCGCTCTCCGGCGTGACGACGGCCTGCCAGGCGAACCCCGCCGCCGAGACCAGCGCGCCCGTGGCCAGCAGCGGACGCAGCCCGACCCGGCCGGCCAGCCACGGCGTGGCCTTGGCGGCGACGACGACGGCGAGGGTGTGCGGCAGGAACGCCAGGCCCGCCTGGAGCGCGCTGTAGCGCAGCACCTGCTGCATGTGGAGCGACAGGAAGTACCAGAGCGCGAAGCCCGCGGCCCCCAGCAGGAACTGCACGAGGAGCGCGCCGGACACCGAGCGGGCCCGGAAGATCCGCAGCGGCATCAGCGGCGCCCGCGCGAACCGGGCCTGCACCAGGACGAACACGCCCAGCGCCAGCACGCCCACGCCCATCGGGACCAGCGCGCGCGCCGAACCCCACCCGTGCGCGGGGGTCTGCAGCACGCCCAGCTCCAGCGCCGACAGCCCGGCCGTCACCGTGATCGCGCCGGTCAGGTCGAGCCCGCGGGCGCCGGCGTCGCGGCTCTCGGCGAGCAGGCGCAGCGCGGCGATGACCGCGACCGCCCCGATCGGCGCGTTGATCAGCAGGATCCAGCGCCAGGACAGGTGGTCGGTGAGCAGCCCGCCGGCCAGCGATCCCGCCGCCCCGCCGACCGCCCCGACCGCGCCCCAGGTGGCGATGGCCCTGGCCCGCGCCGGACCGGCGGGGATCGTGGTGGTGAGGATGGTCAGCGTGGCCGGGGCGACCACGGCCGCGCCGAGCCCCTGGCACGCCCGCGCGGCGATCAGCACCTCCGGCGTGGTGGCTAGCCCGCCGGCCAGGCCGGCGACCGCGAACACGGCCAGGCCCGCGACGAAGGTGCGCCTGCGGCCGTAGAGGTCGGCCGCCCGGCCGCCCAGCAGCAGGAACCCGGCGAAGGTGAGGAGGTAGCCGTTGACCACCCATTGCAGCCCCTCGGCGCCCAGGCGGAGGTCGGACTCCATGGCGGGCAGCGCGACGTTCACGATGGACACGTCGAGGACCATCAGGAACTGCGCCAGGCAGACCAGGGCGACGATCGGCCAGAGGGGGCCGGGCGGCCGGGCGGCGCCCCGCCCGGCCGGTGGCGCCTCCGCGGTGTTCGTCATGATCGGAGATCTCGTCGAGGGTGCCCGCGGCGTCACACGACGGCGACGGCGTCGACCTCGACGAGGCATCCCGGGTTCAGGCCGGCCACGACGTGCACCGTGATGGCGGGCGGCGCGTCGGCCCGGTTCCACACCTCCTGGAAGGCGGCCACTCCCTCGTCGAACGTGTGGCCGTCCAGGACGGCGATGCGCCAGTGCACGACGTTCGCCAGGCTCGCCCCCTCGCTCTCCAGGATCGTCCTGAGGTTGCGGAACACCTGCCTGGCCTGCTCCCCCACCGTGGGGCCGACGACCTTGCCGTCGGGGCCGACGCCGTTCTGGCCGCCGATGTAGATGGTCTTGGCCGGCTGCTCGACCACGACGGCCTGGCTGAAGGCCGGGCTGCGGTGCAGCCCCTCGGGGTTGACGTGCCGTACGCCCATGTTCTTTCTCCTCACGTTCTGAAACCGGTTTAAGAGGTTTCGTTGCGACACCAGTTATAGTGGTGTCATGCGCGTGAACGCAACCGGACGGGTGCTGCACGATCCCAAGGGCGGGTCGTTCAGGTTCGACGCCGGCGCCCTCTGCCTCGACTTCGCCCACACCGGCGGCGAGGGTCAATATGCGATCTTCGAGACCCTGCACGAGCCCGCCGACCTGGCCGAATGGCTGGCCCAGCCGCCGCTGACGGCGGTCATGACGGCCCCCGTGACCGCCGGCGAGCTCGCCGACGCCAAGGCCCTGCGCCAGGCGATCTGGGACGCGGCGCACGCCCAGGCGGCGCGCCGCGCCGTGCCCGCCGGGGCGATCACGGTCATCAACCGGGCCGCGACGGCCCCGCCCCTGGTCCCCGAACTCGCCGCCGACGGCGTCACCGCCGGATGGGCGTCACCGGTGCGGGCCCCCCAGGCGCTGTCCGCCATGGCGCGGGAGATGATCGAACTGCTGTCCGGGCCGCTCGCCGAACGTATCCGCGAGTGCGCGAGCGACGACTGCCCGCTGGTGTTCGTCGACACCTCGCGCCCCGGCGCCCGCCGCTGGTGCGCGATGGAACGCTGCGGCAACCGCCACAAACTCCGCGCCCTGCGCGCCCGCCAGGCCCTGGAGCCGTGACGAGCGGCCGTCAGGCGCACGCCCGCCGGGAGCGGCATGCGGACGCCGCCCCCGGGCGGTCCCGGGCGGCCCCGCGCGGACTAGGGCCGGTCGAGGCTCGACAGACCGTTGACCGCGACCTCGATCCCGCGCCGCCCGGCGGCCAGGACGTCGTCCTCCGAGCCGCCCTGCTCCTGGGCGACCATGCCGGCCACGGCCAGCGCGCCCATGAAGCTGCCGACCGCCGCCCCCGCCGACACCGGGTCGAGCCCCGGATAGACCTCGCACAGCGCCCTGGCCAGCCGGGGCTGGGTCTCCATCATGAGCGTCAGGCCGCGGGCGCGCAGCGCGGGCTCGGCGACCATCAGCCGCGCCCGCAGCGGCGACAGCGCGAAGCCGAGCTCGTCGTCCTCGGCCAGGCTGCGCACCATGGCCTCGAACATCCGGCTCAGCAGCTCCCCCAGCGGCTCTCCCGGCCGCCGCCCGGCGATCGCCTCCAGCATCACCCGCTCGCGCTCGCCCGCCTGGAGGAAGAGCACGTCCTCCTTGCTCGCGAAGTACGCGAAGAAGGTGCGGGGCGCGACGTCGGCCGCCGCGGCGATGTCGGCGACGGTGGTCTGCTCGTACCCCCGCTCGGCGAACAGCCGGACGGCCGCCTCCAGCAGCGCGCGGCGGGTGCGGGCCTTCTTTCGTTCGCGATGACCTTCCACGGCGCCACCCTACTGCATGCCCTGCTTTTATGCACAGGTTGCAAATTCGCAGTCTCTGCGGTTTTCTGAGGGCATGGACATCCTTCAGAGCCTGCCGCTCGACCGCGAGGACCCGTTCGAGCCGCCCGCCGAGCTCGCCCGGCTGCACGGCCCGCTGCACCGCATGATCTACGCCGACGGCCGCCCCGGCTGGCTGGTCACCGGCCACGCCGAGGCCCGCGCGGTGCTCGACGACCCGCGCTTCAGCAACACCTCCCAGGGCGCCGCGCCGCCGATCAAGGAGCTGGCGCCGCCCGAGGGGCTGGCCGACCTGGTGGTCCCGCCGGGCTTCTTCATCGCCATGGACGACCCCGAGCACTCCCGCTACCGGCGGCTGCTCACCGGCCGCTTCAGCATGCGCAGGATGCGGCTCCTGGAGCCGAGGATCCAGGAGATCGTCGACGGCCGCCTCGACGAGATGGCCGCGGCCGGAGCGCCCGCCGACCTGGTCGGCGCGTTCGCGCTGCCGATCCCGTCGCTGGTGATCTGCGAGCTGCTCGGCGTGCCGTACGACGAGCGCGCGCGCTTCCAGGACACCACCGCGCGCGCGGTGAACCTGGACAACTCCGCCGAGGAACGCGGCGCGGCGGGCGCCGAGCTGATGGGCTACCTGTCCGAGCTGGTCACCCGCAAGCGGGCCGAGCCTGCCCAGGACCTGCTCGGCGAGCTGGTCTCCGGCGGCGAGCTGAACCACGAGGAGCTGACCGGGGTGGCCACCCTGCTGCTGACCGCCGGCCACGAGACCACCGCGAACATGCTGGCCCTCGGCGCGTTCCTGCTGCTGAGCCGTCCGGAGCAGGCGGAGCTGGTGCGCACCGACCCCGGCGTGGCGGCGACCGCCGTCGAGGAGCTGATGCGCTACCTCAGCATCGTGCACATCGGCCCGATCCGGGTCGCGCGGGCCGACGTGCCGCTCGCCGGGCGGACGATCAGGTCCGGGGAGACCGTGACGCTCTCCCTGCCGGCCGTCAACCGCGACCCGGCCCGCTTCCCCGACCCGCACCGCTTCGACGTCACCCGCGAGGCCGGGCCGCAGCTCGGCTTCGGCCACGGCATCCACCAGTGCCTGGGCCAGCAGCTCGCCCGCCTGGAGATGCGGCTGGCCTTCCCCGCGCTGCTGCGCCGCTTCCCCGGGCTGCGGCTGGCCGTGCCCGCCGAGGAGGTGCCGCTGCGCCCGCGCGCCACGATCTACGGCCTGTCGTCCCTGCCGGTCACCTGGTGAGGCCGCCGGGTTTGACGTGCCCTCCCGCCGTGCAGAGAGCATGACGGACGAAAGACGATCACGGGAGGCGCGCATGGCCGGTACGGACGGCGGGATCAGGCTGTGTCAGGTGGTGCTCGACTGCACCGACGCCAGGGCGCTGGCGGAGTTCTACCGGTCCCTGCTGGACCTGGTCTACCGGCCCGGCGACGAGCCGCCGCAGGCGGGCGCCGACGACGAGCGCGGCCGCGACTGGCTCGTGCTGCGAACCAGGGACGGCGCGCCGCAGCTCGCCTTCCAGCAGGTCGAGACGCTTCCGGAGGCGACCTGGCCGGAGCCCGGGGTGCCCCAGCAGCTTCACCTCGACCTGACCGTGCCGTCGGTCGAGAGCCTGCTGGAGCAGCACGAACGCGTTCTGCGCCTGGGCGGCCGGCTGCTGCTGGACCGGATCGACGACGACGAGGAACCCCTGCGGGTCTACGCCGACCCGGCCGGGCATCCGTTCTGCGTGTTCGTCTCCCGGCGGGGCTGACCGTCCGGCGGGAGCGGTCAGCGCGCCGGCGAGAAGACCAGCGTGGCGTTGTGGCCGCCGAAGCCGAACGAGTTCGACATCACCGGCCCCCTCGCGATCGGGCGCGGCACGGGCGCCGCGTCGATGTCGCAGCGCGGGTCGAGCCGGTCCAGGTTGGCGGTCGGCGGGGCGGTGCACTCGGCCATCGCCAGCACGCACGCCACGGCCTCGATCGCCCCGGACGCGCCGAGGGCGTGCCCGGTCACCCCCTTGGTCGAGCTCACCGGCACGGCGGCGGGCCCGAAGACGCGGCCGATCGCCTGGGCCTCGGCCAGGTCGTTCAGCTCGGTCCCGGTGCCGTGGGCGTTGACGTGCACGATGTCCTCGGGCGCCAGGCCCGCGTCGGCGAGCGCGGCGTCCATGCACCGCCGGGCGCCCTCGCCGCCGGGCGCGGGGGCCGTCAGGTCGTGGGCGTCGCTGGTGCGGCCGTAGCCGGACACCTCGGCGTGGACGCGCGCCCCGCGGCGCACGGCGTCGTCGAGACGTTCCAGGACGAGGAACGCGGCCCCCTCGGCCAGCACGAACCCGTCGCGGTCGGCCTCGAAGGGGCGGCAGGCGGCCTCGGGGTCGTCGTTGCGGACCGACAGGGCCCGGCACCGGCTGAAGCCGTGCAGCATGCCGGGGGTGACGTTGGCGTCCCCGGCCCCGGCCACGACCAGGTCGGCCGAGCCGTCGCGGATCAGCCGGACGCCCTCGCCGATGGCGTGCGCGCCGGAGGCGCAGGCGGTGACCACGGACATGCTCGGCCCGCGGATCTCGTACCGCATGGCGATGGCGGCGGCGCCGGCGTTGGGCATGATCTTCGGGATGAAGATCGGCGACAGCCGCAGCGCGGCCGGACCGGGCGTGTCGAGCAGCGCCGACTCGTAGGTCTCGGTGCCGCAGAACGAGCTGCCCGCCACCACGGCCCGGCGCTCGGGCGGCACCCGCGGATGACCGGCGTCGGCCAGGGCGTCGCCAGCCGCGCACACCGCCAGCAGCGACGCCCGGTCCAGCCGCCGGGCCTGCCGGTCGGTCAGGTACGCCGAGACGTCCAGCTCCGGCACCTGGCAGGCGAAGCGCACCGCGAGCGCGGACGTGTCGAAGGACGTGATGGCCCGTGCCGTCGAGCGCCCGCCGAGCAGCGCGTTCCACAGCTCCTTGGGGCCGGAGCCGGCGGGCGTGCGCAGGCCGAGCCCGGTCACCGCGACCCGGGGTCGCATCAGCCGCCCACCGCCGTCAGGTGGCGGCGGATGACGGCGACCATGTCGGCGACGGTCCGCACCCGCTGGAGCCGGTCGTCGGCGAAGGTGCCCCACTCGTCCTCGACCACGGCGTGCAGCTCGGCGAAGTCGAGGCTGTCGGCGTCCAGTTCCTCGCGCAGGTCGGTGTGCGGGCCGATCTGGGCCGGGCTGACGCCCAGGACCCGCGCGCAGTGGCCGCGGAGCACGTCTGTTATCTGGTCGTCGGTCATGGTGCCGTCCGTTCTCTCGGCGGATGGGGGGCGTGTCCGAGTGTGCTCCAGGAGTGCGGGCGGGTCCGGGTATGACACATCAAATGTCCATCAAGCCGGGCCCAGAGCGTCCCTGACCCGCGACTCGGTCAGCGCGGCCAGCGCCGCCCGGTCCGCGCGCGGCCGTCCGGTGAGCTCGGGGCGCACGGGGGGCAGGAACGTCACCTCGGCCACCAGGTTCCGGGTCGCGACCACGCGCAGCAGCGAGACCGGCAGGGAGTCCGCGCCGATCCAGGCGGCGCGGGTGGAGGGCGCGCCGGCTTCGCGGTAGCGCAGCGCCACCGGCCGGACGGTCGCGCCCGCCTCGACGGCGGCCTGGAACAGGGCCGGGTGGAAGGCTCCCATGGCCTGCCCGCACCAGGTGGTGCCCTCGGGGTAGGCCAGCACCGCGTCCCCGTCGCGCAGCGCGGCGGCGACGGCCGTGATCGCGGCGGGCAGCCCGGCCGGCCGGTCCTTGTCGATGAACAGCGTGCGGTGGGCCGCGGCCAGCGACCGGACCAGCGGCCACCGTCCGATGTCCCGCTTGGCGAGCTGGCGGGCCGGCGTGAGGGCCGCCATGATCAGTGGATCGGCCCACGAGATGTGGTTGCTCACCAGCAGGGTGCCGTGCCCGTCCAGGGCGGGGACGCCGCCGGGGATCCGCACCGTGATGCCGAGCGCGCGCACGATCAGGCCCATGGCCCTGCGCGCGAGGCGTGCGCGCAGGGCCCCGGCGCGGCGGGCGGGCATCGCCGACAGCGTCAGGGCGACCCCCAGGGCCAGCGCGCAGCCCAGGAGGCGGGCGGCCCGGCGCACCGGCCCGGCGGCGGCGACCGGCGGCCGCACGCACGCGTCCGGCGTGCACGGCGACAGCCCCGGCCCGGACGGCGGCCGCTCGTGGCGGTGGTCCTGATCGCGGATGGTCGTCACGGTGTGCCCGCGGGTGTGCCCGCCGGCGCCGCGGGCTCCGTCCCGTCCGGGCCGCCCGGCCCGCCCGCGGCCGCGCCGACGGGGACGCGCGGCGGGTCGCCCGGAGAGCCGCCGCCGCTCCCCCGCCGGCCGCGCAGCAGCCGGGGCGACCACCAGTTGACGGGCCCGGCCAGGCGCATCACGGCGGGCACGAGGAGCGTGCGGATCAGCGTGCAGTCGACCAGGACGGCCACCGCGATGCCCACCCCGATCATCTTGAGCACGGCCAGGCCGGAGGTCGCCACGGCGGCCATGACGACGGCGAAGATGACGGCGGCCGAGGTGAACAGCCGCCCGGTGTGCTGCAGCCCGGTGGCGACCGCGGTGGCGGTGTCGCCGCGGCTGCGGTACTCCTCGGTGATCCGGGACAGCAGGAAGATCTCGTAGTCCATGGACAGGCCGAAGGCGACGCAGAAGATCAGCGTGGGCATGAGGGCGTCGATGCTGCCGGTGGCGGTGAAGTCGCCGACCAGCCCGCGCAGGTGGCCGTCCTGGAAGACGTGGACCAGGGCGCCGAAGGTGGCGGTGAGGCTGAGCACGTTCATCACCAGGGCCTTGACGGCCAGCACGACGCTGCGGGTCAGCAGCGTCACCATGGCCAGGGTGGCCAGCGCGATCAGCGCCAGGGCCGTGGGCAGCGTGCCGGCGATGCTCTGCCTGATGTCGTCGAGCTCGGCGCCCGGCCCGGCGAACAGCGCCTGGCCCGGGGCCGGGATCGCGCGCAGGCGCCGGACGAGCTCGCTGTTGGCCACCGAGTACGGCTCGTGCGCGGTGGTGACGAGCAGCCAGGTGCCCGCCTCGCCGGTGAACCGGCGGCCCTGCCCCGGCACGGTGGCGGCCCTGCTGTAGGAGCCGCCGGCCGTGTCCACCCGGAGCACGCCGTCGGTGGCGGCCAGGCGCCTGGCGTAGCCGTCCAGCGGGCCGGCGGAGCTCTGCCCGGTCATCCGCAGGTCCGGCAGCACGATCATGGTGCCGCCGACGACCTGCTGCCCGCCGAACTCCGCGCGCAGCGCCTGCGCCGCGCGGGCGGCGGGCGCGTCGGGCGGCAGGATGCGGTCGTCCAGGGTGCCGAAGCGGGCGCCCAGGAACGGCGCGCCCATCGCCAGCAGCAGCGCGGTGGTGGGCACGGCCACCGCCAGCGGGCGGCGCATGACGGCGACCGCCAGGCGGTACCAGGGCCCGTCCTCCACCGGCGGCGCGGACCGGCGCGCGGCGTTCCACGGGCCGGGCACGGGAAGCCGGTTGACCCGGTCGCCGAGCAGGGTGAGCACGGCCGGGAGCACCACGAGGCTGGCCGCGGCCGCCGTCAGGCTGATCGTCATCCCGCCGACGGCCAGCGAGCGCAGGATGGTGAACGGGAACAGCAGCAGCGCCGACATGGACAGCGCCACGGTGGCCGCCGAGCAGGCCATGGCCCGGCCGGTGGTGCGCATGGTGACGGCGACGGCCTGGACGGCGTCCTGGCCCTGGGCGAGCTGCTCGCGGAAGCGGGTGACGATGAACAGGCTGAAGTCGACGGCCAGGGCGAAGCCGAGCGCGCTGGAGATGCTCAGCGCGAACACCGAGATCTCCATGACCTCGGTGAGCAGGCGCAGCACGGCCATGGTGGCGATCACCGCCAGCGCGCCGATCAGCACCGGCAGCAGGGCGGCGACCAGGCTGCCGAACACCACGCACAGGATGGCCAGGGTCAGCGGCGCGGCGATCAGCTCGGCGGTGCGCAGGTCGGTCTCGCTGCGGTCCTGCGCCTCGACGCGTACCTGGGCCTCGCCCGTGGCGGTCAGCGACAGGGGGCCGTAGCGGCCGTGCAGGGAGTCCATGATCCGGCGGGCGGCGGCGTTGCGGGCGGCGTTGTCGCCGCTCAGGTGGGCCAGGACGACCGCCGCGCGCCCGTCGCCGCTGCGCAGCCTGGGCTCGTGGCCGCGCCAGTACGAGGTGACCCGCCACACGCCGGGATCGGCCGAGACGCGTTCGGTGAGCCGCGTCCCGGCGGCGTCGATCTCGGGGTCGTCGACCGGGCGCGCGGCGCGGGCGATCAGGACCAGGTCGGCGTTGCCCGCGTGGAAGGCGTCCTGGAGGATGTCGTCCGCGCGCAGGGACTGCGATCCGAGCGGCACGATGTCGCCCAGCACGAGCCGGTCGTGCACGTCCAGGCCGGCCACGAGCGAGACGGCGAACGTGACGGCCGCGCCCCAGAGCACGACCCGTCGCGGCCACCTCCGCCCACGGCCGGACGGCGGCGAATTGCCCCACATCGGTGAATCCTTACGTCGAGTAACGGTCGGTCGAGGCCGCCGCGCACGCGCTCCCCCGCGGCGCGGGCCTGTGTGGTCAGTTGTGTGCGGTTGGCTTGTGCGCTCAGTCGAGGCCGGCGCGTACGCGTTCCTCGGCGGCGCGGGCCAGGGCGGCCCGTCCGCGCGGCCCGCGGGCGGGCGCGGGCGGCGGCAGGAGCGGGGTGAGCCGCACCTCGGCCCGCAGCCGTCGCGTCCCGGCCACCCGGACGACGGACCCGGTCACCGAGTCCTCGCCCACCCAGCTCCCCCGGCTCGACGGGCTCGGGCCCTCGTAGTAGCGCAGGACGGCCGGGCACACCGCCGCCCCCGCGTCGATCGCCGCCTGGAAGACCGCGGGCCGGAACGTGCCGACCTCGCGCCCGCAGGACGTGGTGCCCTCGGGGAAGACGGCGACCGTCTCCCCGGCCAGCAGGGCGTCGCGGATCAGGCCCACCGCGGCGGGCAGCGTGGACAGGCGTTCCCTGTCGATGAACAGCGCCCCGCAGGCCGCGCCGAGCGTCCCGATGAGCGGCCACCGGCGCACCTCCCGCTTGGCCAGCAGGCGGCAGGGCAGCGCGGCCAGCATGACCAGCGGGTCGAGCAGCGAGACGTGGTTGGCCACGACGAGCACCCCGGCCGCCGCCCCCGCGAGGTCCGCCGGACCGGCGACCTCGACCCGGACGCCGAGCGCGCGCAGCAGCAGCCGGGCCGCCGCCTGCGCGGTCCTGGCCCGCCAGAGCCTCGGCGCGGCCCCCATGGCGAGGAAGGCGGGCAGCGCGGCCAGCAGCACCAGCAGGGCGGCGCACAGCCGGGCCGCGCGGCGCGTCCGCCCGGCGGCGACGGCCTCCTCCGGCAGGCACGCGCGCACCGAGCACGGCGCCCGCGCCAGCCACGGGTTGATCTCCACGCGCCGGCCGGGGCCGGCGACGTGCCGCCACGTCGCACGCCCCCGCCCCGCCCCGGCGGGCGGCACGACGGACTGCACGACGGACTGCACGGCGGACTGCATCACGGACGGCGCCGCAGTCGGCACTGCGGGTGGAGTCGGATGGGACACGCGGGACTCCCAGACGGTGATCGGCGGGCCGGCCCGAGCGGCGCTAACGGCAGCGCGAGACGACGGCGGGCGGCAGGCCCACGGTGGACGAGCCGGGCACGACGGCAACAGCTCGCCGCAGGCCGGGCGCGACGGCGACCGCCGGCCGCGGGCGGCGGCGCGCGGTGCCAGGCGGCGTGTGGGTGCCCCGGCGCCGGGACGGGCGGGTATGGGGCGGATGTGAGCTTTGGGCGATTTCTTGCGACTGCACGATCATGAGCGTCCCGAATTCGGAGCGGGCTCGGCACCGGCGGCCCTGACCGCGGGGTGACAAGCGGATGATGATCCTGTTAGTGCAGGTTAAGCGCCATCCGGCGGAGAGCGCCGAATTTGCGCCACGTGTCGCCCGACCTTGGCAGAACACTCCCCAAGCCGTCCCAGCTCATGACCTGAGCCCCATAACCTGACAAGGTGATCTACGCAAAGACGCCCCTCACCCCCGAGATCCGTGCCGCCGTCTCCCGGGCCTGGGGCGCCGAAGGAGAGGGCGAGCGGCTGCACGGCGGGGAGGAGTCGGCCGCCTACCGCCTCGGCGACCACGTCGTCCGGGTGGGCCCGGCGGCGCGCGGGGTGGCCGAGTCGGAGTGGTGCCACGCCGTCGCCCGGCACGCCGCCACCACGCTCCCCGAGGCCGTCGCCCCGCTGGCCACCACGGGCGGCGCGACGGTGGTCGTCGTGGCGGGGCGGCCGATCTCCTGCTGGCCCTACGTCGAGGGCGAGTGGCCCGACTCCGACGTCCCGGCGCAGCGGGAGGCGGGCGCGCGGCTGCTGGCCAGGCTCCACCGCGCGCTGGCCGGTCTGCGTCCCGGCCCGCGTCCCGTGCCCGCCTTCCAGGAGTCCGGCCTGTACGGCGACCCGCCCCCGGACGCCGCCGACCTGCACGACCCCGTCCTCGACCGCTGGCTGGCGGCCTTCCACGCCGGGCATCCCGTACGCCACCCGCTGCACGGCGACTACTACACCGGCAACACCCTGGCCAGGGACGGCCGCATCGTCGCCGTCCTCGACTGGGACGAGACCTTCGTCGGCGCCCCCGAGCTGGAGCTGGCCGCCGCCGCGCTGGAGTGGGGCGACGACCTGACCGGCCCCAGCAAGGAGTTCGTGGCCGCCTACCACGAGGAGGGCGGCACGGCGGCCCCCCTCGACGACGAGTCGCTCGCCCAGCTCGTCCGGCACAAGCTGCGCAGGGAGCACGCCTACTTCCGCAAGGCCGCCGCGGCGGGCGTGCCGCACGACGAGGAGGACCTCGACTACCACCGGGCCCGGGTCGAGCTGTTCCACCGGCTGCGTCCCTGACCCGGGCGGCCCGGGTCAGAAGTAACGCAGCCAGACGTACACCCAGGCCAGGGCCGTGCTGCCCAGGGTGACGACGATGCCGTACCGGGTGAACTGCCAGAAGGAGATCGGGTTCCCGGTGCGGGCGGCGATCCCGAGGGCCACGACGTTGGCGCTGGCGGCGACGGCGGTGCCGTTGCCGCCGAAGTCGGCGCCGAAGGCGAAGGCCCACCACAGCGCCTGCCCGGTGGACGCGTCCGGTGCGGCGGCGGCCAGTTCCTCCACCACCGGCGCCATCGTCGCCACGTACGGGATGTTGTCGAAGAACGCCCCCAGCACGCTGGAGCCGAACAGCAGGGAGGTGGCCGCGGCGAAGTAGTTGTCGCCGAACAGGTCGATGGTGGCGCGGCCGATGGTCTCCATCATGCCGGTGTGCACCAGACCCGCGACCATGACGAACAGCCCGGCGAAGAACACCAGCGTGGGCCATTCGACCTCGCGCAGCACGTCCCCGAGCTCGACCCGGCAGACCAGCAGCATGACCCCCGCGCCGACCAGGGCGATGATCGAGGGCGCCAGGTGCAGCACGGAGTGCAGCGCGAACGCCGTCACCACGCCGGCCAGCACCGTCATCGACCGCGCCAGCAGCGCGGGGTCGGTGATGGCCCGCCGCTCCTGCAGCGCCATCACCTTGGCGACGTGGTCGGCGTTGTAGTGGAACGACCGGCGGAACAGCGGGTAGGTGAGCAGCACGAACACCCCGAAGATCACCACGACCGCGGGCGCCATGTGGACGAGGAAGTCGTTGAACGTCAGCCCCGCCCGGCTGCCGATGATGATGTTCGGCGGGTCGCCGATCAGCGTCGCCGCCCCGCCGATGTTGGAGGCCAGCACCTCGGCGATCAGGTACGGCTGCGCCGGGATGCGCAGCCGCCCGCACACCATCACCGTCACCGGCGCGACCAGCATGATCGTCGTGACGTTGTCCAGGAACGGCGAGGCCACGGCGGTGATGGCCATCAGCATCGCCATCAGCCGGTACGGCCGCCCCCGCGAGCGTTTGGCCGCCCAGATCGCCAGGTAGTCGAACAGCCCGGTCTGCTTGATCACCCCCACGATGATCATCATGCCGAGCAGCAGGAAGATGACGTTCCAGTCGATGCCCGCGTGCCCTGAGGAGAACACCTCCTCCCCCGGCGTCAGCCCCAGCACGGTCATCAGGCCGGCCGCCACCAGGACGACCTTGACCTTGTCGGCCTTCTCGGTGGCGATGAAGAAGAACGCCACCACGAAGATGGATAGGGCCAGGATCGCGCTCATGCGGATCAGTCCGGAAGGCTCGTGATGGCCAGGCTGGTCAGCAGGCGTTCCAGCGTGATCGCCCCCGTGAGGGTGGCGTCCGGGCCGAGGACGGCGACCAGCGGGCTGCGCGTGCGGGCCATCAGCGCCGCCACCTCCAGCAGGGTCGCGTCCGGCGGCACGGTGACGGGCCGCGCGGGCGGCCTGGGCAGGCAGTCGCCGACGGTCAGGTGGGCAAGCTCCTGCCAGAACAGCTCGGCGTCGCTCTCGTCGAGGGTGCGGGCCAGGGCCTGGTCCTCCTGGTACGTGCCGGGGATGGCCAGCCGCAACACCTGCGTGCCCGGCAGCACGGTCGCCGGCCTGCCCCGCTCGTCCACCACGATGAGTCCGGGCAGCCGGTTGACCACCATCAGGCGCACGGCGCGTCCCACGGAGTCGCGGGCCGTCACGGTCGGCAGGGTGACGGCGATGTCCTGTGCTCGCATGGCACCGTCCACGGTGGTCGAAGTGGTGGGAAGACGACGGTTCGCGCCGGTTCGGGGCACGGTCGTATGACGGATCTTGATGGGGAGCCTCCAGCGGGGGCATGGGCGAAGGTCACAAAGGCGGCCGGGACGGCTCAGACGCTCTGCCCCGGCCACGGGACGGCGGCCGGCCCCCGGCGCGGCCCGCGCGTCAGATGGCCCCGGGGGACGGACCGCGACCCGCGGGCGGGCAGGAGGAGAAGCGGTCCTGCCGCCGCGGCTCGGAGAAGGTCCGTGCCACGCATCGCCCACCTCCTTACGGTCCGTCCCTGTTTTCCGGGGAGACCATGCCATCACCGCGCGGGGGGCCGCGCCCATCGGGTCCGGCCCCCATATCGGGTGGGGGCGCGACCGTATTCGGGCCGGGTCAGTGGACAGCGCGGGCGGCGAACGCCCAGGCTGAAGGCATGAGAGACGCCGTCGCCACCGCGCCGGAGCCGCCTGGCCGCACCCCGGCCCAGGCGTTGTTCCGCCGCCTGTTCGTCATCAACGCGCTGGTCTTCGCCGCGGGCACGTTCGTGCTGGCGCTGTCCCCCGCGACGGTCTCCTCACCGGTGCTGCTGACCGAGATCCCGGTGCTGCTCATCGGCCTGGCGCTGATCCTGGCGGCGAACGCGTTCCTGGTGCGGGCCAGCCTGGCCCCGCTGACCTCCCTGACCGCCCTCATGCGGCGGGTGGACCTGCTGCACACCCACGACCGGCTGCCCGCCGGCAACCGGGACCTGCGCGGCGTCACCGACACCTTCAACCAGATGCTCGACCGGCTGGAGGAGGAGCGCAGCGTGGCCAGCGCCCAGGCCCTGGCCGCCCAGGAGGCCGAACGTGGCCGCATCGCCCGCGAGCTGCACGACGAGATCGGCCAGAGCCTGACCGTCGCGCTCCTGGCGCTCAAGCGGGTGCGCGACCGGGCGCCCGCGGAGCTGGCCGACGAGCTCGGCCACGCCCAGGAGGCGATCAGGACCAGCCTGGACGAGGTGCGCCAGGTCGCCCACCGGCTGCGCCCCGGCGTCCTGGAGGACCTCGGGCTGACCAGCGCCCTCACCGCGCTGGCCACCGACCTGTCGCAGACCGGCACGGTCGAGGTCACGCGTAGACTGGCCGCGGGGCTGCCGCCGCTCAGCTCCGAGGTCGAGCTGGTGCTCTACCGCATCGCCCAGGAGAGCCTGACCAACGTCGCCCGCCACGCCCAGGCCACCAGGGCGACGCTCACGCTGACGCCCGACGACGGCGACCTGGTCCTGCGCGTCACCGACGACGGCCGGGGCGGCATCGGCGAGCCGGGCGCCGGCATCCGCGGCATGCACGAGCGCGCCCTGCTCATCGGGGCCCGCCTGAGCGTGCACTCGCCGCCCGGCGGCGGCACCGAGATCGTCCTCACCGTCCCCGGCGCGGCCAAGGAGAACGCCCGATGACCCGCATCCTGCTCGCCGACGACCACGCGCTCGTCCGCCAGGGCGTCCGCCTGATCCTCGACGCCGAGCCCGACCTGACCGTGGTCGCCGAGGCGGCCGACGGGGCCGAGGCGGTGGAGGCCGTCCGCACCCACGACATCGACCTGGTCGTCCTGGACATCGCCATGCCGCGCATGACCGGCCTGCAGGCCGCGCGGGAGATCTCCCGCCGCCGGCCCGGCATCCGCCTGCTGATGTTGTCGATGTACGACAACGAGCAGTACTTCTTCGCCGCGCTCAAGGCCGGGGCCTGCGGCTACGTGCTGAAGTCGGTGGCCGACCGCGACCTCATCGAGGCGTGCCGGGCGGCGATGCGCGGCGAGCCGTTCCTCTACCCGGGGGCGGTCACCGCGCTGATCCGCGACTACCTCCACCGCCACCGGCACGGCGACCCGCTGCCCGACAGCCTGCTGACCGCCCGCGAGGAGGAGATCGTCAAGCTCATCGCCGAGGGCCACTCCACCAAGGCCATCGCCGACACCCTGGTCATCAGCCCCAAGACCGTCGACCGCCATCGCAGCAACATCCTGGCCAAACTCGGCCTCAACGACCGGCTCGACCTGACCCGTTACGCCATCCGCGCCGGCCTGATCGAACCCTGACCTCGGCGGACGGCCGCGCCCCCGGGTCCCGCGGCCCCGGCGGCCCGGCCGGATGGAGCCCGCGGGCGCAGTTCCATGAGACGATCGAGATCATGATGGGTCCGTTGGGCGCGAGCAGTGACGTCCTCCACGCCTCCCTTTCGTCCTGTTGTGCTCCGGCACGGGCCGCCGCCGACCCTGCCGCCGATCCCGTCGTCGTGCCGGTCGTGTGCTGAGCATGGCCGAGGACACCGTCGCGTCCTGGGGCGCGCTCACCGGTCAGGAGGCCCGCGGCCTCGTATCCCGCATCGAGGGGCTGCGTCCGCGGCGCGGTCCCGGCGACGGGGGCGAGGTCCCCGCGGCCGACGTCGACGTCGTCGAGGGGCTGGGTCCGGCGGCGGCCGGCGTGGCGGCGGCCTGGCTGCGCGAGCGGCCGTCCCCGGCCCTGCGGCGGACGCGGCTGCGGGTGCTGGCCTCCTACCTGCGGTGGTTGCGCGGGCAGGATCCCGGCGGCGACGTGCTGGGGGCCGGGTCGCAGGTCGACGCCTACTGCCTGGCCGCGCTCACCGCCGGTCTGGCGCCGTCCGGCCGGCCGCTGGCGCGCGCGACGGTGATCCGCAGGCGGGCCGTGCTGGCCTCGTTCTACGCCTTCGCCGGACGGCACGGGCCGGCTCTCCCGGCGCCGGCCGCTCACCCACCCACCCCGGCCGAGCGGCGGCTGCTGCGCGGCGGGGTCGCCCTGCTGGCCGAGGAAGGGCGCTTAGCCGAGGCCGTGGCCGTCGGGCTGCTGGAGTCCACCGGCGCGTCCGTCGACGCGCTGGCCCGGCTGACCCCGTGCGACGTGCACCTGGTGGGCGCCGGCGACCCCGTACTGATCACCCTGCACGACGGGCGGGGCGACATCGTCGCCTTCCCGCTCGCCCCCTACCTGCGCCGCCCGCTGCGCCGCCTGTGCGGCGACCGGCCCGCCGACCACCCGCTGCTCACCGGCGAGGCGGGCCGGCGGGTCGACCTGGCCTGGACGCGGGCCGCGCTCACCGAGGCCGCGATCGCCGCCGGCCTGCCCCGGCCGCGGGCCGAGGGCCTGCACCCGCACCTGCTGCGCGCCCTGACGGTGACCGAGCTCGGCGGGTCGCCCTGGCGAGCCTGACGACGACGAGCCCTGGGCCGCGACGGGTCCCGGGACCCTGACGAGCCCCTGGGCCGCGGCGGGGTCACGGCTCCGCCGCGGGCCGGTACGCCGCTCCCCATCCCGTCGCCTGCCACGTGGCGGCGTGCGGTCGCAGGCGTGCCCGGTGGTCCTCCCAGGTCGCCGGCTCACGCGTCCAGGATCGTTCGGCCGCGGCCGGGAGACGGGGCAGCAGCAGGAACGCCAGGTCGTCGAAGGACGTGATCGTCTCCGACCAGATCGCCGCCTCCACCCCGGCGACGCGGACGTCGAGCCCCGGCACCAAGGACCGCGGGGTCCAGTCGAACATCTGCCGGAGGGTCTTGGCCGGATAGTCGCGGAACCCGAGCCGGGCCCGGCGCGCCTCCCCCTCGGCGTCCGCGGCGGGCTCGGCGTACGGGCGGTCGTAGTACAGCACGTCGCTGGAGGACAGCAGCACCGGCAGCCCGGCCGCCGCCGCGGCGGGCCCGTCGGACGGCGCGAGGGCGAACAACGCCACCATCTGGTCGACGAACGGGTGCGCGGACTCCGGCAGCTCCGCCTTCTTGGCGTCGGCGTCGATGCTCGTCTCCGCGCCGATCCACAGCTGCACGAGGTCGCCGACGCCCAGCGCCCCGGCGCGTACCGTCTCCTGCCAGGCCACGACCCGGCTGCCGGCGTCGCGCGCCGCGCGGACGGCCACGCCCACCGCGCGCGTGTACGCCGTGACGGGCATCCCGAACGGCTCATCACCCCCGACGTGCACGAACCGGGCACGGGACGCCCGCGCGAACTCGGCGACGGTCTCCGCGATGAAGGACTCGGCCCCGGGCACGGCCGGATCGACGTAGCCCAGACGGGCGGCGGCCCCGTCGCCGGCGAGCTCCGGGTAGGCGCGGATCGCGGCGTGGGCGTGCCCAGGAAGGTCGATCTCGGGCACGATCGTCACCCCGCGCGCCGCGGCGTACGCCGTCAGCTCCGCCAGCTCGCGCCGCGTGATCAGCTCGCCGGGCGAGGTCGCGTCCAGCGCGGGACGGGCCGCCGACTGCAGCCGCCAGCCGCCGGAGTCGGTGAGGTGCAGGTGCAGCACGTTCAGCTTGTACCGCGTCAGCAGGTCGATGACGCGGCGGATCTCGTCCGGGCGGAAGGGATGCCGGACGACGTCGAGCATCAGGCCCCGCCACGCCAGGGCGGGCCCGTCGGCGATGCGCCCGACCGGCAGCCGGCCCGCCGCCGACTCCGCCAGCTGCACCAGCGTCGCGGCGCCCCGCAGGACCGCGTGCGGGGTCGGGCCGGTGATCGTGATCTCCTCCGGGGCGATCGTCACGGTGTGCCGCTCGTCCGGGGGCAGCTGTTCCGGCGCGATCCCATCGGCCGGCGGCACGTCGCCGGGCGCGTCGCCGATCAGCAGGACGACGCGCGACGGGGACGGGTCACCCGCCGAGGGGGTGGCGGGGAGGCGGGCGAGCTCGCCTTCGAGCCACGCGCGGGCGTCGCGCAGACGATCGTCCGCCCGGATCTCGACGCGGCCGGGGCGCAGGGCGGTCGTCGTCGCGTGGTCGAGCGCGACCGCGTGCGGCCACGGCACCAGCGCGGCCCTCATCGCCGGCCGCCGAGCAGCCCCGCCAGGGCCGGCATGCCGGCCACCGTGTCCTGGAAGCGCCGCGCGATGAGGTCCAGCCCTTCCTGCGTGGGGTGGAGCCCGTCGCCCAGCAGGCGCGCGTCCTGCTCGCCCAGCAAGGTACGGCCGTCCACCAGGTGCAGGTGGGGGTCGTCGGGCGCGCGCCCGGCGTGGACGCGCTCGATGATCCGGCGGGTGGCGGCCAGCGTGAGCGCGCCGTCGTCGGCCTCCAGGGCGCGGTCCGCCCCGGCGGCCGTGCCGCCGCGATCGACGGTCGGTCCCGGCGTGTGCTCGTGCGCCGGGCAGGCGATGGCGGTGATGAGGACCACCGGGGTGTCCGGATGGCCCTCGCGGATCAGGTCGAGGAAGCCGTGCATCGCGGGCAGCATCGTCCTGGCCCGCATCGAGTCGGCGTTCACGAGGTTGATGCCCACCTTCAGGGTGATCAGGTCCGCGGGGGCGTCCCTGATCATGCGGGCGACGAACGGGTCGAGCTGCGCGTTCCCGCCGAACGACAGGTTGCGCAGGCGCCAGCCGGCGCCCAGGGCGACCCGCGCCGGCCAGGTGCCGTCGGGGGTGGCGGCCTGCAGCCCATGGCTGATGGAGCTGCCGTGATGCGTCCAGCGCGGCAGGCCGCCGGCGGACGGCGGCGCGATCGGGGCGTCGGCCGCCAGGCCGATGACCTCGACCGCGCAGTCGTGCGGCAGCATGATCTCGACCTGCTTCTCCCTGCCGTCGGGCACGAGGGCCACCGTCACGGCGGACGGATCACGCTGTTCCCGGCCGGCGACCTGCCGGTCGGCGCCGATGACGACGACGTCCCCTTCGGGGATCGCGACGTGTTCCGCCACCGCGCCGTCGACGACGACGGCGAGGCTGTGCGGCCGGGCGACCTCGGCGCCGGCCGGCCGCAGCGAACGGGTGTGCAGGCGCAGCCGCAGCAGGGTCGCGCTGGTGGCGAAGCGCAGGGAGACGCCGGTGGGCGCCTGTTCCATGAGGTCGAACCAGGGGTCGTCGTGCTGTGCGCGGGCCCATGGCGGCAGCCGGCGCGGGCGCAGGCCGCCGTGGGCTCCCGGGTCGAGGGCGGCCGCGCCGTCGATGAGGCGGGCCAGGTCCGCGGCGTCCAGGGTCACGTCCAGGAGGTCCGTCACGACGCGGCCTTCCCGCCCAGGACGGCCGCCGGGTCCTGGACGAGCCGCCCGAACCAGCGGGCGCTGGGTTTGACCGTGCGCCGGAACGTGGTCCGGTCGACCGCGACGAGGCCGAAGGTGGGCGTCCACGATCCCCACTCGTAGTTGTCCAGAAGCGACCAGTGCAGGTATCCGCGCACGTCGATGCCGTCGGCCATGGCGCGGGCCAGACCCGTGACGGCCTCGGTCGTGTACGCGACGCGTTCGTCGTCGTCGGCGGTCGCGATGCCGTTCTCGGTCACCAGCAGCGGCGTCGATCCGCCGAGCCGGGCGGCGGTGTGCCGGACCGCGTCCTCCAGCGCGAGGGGGTAGTACTCCCAGCCCATCATCGTGCGCCTGTCGTCCGGGCCGGGGGCGATGACGCCGTCCGCGCCGGCGCGCAGGCGGCTGTAGGCCTGCACGCCGAGGAAGTCGTCGTCCTTCGCCAGGTCGATGTACTGGTCGTCGACCAGGTACGACAGCTCGGCGGTGCGGTCGGGGCCGGCGCCGTGGTCCTGCACGTTCTGGTTGGCCACCGTCCACCCCGAGCGCAGTCCGGGCACGGAGGCGAGCAGGTCGCGGGCCTGCTCGTGCGCGCGGGCCAGCGCGCGGGTCACGTCGGGGTCCGGCGGGACGAAGGAGGGGACAGGTTCGCCGGCGCCGTGCCTGCGGCGCGCGGCCACCAGGGCGACCATGTTGGGCTCGTTGATCGTGCAGACCCAGGGCACGCCGTCGAGGATCGGCAGCACCGCGCGGACGTAGTCGGCGAAGTGCGCGACCGCCTCCCCGGAGGTCCAGCCGCCTCCGGCGCTCAGCCAGGCGGGGCTGGTGAAGTGGTGGAGCGTGACGACCGGGGTCAGCCCGCGCTGCCCGCAGCCTTCGATGATCCGGCGGTAGTGGGCCAGCATGGCCGGCGACGGGTGACCGGGCGCGGGGACCACGCGGGCCCATTCGACGCTGAACCGGTAGGCGTTGAGGCCGAGGTCGCGGGCGATGTCCAGGTCCTCGGGCCACCGGTGGAAGCTGTCGCAGGCGTCCCCCGACCGTTCGGGCAGGCCCCGGCTCCCGTCGTGCTCCGCCTGCCAGAAGTCGCTTCCGACGTTGTTCCCCTCCACCTGGTGGGCCGCCGTCGACGCGCCCCACAGGAAACCGTCCGGGAATGTCGGCGGCTGCGAAGTCGTCATGTTCGATCCTGTCCTGGGTGTCGGAGGTGTGGTCATTTGAGGCCCATGGTGGCGATGCCCTGCACGAAGTAGCGCTGCAGGGACACGAAGAGCGCGAGGATCGGCGTGATGATCAGCACGGCCCCGGCGAGCAGCGTGCCGTAGTCGGTCGCGTACTGGCCGGTGGAGTAGAGCGAGAGCGCGACCGGCAGGGTGTACATCGACTCGGTCTGGCTCGCCACGAGCGGCCACAGGAAGTTGTTCCAGGAGCCGAGGAAGGTGAGGATGCCGAGGGTGGCCAGCGCGGGGCCGCACAGCGGCAGCACGACCCGGGTGAAGATCCTCGTCTCGGAGGCGCCGTCGATGCGGGCGGCCTCCAGCAGCGAGTCGGGGATGTCCAGCATGAACTGGCGCATCAGGAAGACGCCCACGGGCTGTGTGAGGAACGGCAGCACCAGGGCTCCGTACGTGTCGAGGATGCCCATCTTCGCGACGATCACGAAGAGCGGGACGAAGGTCACCACGCCGGGCACCATGATGGTCACCAGCACGACGCCGAGCAGGACGCGCTTCCCGGCGAAGTCCATCTTGGCCAGCGCGTAGCCGACCATCGAGCAGAACAGCAGGTTGCCGAGCACGGTGAGCACGGCGACGACCAGGCTGTTGCCGAAGAAGGTGCCGAAGTGCAGCTCGGTGAGCCAGCGGGCGAAGTTCCCGCCGGTGGGCGAGTGCGGCCACCACGTCGGGGGGTCGGCGAAGATCTCGTCCTGCGTCTTGAACGCGCCCAGCACCATCCAGGCGAACGGCGCGAGCCACACCACCACGCCGGCGGTCAGCACCACGTAGCTGAGCGAGCGCGCCGTCAGGCGTCCCTGCTGGGTCATGTGGCCCTCCTGAGCAGGCGGAACTGCAGGACGCCGACCGCCGCGATGACGACGAACATGATGTAGCTCGCCGCGGACGCCTTGGCGAAGTCGCCGAAGCCGAAGGCGTTGAACGTGTAGTACGTCATGGACAAGGTGGAGCCGAGCGGCCCGCCCTGCGTCATCACGAACGCCTCCTCGAAGAACTGCAGGTAGCCGACCGAGATGAGCACGCAGCCCAGCAGGATCGTGGGGCGCAGCAGCGGGAGCGTGATGCTGCGCAGGCGGCGCCAGGGCCCGGCGCCGTCCATCGCCGCCGCCTCCGCGACGTCGGCCGGGACGGCCTGCAGCCCGGCCAGGAAGATCACCATGAGGGTCCCGGTGTTGCGCCAGACGGCCATCAGGATCAACGAGGGCAGCGCCCAGGTGGTGCTGTTCAGCCAGTCCGGCCCCTCGACGCCGACCAGGGCGAGGACCATGTTGAGCAGCCCGTCCCGGGCGAGGATGTGACGCCAGATGACCGAGACCGCGACGACGCTCGTGACCACCGGCGCGTAGAAGGCGACGCGGTAGACCGGCCTGAGCCGGCGGACGCCCGAGTTGAGCGCCAGCGCCAGCCCCAGCCCGAGCGCCACCGTGGCGGGGATGCCGACGAGGACGAACAGCGCCGTCACCCCGGCGGCGTTCTGGAACTCCGGATCCGTGAGGACGTCCGCGTACTGCTGGAGGCCCACGAAGTTCACGTTGAAGGGCGACTGGATGTCCCGCGCGGTCAGGTCCGTGAAGGAGAAGCCGATCGAACCGGCGATCGGCAGGACCATGAACACCGCGAAGACGACGACGAACGGCGCGGCGAACAGCCAGGCGACCGTCGTCTGCCGGCGCCGGC
Organism: Nonomuraea sp. NPDC004702; assembly: GCF_053601695.1. Classification (NCBI taxonomy): domain Bacteria; kingdom Bacillati; phylum Actinomycetota; class Actinomycetes; order Streptosporangiales; family Streptosporangiaceae; genus Nonomuraea; species Nonomuraea sp. NPDC004702. Next base: position 115,658 of record NZ_JBSGCE010000027.1, read on the forward strand.
GTTCGGAGTTGGCTCCCCCGGCCCGGCGGGCGCGCACGTCACGGGAGGCGCGCGCCCGTCCGGGGGCGGTGGGCGACATGGGGTTCGACACCGCTCAGGACACCCCGATGCCGTCGGCCTGCTGCTGGAGCTTGCGCAGCGTGTCCGCCACCGGGCGGCCGCCCTTGATGATCTGCTCGATCGCGGAGTCGCCCGCCGCGCCGACCTTGTCGAAGGCGACGAGCTGCGGCGGCGCCTTGGCCGTCTTGAGCTGCTCGGCGAACGCGGCGAGCGTCGGGTCGGCGACCAGCGCCGGATCCTGCCACGCGCTCTGGGTCGCCGGCAGGTCGCCGCTGACCTTGTACCAGGCCGCCTGGGTCTGCGGCTCGCTGAGCCACTGGACGAGCTTCCAGGCGGAATCGGGGTTCTTGGCGGCCTTGAAGACCACGAGGTTCGCGCCGCCGACGAACGAGGTCGAGCTCTTCCCCGCCGGAAGCGGCGCGGTCGCGTACTTGCCCGCGAACGCCTCCCCGCCGGCCTGGGAGATGGCGCCGCGCAGGAAGGGACCGGCGACGAGCATCGGCGTCGTGCCCGTCAGGAAGTCCTTCACCGCGGCGGCGGGCGCCGTGTCGGCGTTCGGATCGGCGATGCGCTGCTTGAAGTACGACGCCAGGTACTCGTACGCCGAGGCGAACTCCGGCGTGTCGAGGGTCCACGAGGACTGGTCGGCGTTCATCAGCTCCGCGCCGTTGGACCACGGCATCCAGAGCGAGGACAGGAACGATCCGGTCGTGCCCGCGGGCAGCCGGATGCCCCATTTCGCACCGGCCTTGCGCTGCAGGTCGGCCGCCATCCGCCGCAGCTCGTCCCAGGTGGCGGGGGGCTTGTCCCAGCCGGCCTTGCGGGCGAGGTCCGTCCGGTAGTAGAGCGCCCGGACGTCGACGTACCACGGCACCTCCAGCAGCCGGCCGCCGATGGTTCCCGTCGAGACGGCTCCCGGGTACATGCCCGCCGTGTCGATGGCCGCGGGCACGGGCGCGAAGGCGTCCTTGAACACCGGCAGGCCGGGCATCATGGCCAGGTCTGGAACGTTCGCGGCGGCGATGGCGGTCTGGAACTTCTGGTAGGCCGAGTCCCAGGGGATGGCGGTCACGTCGACCTTGACCCCCGGGTTGGCGGCCTCGAACTTCTTCACGAACTCGGGCAGGAGCTCGCCCTCGTTGCCCATCGCCCACATCGTGATCGCGCCGGCGGCCTTGGCCGCGACGCTGGAGGACGGCTGGGCCCGTCCGGCGCCCTCGTCGGCCCGGCCGCACGCGGTGAGCGCCGCCGCAACGGCGATCGCGGCCAGGGCCGCCACTGTTGATCTGTGTCGCACGGCCAGTTCCTTTCCTGTCGGCCTGTGTTGCCTCCCCCGAACGGCTGAGAATTTATGCGCTTAACTCGCCAGAAATCCAGCCCCAATGCGCAATTGAGACAAAACTTCGTCAGGAGCAGCCGCAGCTGCGGCCGAGCACCATCCGCGTCGGCAGCACGTACGACCTGGGGTGGGACACCCCCGCCGCGGTGTCGGTCAGGATGCGCACCGCGAGCCGCCCCATCGAGGCGAACGGCTGGCGGACCGTGGTCAGCGTCGGGTTCGACAGCCGCCCGGCGACGATCCCGTCGAAGCCGGTGATCGCGACGTCGTCCGGCACCCGGACGCCGTGCCGGGCCAGCAGGTCCAGCACGGTGAGGGCGAGCTGGTCGGTGGCGCAGACCAGGGCGTCCGGCACGTCGCCGGCCGCGATGGCGGCGCGCAACGAGCGCAGGCTGTCCTGGGCCAGCGCGGTGGTGTCGAACGGCTCCTCGGGGACCGGCAGTCCGTGCGCGGCCAGCGCCGCCTGGAACCCGGCGAACCGGGCGGCGATGTCGGGCGCGGCCGGCTCGCCGAGGAACGCGGGAGACCGGCGGCCGTGCCGCTCGATCAGGTGATCGACGAGCTCGCGCACGGCGCTCTCGTTGGCCACCGTGATGTGGTGCAGCGGGTCGTGCATGGGCGGGCTGCTGAAGATCACCACGGGCACGCCGCGTCCCACGTGCTCCAGCAGGTCGCGCGCCGCGCCGCCCGGGAAGATCGCCAGGCCGTCGACGCTGCCGGCCAGATCGAAGCTGCCCAGCGAGTCGCGGCTGGCCCCCGACCCGAGCATCACCGGGCGGCCCAGCCGCTGCGCCTCCAGCTCGAACCCGCGCTGGATCTCGTCGACGTAGAGCGGGAATCGCCGCACGTCACCGAGGCCGTCGAGCTCCCGGGCCACCATGGCGTCGAGGTCCTGGGCGCCGAGGTCGGCGGGCAGGAACATGTCGAAGGCGTACAGGCCGAGCGCCTGGGAGCGGCCCTTGGCGAGCCCGCGCGCGCTGCCGCTGGGCACGTAGCCGAGGGCCCGCGCGGCCTGCAGGACCAGCTCGCGCGTCTCCGGGCGAACCCGCTCCGGCTGCCGGAAGGTGTGCGAGACCGTCGCGATGGAGACGCCCGCCCGCTCAGCGACGTCGTAGACGGTCGCCCTCTGCGCCACCGGACCATCACCCGCCCTTCCCGGCGTCGCCTGCGAACGGATCGTATCCGCTTCGGGTCACCACCCTACGCGCCGGGCCCGGCCGGTGATCACCACGCTCGTACGCGTACCGGTGGCGACCGGGATCTTGACGGGACGCCCGCGCCCGGTAAAACTAACCACCTGGTAGGAAATGGCTGCGCGCCGCGGGTTCGCCCTGCGTGCGCGGCGTTCACCTCCGCCGCCGCGCCGGCCCCTGCCCTCACCCCCCTCCAGAGAAGGTGCCCCATGTTCGGGAAGAAGTCCCTCACACTCTCAGCGGCGGCCGTCACGGCGGCCGTCTCCTCGCTCCTGGCGACGCCGGCCGCGCACGCCTCCGCCCGTGACACCGCCGTCGGCCACTATGTGGCCCTCGGCGACTCCTACACCGCAGGCCCGGGAATCCCGAATCAGACGGACGCCGACTGCGGCCGTTCCGACCGCAACTACCCGACCCTGACCGCGGCCGCGCGGACCGTCGCCGCCTTCACGGACGTCAGCTGCGCCGGCGCGACCACGGCGAACATGACCGGCGCGCAGGGCGCGGCCCCGCCCCAGCTGGATGCGCTCCGCCCGGAGACGGACCTGGTCACCCTCGGGATCGGCGGCAACGACATCAACGTCAGCGGCATCATCGGCCGCTGCGTCATCCTCGGCAAGATCAACCCCGGCGGCTCGCCGTGCAAGGCCAGCTACACCCTGGCCGGCATCGACCAGCTCGCCGGGCGCATCGCCGACACCGGCGACAAGATCGACGCCGTGCTCCAGGAGATCAGGCGGCGCTCCCCCGGCGCGGACGTCCTCGTCGTCGGCTATCCGGTCATCATGCCGGACGACGGGAGCAACTGCTATGCGACCGTCCCCATCGCCAAGGGTGACGCACCCTGGCTGCGGGACGTCGAGAAGCGCCTCAACACCATGCTCGCCACCCGCGCCGCGGCGGGCGGCGCCCGATTCGTCGACACCTACACCGGCTCGGTGGGCCACGACCTGTGCAAGCCCCTCGGCGTCCGGTGGATGGAGCCGATGGAGGGCGTGGACTCGGTGGGACTCCACCCCAACGCCTCGGGCCACCAGGCCATGTCCACCGCCGTGCTGACCGCGGTGGACGCCGCCCGGCGCTGACGGCGCCGCCGCCGCGGATCCTGATGGCCGTCAGGTTCGGACGGCGCCGGTGATGCGGCGGCGGAACACCCAGTACGTCCACGCCTGGTAGGCCAGCACCAGGGGCGTGAAGACGGCCGCGACCCAGGTCATCACCGTCAGCGTGTACGGGCTGGAGGCCGCGTTGGTCACGGTGAGGCTGTTGGCCGGGTCCAGGGCGGGCATGACGTTCGGGAACAGGCCGGTGAAGATCGCGGCCACCAGGGCGACCACGGCGACCGCGCTGGCGGTGAAGGCCCACCCGTCACGGCCGCGCACGGTCGCGGCCACCGCGCCGGCCAGGCCGAGCGCGACCAGCGCCACGGCGGCCCACCGCAGCGCGCCGCCGCCGTCCGAGAGCAGCAGGAACGCCATCACGACCAGGAACGCCGCCGGGGAGATGCTCTTGGCCATCCGGCCGGCGGCCAGGCGCAGGTCGCCGGTGGTGCGCAGGGCCAGGAAGACCGCGCCGTGCAGGGTGAACAGCAGCAGCGTGGCCAGCCCGCCGAGCAGCGCGAACGGGTTGAGCAGGGTCAGCAGCGTGCCGGTGTACTCGTGCTCGGCGTTCAGCGGCACACCGCGCACGATGTTGGCGAACGCCACCCCCCACAGGAAGGCCGGGACGAGCGAGCCCCAGAACAGCGCCCGGTCCCAGCCGCGCGTGCTGTCGCTCTTGCTGCGGTACTCCAGGGCCACGCCGCGGGCGATGAGCGCCAGCAGGATGAGGAACAGCGGCAGGTAGAAGCCGCTGAACAGGGTGGCGTACCACTCGGGGAAGGCAGCGAAGGTCGCGCCGCCGGCCACCAGCAGCCACACCTCGTTGCCGTCCCACACCGGGCCGATCGTCTTCAGGACGGCCCGCCGGTCGGCCTCCTCGCGGCTCAGGACGGGCATCAGGATGCCGACGCCGAAGTCGAAGCCCTCCAGCAGGAAGTAGCCGGTCCACAGCACGGCGATCAGGACGAACCAGACGTTTTCCATGATTTCCTCAGTAGCTCAGCGCGGGGACGGCGGTCTCGGGCTCGTCCTGCTCGTTCGGCCCGATCCGGATGAACTTGACCAGCAGCCGGATCTCGATGATCGCGAGCACGGCGTAGGCCAGGGTGAAGCCGACCAGCGTGATGGCCACCGAGGGGACGTCCGCCGTCGGCGAGACGGCGTAGGCGGTGCGCATCAGCCCGAAGACGGTCCACGGCTGGCGGCCCATCTCGGTGAAGATCCAGCCCATGCTGTTGGCCAGGAACGGCAGGCCGATCCCGGCGATGGCCAGCCGGTAGGCCCAGCGGCCCGCGGGCAGCCGGCCGCGCCTGGTCAGCCAGAGCCCGGCCAGGGCGAGCAGCGCCGACAGCATGCCGAACCCGATCATCAGCCGGAAGGACCAGTAGGCCAGGCCGACGATCGGCCGGTAGTCGCCGGGGCCGTACAGGGCCTGGTAGCGGGCCTGGATGTCGTTGATGCCCTCGACCTCGCCGTCCAGGGTGTTGGTGGACAGCAGGCTCAGGCCGTAGGGGATCTGCAGGTTGACGTGGTTGCGGCCGTTCTCGACGTCGCCGATGGCGAACAGGGAGAAGCCGGCGGAGGTCTCGTCCTCCCACAGGGCCTCGGCGGCGGCCATCTTCATCGGCTGCTGCTCGGTCATGATCTGGGCCTGCCAGTGGCCGGAGAACGACACCCCGACCGCCGAGACCAGGCTGACGGCCAGCGCCAGCCGGGCCGAGGTGCGGAAGAGGGAGACGTCCCGCTTGCGCAGCAGGAACCAGGCGCTGACGCCCAGCACGAACGCGGCCGCGGTCAGGAACGCCCCGAACAGGACGTGCGGGAAGGTGACCAGCGTGGTCGAGTTGGTCAGCACGGCCCAGATGTCGGTCAGCTCGGCGCGGCCGTTGTTGATCCGGTAGCCGACCGGGTGCTGCATCCAGGAGTTGGCCGCCAGGATGAAGTAGGCCGAGATGTTGGTGCCGATGGCGGCCAGCCAGATCGTGGCCAGGTGCAGCCGGGGCGACAGCCGGTCCCAGCCGAAGATCCACAGGCCGAGGAAGGTGGACTCCAGGAAGAAGGCCATCAGCCCCTCCATGGCCAGCGGCGCCCCGAACACGTCGCCGACGAAGCGGGAGTAGTCACTCCAGTTCATCCCGAACTGGAACTCCTGCACGATGCCCGTCACCACGCCCATGGCGAAGTTGATCAGGAACAGCCGGCCCCAGAACCGGGTCAGCCGCAGGTACTCCGGCTTCTTCGTCCGGTGCCACGCCGTCTGCAGGCCGGCCACGATGATCGACAGGCCGATCGTGAGCGGCACGAAGAGGAAGTGGTAGACGGTCGTGATGCCGAACTGCCACCGGGAGAGATCCAGGACATCCATGCAGGCCAGGCTCCTCTTCCCGGCCGCCGCGCCGTAGGGCCGTGCGTCCCGTGGCCGAGGGACGTTGGTCCCATGAAGGGGCGAAGGACCCTGTCCGGGGTACGGGGTGCCTGGACAGCGTCAACGCGCATGGGACGCAGAGGCAGGAGGAGACAGTGACAGCGACCGGCGACTTCGGCCACCGCATCCAGTACCACCGGCAGCGGCTGGGGCTCACCGTCGAGCAGGTGGCGGAGCGGGCGGAGATGTCCGCCGGCTACCTCCGGTACATGGAGGAGCACGTGGACATCCCGGACAGGGGAACCCTGAACCGCCTGGCCGACGCGCTCGGGACGACCGGCCAGGACCTGCTGGGCGGCGGGCGCGACCGTCCGCCGGGCGTCGGGCCCGCGATGGCCGAGCCCGTCCTGGAGGTCCTCGACCGCGAGGAGTGCCTGCGCCTGATCGCGCCCGGCGGCATCGGCCGGATCGCGTTCAACGGCTCGCACGGGCCGACGGTGCTGCCCGTCAACTTCCGGGTGCACGACGGCGCCATCGTCTTCCGCACCGCCGCGGGCGGCCCGCTCGACCAGGACCTGCGGACCGGTCTGGAGGGCGTCGAGGTCATGGTGGGCTTCGAGGTGGACCGGATCGACGAGGCCCGGCGGCAGGGCTGGAGCGTGCTCGTGCAGGGGCCCGCCCACCACGTGACCCCCGACGAACAGGCCGGGTCGGACGTCACCCCGTGGGCGGGCGGCGACCGGCGGCTGCACATCCGGATCGTCCCCCACCACGTCACCGGCCGCCGCATCCACTCCATGTGAGGGGGCCGGCCCCGGAGGCTAGAAGCGCGGCCGGACGACCGCCACCGGGCAGGCCGCGTGGTGCAGCACCCCGTGGCCGACCGAGCCCAGCACGGCCGAGGCGAAGCCGCCGAGCCCGCGCGAGCCCACCACCACCAGGTCGGCCGTCCCGGCGGCGCGGACCAGGGCGGAGACCGGGTGCTCGCACGGCTGTTCCTCGGTGATGACCAGGTCGGGGTTGGCCTGCCGCCACGGGACGACGTGCCCGTGCGCCTGGCGGTCGGCGTCCTGCATGACCTCGATGAGGCTGCCGTAGGCGGCGGCGTACGGCGAGGAGACCGGGATCTGCCAGGCCGAGACCACGTGCAGCCGCGCCCGGCGCGCCCTGGCCTGCTCGACGGCGTACTCCATGGCCGTGCGCGCGTGCCCGGAGCCGTCGAAGCCGACCACCACCCGGTCGTGCCGCCCCTGCGGCGGCGTCCGGACGACGACGACCGGGCCGGCGGCGTGCCCGGCCACGGCGACGCTCACCGACCCGGCCTGCATGCCGGTGAACCCGCCGAGCCCGCGCGCGCCCAGCACCAGGCTGTCGGCCGCGAGCGACTCCGCGACCAGGGTGTCCACGACGTTCCCGGCGACCGCCTCCGTCGTCACCCCTACCCGCACGGCCTCCCCGCCCCGTCCGGCCTGCCCGGCCAGGGCGGCCGGGATGGCCTGCCCGGCCAGGGCGGCGGCGGTCTCCAGCGCGCGGGCGGGGTCGTCCGTCCCGCCGGGCCGGCGCACGTGCACGATGCGCAGGTCCAGCCCGCGCCGCGCGGCGTCGGCCGCCGCCCATTCCACCGCCGCGGTCGCGGGCGCGGATCCGTCCACCGCCACCACGATCTGACCGCCCATCACGCTCTCCTTCCCTGGGATTCCTCGTGTCGTCAGGTCCGCGGCCGGACGGGCACGCGCCGCCGGTAGACGACGTAGGGCCGCCACAGGTACGCCACCGGCGCCGACCACACGTGCACCAGCCGGGTGAACGGCCAGATCGCGGCGAGCAGCCAGGCCGACATGGCGTGCAGCTGGAACAGCAGCGGCACGTCGGCCATCAGCCGCGGGTCGGGACGGAAGGTCAGCACGCCCCGGAACCAGACGGCGATCGTGGCCCGGTAGTCGTAGCCGCCGCCGAGCAGGTTGCTGCCCACGGTCGCGGCCATGCCGAGCACGATCACCACGGACAGCACGGTGAACAGCACCCTGTCGGCGCGGGTGGTGGTGCGCCGCACCCGCGGGCTGGTCAGGCGCCGGGCCAGCAGCAGCGTCAGGCCCGCGACGACCATGACCCCGGCCACGGTCCCGGCGCTGACCGACACCAGGTGGTAGAGGTGCTCGTCCACGCCGACGGCCTCGGTCCAGCTCTTGGGGACGAGCAGACCGAGCACGTGACCGCCGATGGCCGCGAACGCGCCCAGGTGGAACAGCGGCGAGCCGAGCCGCAGCAGCCTGCTCTCCAGCACCTGCGTGGTACGGGTGGTCCAGCCGAACTGGTCCACCCGCCAGCGCCAGACGTGCCCGGCGACGAAGATCGTCAAGGCGACATAGGGGACGATCGCCCAGAGCACGACGCTCACGGCCGTACCTCACTCTCGTTCAGCGGCGGCCCGTACGGGGCCAGGCCGACCTCCTCGGCGGGCGGGCCGGCCAGGGCGAGGTCGGCCACCGCGGCCCGCTCGGCCTCCGACATGCCGGGCAGCACCGCGCACAGGGCGTCCAGCACGAGCGCGTACGGCGAGCCGGCCTCGTGCAGGGCGGTGCGGATGAGCTCCAGCCCCTTGCGGTGCTGGCGCAGCGGCGCCTCCCCCACATCCGGCCCGGCCAGCGCGGCGAACTCGCACACCACCGGCAGGAAGTCGGGCAGCTCGCCCTCGGGCGGGGTGAGCCCGGCCACGCGGTAGCGCTGCTTGAGCGTCAGCAGGGCCATGCCCCGGCGGCGGGTGTCGCCGTGCAGGTAGTAGGTGAGGTAGAGGCTGGACCTGCGGCGCAGGTCGAAGGTCTCGACGTAGTGGCGGGCCAGCGGCATCGGCTGCCGGTCGCCGAACCACCACAGGAACTGCTCCAGCGCCTGGCGCGGATGCCCGTCGGGCAGCGCGGCGACGGCCGTGCGCAGCTCGAGGCGGGCGGCCAGCAGCCCGGCGTCCGGGTACTGCAGCAGCAGCGAGACCAGCCGGAGCAGCGCGGCGCGGTCCTGCGGCCGTTCGACGACGGTGTCGGGGGCGGGCAGCAGTCTCATGACGCCGGCCCCTTGCCGGTGAACAGCTTCAGGCCCAGGCGTCCGTCGCTGCGGCGGCCGGTCACGCCGGTCGGGTGGAACCCGCTCATCCCGGGGCCGCCGTCGCCGTCCAGGCTGCACCCGGCGGCCTGGGCCGACAACGCGGCGGCGTCCTCGCGGTGGGCGGCGGGCACGACGTAGCGCTCCTCGTACTTGGCGACGGCCAGCAGGCGGTACATCTCCTCCATGTCCCGCGCCGTCATCCCGGCCGACTCCAGCAGGTCCCCGGCCACGGTGCCGTCGAGGGTGCGGGCCCGCATGTAGCCGCGCATCGCCGACAGCTTCATCAGCACCCCGGCCACCACCTCGGTGTCCCCGGCGCTGAACAGCCCGGCCAGGTACTCCAGCGGGATGCGCAGGTCGGTGATGGCGTGGAAGACGTTGTCGGGGTCGTCGGCGTCCGCGCCGGCCCCGGTCACGGCGTCGAGCACCGGCGACAGCGGCGGGATGTACCAGACCATCGGCAGCGTGCGGTACTCCGGGTGCAGCGGCAGCGCCACCCGGTAGCGCATGGCCAGCCGGTAGATCGGCGAGCGCCGCGCGGCCTCGATCCAGTCCTCGCTGATCCCGCAGGCCCGCGCGGCGGCGGCCACCCGCGGGTCGTCGGGGTCGAGGAAGACCTTGCGCTGTGCCTCCAGCAGGTCGCGCGGGTCGGGCACGCGGGCGGCGGCGAGCACGGCGTCGGCGTCGTACAGGACGAGGCCGATGTAGCGCAGCCGGCCCACGCAGGTCTCGGCGCACACGGTCGGCTGTCCCGCCTCGATGCGGGGGAAGCAGAACGTGCACTTCTCGGCCTTGCCGGTCCTGTGGTTGACGTACACCTTCTTGTACGGGCACGACGAGACGCACATGCGCCAGCCGCGGCAGCGGTCCTGGTCCACCAGGACGATGCCGTCCTCCTCCCGCTTGTACATCGCGCCGGAGGGGCAGGCGGCCACGCACGCCGGGTTGAGGCAGTGCTCACAGATGCGCGGCAGGTGGAACATGAAGGTCTGGTCGAACTCCATGCGCACCTTCTCGGCCATGGCCGCCAGGTTGGGGTCGCCGTGGGCGTGCTCGGGGGCGCCGCCGAGGTCGTCCTCCCAGTTGGCGCCCCACGTGATGTTCATGTCCTTGCCGGTGATGGCCGACTTGGGACGGATGACCGGCACGTGCGGCCCGGCGGGGGCGTTGAGCAGGGTGTCGTAGTCGTAGGTGGCCGGCTCGTAGTAGTCGTCCAGGTCCGGCAGGTCGGGGTTGGAGAACAGGCTGAGCAGCCGCTTGACCCGGCCGCCCGCGCGCAGCTTGAGCCGGCCGCGCCCGTCGAGCTGCCAGCCGCCGTGCCAGCGTTCCTGGTCCTCGTACCGCTTGGGGTAGCCGACGCCGGGCTTGGTCTCGACGTTGTTGAACCAGACGTACTCGACGCCGTCCCGGTTCGTCCAGGTCTGCTTGCAGGTGACGGAACAGGTGTGGCAGCCGATGCACTTGTCCAGGTTCATCACCATGGCGACCTGTGCCATGACGCGCATCAGTAGGTCACCTCCTGGCCGCGGCGGCGGATCACCGTGATCTCGTCACGCTGGTTGCCGGTCGGCCCGTAGTAGTTGAAGGCGTAGGTGAACTGCGCGTACCCGCCGATGAGGTGGCTGGGCTTGAGCAGCAGCCGGGTGAGGGAGTTGTGCACGCCGCCGCGCCGGCCCGACCGCTCGGTGAGCGGGACGTTCACGTTGCGGTCCTTGGCGTGGTACATGTACACGGTCCCGGCCGGCATCCGGTGGGAGACGACCGCCCTGGCCACGACCACGCCGTTGCGGTTGTACGCCTCGATCCAGTCGTTGTCGGCGGCCCCGATCGAGGCGGCGTCCTCGACGCTCATCCAGATCGTCGGCCCGCCCCGCGACAGGGCCAGCATGTACGCGTTGTCCTGGTACTCCGAGTGGATCGACCACTTCGAGTGCGGCGTCAGGTACCGCACGGTGACCTCGGCGCCCTGCCCGTCAGCCTGCCCGTCAGCCTGCCCGTCGCGCTGGTCGCCGTGGTGGCGGCGCAGGTCGAGCGGCGGCCGGTAGGCGGGAAGCTGCTCGCCCAGCTCGATGATCCAGTCGTGGTCGAGGAAGAACTGCTGCCGGCCGGTCAGGGTGTGCCATGGTTTGTCGCGTTCGACGTTGATGACGAACGCGGAGTAGCGGCGCCCGCCCGTCTCCGAGCCCGACCACTCGGGCGAGGTGATCACCGGCTGCGGTCTCGACCGCGTGTCGGCGAACGTGATGCGCCTGCCCTCGTGCTCGGCGGCCAGGTCGGCGAGCCTGGTCCCGGTGCGCTTCTCCATGGTCTGGAAGCCCTGGGTGGCCAGGCGGCCGTTGGTGGTGCCGGACAGCGCGAGGATGGCCTCGCACATCCGGTCGGCGGTGCCCAGGGAGATGTGGCCCTCGGGGGTCTCGCCGTTCTGCTCACGCAGGTGGTCCAGCTCGGGGCCCACCCGGTAGGTGATCCCCTTGGTGGTCAGGCCCAGGTCGGCGAAGAGCGGCCCGATCCCGCGGACGCGCTCGGCGACCGCGCCGTAGTCGCGCTCGACCGTGACGATCTTGGGCATCGTCCGGCCCGGGACGGGCTCGCACTCGCCGTGCTTCCAGTCGCGCACCCGGCCGCCCGGCTGGGCCAGCTCGTCCGGGGTGTCGTGGGTGAGCGGGACGGCCAGCACGTCGGTGCGCCGGCCCAGGTGGCGGGCGGCGAGCTTGGAGAAGGCGTCGGCCAGCCCGAGGAAGGCGTCGTGGTCGGACCTGGTCTGCCAGGGCGGGGCGATGGCCGGGTTGAAGGCGTGCACGAACGGGTGCATGTCGGTGCTGGACAGGTCGTGCTTCTCGTACCAGGTGGCGGCGGGCAGGACCACGTCGGAGAACAGCGCCGTGGACGTCATCCGGAAGTCGATCGTCGTCAGCAGGTCGAGCTTGCCCTCCGCGGCGTTCTCCCGCCAGGTCACCTCGGCCGGGCGCAGCCCCTCGGGCGTCTCCTCGTTGCGCGCCTCGGCGTCGGCGCCGAGCAGGTGGCGCAGGAAGTACTCGTTGCCCTTGCCGGACGAGCCGAGCAGGTTGGCCCGCCACACGGTCAGCACCCGCGGGAAGTTGGCCGGGTCGCCCGGGTCCTCGGCGGCGAAGCGCAGCCGCCCCGCCTTCAGCTCGTCCACCACGTGCTCGGCCACCGGGACGCCGCGCGCGGCGGCCTCGTCGGCGAGCTTGAGCGGGTTGCGGTCGAACGTCGGGTGCGAGGGCAGCCAGCCCAGCCGGGCCGCCTGGGCGTTGCAGTCGGCGAACGAGCGGCCCGCGAACCTGCCCTCGCCCAGCGGGCTGGCCAGCTCGCCGGCCCCGATGCGCTCGTAGCGCCACTGGTCGGTGGCCAGGTACCAGAACGCGGTGCCGGCCATGTGCCGGGTCGGGCGCTGCCAGTCGAAGCCGAAGGCCAGGTGCTGGAAGCCGGTGACCGGACGGACCTTCTCCTGGCCCACGTAGTGCGCCCAGCCGCCGCCGTTGACGCCCTGGCAGCCGGTCAGCAGCACCAGCGTCAGGAACGAGCGGTAGATCTGGTCGGAGTGGAACCAGTGGTTGGTACCGGCGCCCATCGCGATCATCGACCGGCCCTGGGTGCGCTCGGCGTTGCGGGCGAACTCGCGGGCGATCCTGGCGATCGTGGCGGCCGGGACCGAGGTGATCTCCTCCGCCCAGGCCGGGGTGTAGGGCTGCGTGGCGTCCTCGTAGCTCGCCGGCCATTCGCCGGGCAGGTCGCGGGCCACGCCGTACTGGGCCATGAGCAGGTCGAACACCGTCGTGACGAGCTTGCCGGCCAGCTCGGTGACCGGGACGCCGCGGCGCATGACCGAGCCGCCCTCGGTGGGGCCCTCGTCGAAGCGCGGCAGGTCCACCTCGACCGCGCGCCCGGACCGGCCGAGCAGGGTCAGCGCGGGGACGGCGCCCTCCAGGTCGAGGTTCCAGCGGCCCTCGCCCTCCTGGCCCCAGCGGTGGCCGAGCGAGCCGTTCGGCACCTGCGCGGCGCCGGTCGTCTCGTCCAGGAAGACGGTCTTGAACTCGGCGTTCTCGCTCTCCTGGCCCAGGTCGGCGGCGGTCAGGAAGCGGCGCGGCACGTACGCGTCGCCGCGCGGCTCCAGCGTCACCAGGAACGGCAGGTCGGTGTACTTGCGCACGTAGTCGGTGAAGTACGGCACCTGCCGGTCGCGGAAGAACTCGGTCAGCGTCACGTGGCCCATCGCCATGGCCAGGGCGCCGTCGGTGCCGGGGTGCGGCGCGAGCCAGTCGTCGGCGAACTTGACGTTGTCGGCGTAGTCCGGGCTGACCGCGACGACCTTGGTGCCCTGGTAGCGGGCCTCGGTCATGAAGTGGGCGTCCGGGGTGCGGGTGACCGGGATGTTGGAGCCCCACATGATCAGGTAGCGGGAGTTCCACCAGTCGGCCGCCTCGGGCACGTCGGTCTGGTCGCCCCACACCTGCGGCGAGGCGATCGGCAGGTCGGCGTACCAGTCGTAGAACGACAGCAGCGTGCCGCCGATCATCGACAGGAAGCGGGTGCCGGCCGCGAACGAGGCCATCGACATCGCCGGGATCGGCGAGAAGCCCACCACCCGGTCGGGGCCGTGCTCCTTGATGGTGTGCACGTGGGCGGCGGCCATGAGCTCCAGGACCTCGTCCCAGCTCGACCGGACGAACCCGCCCTTGCCGCGGGCCCGCTTGTAGGCCCGCGCGCGCTCCGGGTCGCCGGTCAGCTCCGCCCACGCCAGCACGGGGTCGCCCAGCCTGGCCTTGGCCTCGCGCCACATCTCCAGCAGCACCCCGCGCACGTACGGGTAGCGCACCCGCGAGGGAGAGTAGGTGTACCAGGAGAAGGACGCGCCACGGGGACAGCCGCGCGGCTCGTACTCGGGCGACTCCGGGCCGACCGACGGGTAGTCGGTGGCCTGGTGCTCCCACGTGATCAGGCCGTCCTTGACGAACACCTGCCAGGAGCACGAGCCCGTGCAGTTCACGCCGTGCGTCGAGCGCACCACCTTGTCGTGCGCCCACCGGTCCCGGTAGAAGCGGTCCCATGCGCCGGGATCGACCTGGTGCAGGGTGCGGCCGTCGGCCGACACCTCCGCCCTGGTGAAGAACTTCCTGGCCGCCAGCAACGGCCCCATGCCCGGGATCGCGTCTATGTCGCTCACAACTCTTCCCCTGCCACAACGGTCATGGACCCAGGCTGGTGGGCGGGCGGGCGCTGCCGGCAGGGACCAAAGTCCCTTCGTACCGGCCGATGGGCCCACGACCGGCGCCCGGGACCTTGGTCCCTACTTCCGGGTGACGGGAGGCGGTAGCGTCGGAGGCATGATTCGTGTGTTCCTTCTCGACGATCACGAGGTCGTGCGGCGTGGCGTGGCCGCCCTGCTGGGCTCCGAGGACGACATCGAGGTGATCGGCGAGGCCGGGACCGCCGAGTCGGCGATCGCCCGCATCCCGGCGCTGAAGCCCGACGTCGCGGTGCTCGACGTGCGCCTGCCCGACGGCAACGGCGTCGACGTGTGCCGGGAGGTGCGTTCCAAGCTGCCGGGGCTGGCCTGCCTCATGCTGACCTCGTTCGCCGACGACGACGCCCTGTTCGACGCGGTGATGGCCGGCGCCTCGGGTTACGTGCTGAAGCAGATCCACGGCTCCGACCTGGTCGGCGCGGTGCGCACGGTGGCCTCCGGCCAGTCGCTGCTCGACCCGCAGACCACCGCCGCCATGTTGCAGCGGCTGCGCGACCAGGCCGCCCGGCAGGACCCGCTGGCGGCGCTGTCGGAGCAGGAGCGGAACATCCTCGACCTGATCGGCGAGGGGCTGACCAACCGGCAGATCGGCGAGCGCATGTTCCTGGCCGAGAAGACGGTCAAGAACTACGTGTCCAACCTGCTGGCCAAGCTCAACATGCAGCGCCGCACGCAGGCCGCCGCGCTGTCGGCGCGGTTGCGGGCCGACCGTCGCGACTGAGCGTCCCCCGCGTCGGGACTTTCGCCTCTGACACCGGGAACGTGCCTGGTGGGAGGCTGAGAAGCATGCAACTCGACTCGTCCGGGCTCCAGGTGCTCTCCCGTGAGGAGTGCCTGCGCCTGCTGTCGTCCACGCCGATCGGGCGGATCGTCTTCACCGATCGCGCCCTGCCGGCCGTGCAGCCGGTCAACTTCTGCCTCGACGGAGAGCGCGTCGTCATCCGCACCTCGATCGGGTCGAAGCTGGCCGCGGCCACCCGGCAGGCCGTGGTGGCGTTCGAGGCCGACGAGTTCGATCCCGCGATGCGCACCGGCTGGTCGGTGACGGCGGTCGGGCACGCGCGGGCGGTGACCGATCCGGCCGAGACGGCCCGGCTGGCCGCGCTGCCCCTGTCCCCGTGGGCTCCGGGGAGCCGCGACCACTACATCGTGGTCGACGCCGAGCAGCTGTCCGGCCGCCGGATCGCCGGCTGACGTACCGTCAAATGCGCGGGGCCCGGCCGGACGGCCGGGCCCCGCCTTTGCGTGGGGTGCGGTCAGCGCCTTTGCGTGGGGTGCGGTCGGCGCCTTTGTATGGGTGCGGTCAGCGCGAGCCGGCCGGGCCGGCCACGCGGCGGGCGGCCAGCGCGCGGACCGCGGTCACCGTCAGGGCCAGCGTCACCACGGCGGTGACCGCCAGCAGGGCCAGGCCGAGGCCGTACGAGCCGAGCCGGCCGTACAGGAAGCCCATCACCAGCGGCGGGACGAACCCGCCGAGCCCGCCGGCGGCGCCGACCAGGCCGGTGACCGTGCCGACCTTGTCGGCCGGGGCGACCTGCGCGACCAGCGCGAAGGTGGCGCCGCTGCCGGCGCCGAGCGCGGCGGCCATGGTCAGGAACGCGATCGTGCCGACCGGCATGAGGCCGGGGGTGAGCGCCTGCACGGCCGCCGTGCCGGCGGTGACGACGAACACGCCGGTCAGCACGGGCACCGGGCCGACGCGGTCCGACAGCCAGCCGCCGATCGGCCGGGCCAGCACGGCCAGCACGACGAACCCGGCCATCCGGTTGGCGGCGTCGGCCTGCTCCAGCCCATAGCCGGTCTGCAGGTAGGCGGGCAGGTAGACCGAGAAGGCGACGTAACCGCCGAAGGCGACCGCGTACAACACACACGCCTGCCAGGTGATCGGCAGCCTGAGCGCGGCGGCCATGCGCGCACCCAGCGGCTGGGTGACGACGGCACGGCCGGGCGCGTCGCGCAGCACCAGCCACGCCACGACCGCGTACGCGGCCAGCACGACGGCGGTGATGAGGAACGGCACGGCGGCGCCGCCCGCGCGGACCAGCGGGACGGTGGTCAGCGCGCTGATCGCGGTGCCGCCCATCCCGGCGCCGAAGATCCCGACCGCCAGGCCGCGCCGGTTCGGCGGGAACCAGGCGTTGACGAACGGCACCCCGACGGCGAACACGGTGCCGCCGACGCCGAGGAAGAACCCGCCGATCAGCAGCGAGACCATCGACGTCTGCCCGAACAGGCCGATGAACAGG
This sequence comes from Nonomuraea sp. NPDC004702, assembly GCF_053601695.1. NCBI lineage: Bacteria > Bacillati > Actinomycetota > Actinomycetes > Streptosporangiales > Streptosporangiaceae > Nonomuraea > Nonomuraea sp. NPDC004702. The sequence goes on from NZ_JBSGCE010000027.1 coordinate 132,326, forward strand.
ACGGGGACGATGGTGGCCGCCGAGACCAGCGGGAACATCACCCGCCCGCCGAACCTGTCGGTGAGCGCGCCGACCGGGATGCGGCCCAGCGACCCCACGATGACCGGGACGGCCACCAGCAGCGCCTGCTGCCCGGCCGACAGCCCGAGCAGCTCCTTGAAACGCGGCCCGAGCGGACTGAGCAGGGCCCAGGCCCAGAAGTTCACCGCGAAGCCCAGGGTCGCCAGGGTGAGCATCAACGCCGGGCTGCGGCCGGGGGTGGTGGCCGGTGCGTTCGTCATGTCTTCCTCACGTGGTTCATGCGGAGGTGATCGCGGCCTGGATGGCCGCGATCACCTGGCTTTGCCGTCCCATCACAGCTCAGCGGGCATGACGCGGGGTATGGACGAAGGTCCCGACCTCCCGGGACTTAGGACGCGCGAGGGGCGGCCGTCACAGCGGGACGTGCCAGCGCAGGCGGGTTCCGCCCTCCTCCGGCGTCTCCAGCTGGGCGGCCCCGCCGAGGTCGGCGGCGCGTTCCTCGATGTTGCGCAGGCCGCTGCGCCGCCCGCCGTCGCCCACGCCGACGCCGTTGTCGCCGACGAGGAGGGTGAGCCGGCCGCCGGCGACCTCGATGGAGACCTCGGCCCGGGTGGCGTGGGAGTGGCGCACCACGTTGGACAGCGCCTCGCGCAGGACGGCGAGCAGGTGCCCGGCCACCTGGTCGGGCACCAGGGTGTCGATCTGGCCCTCCATCCGCAGGCCGGGCATGAACCCCAGGTGCGCGCCCGCCCCCTCCACCAGGTCGACGATCTTCGTGCGCAGGCTCGGCGCGGCGTCCTCGCGCGGGGCCTGGAGGGCGAAGATGGACGAGCGGATCTGCCGGATGGTCTCGTCCAGCTCGTCGATGGCGTGCTGGAGCCGTTTGCCCGCCTCCGGCCGCTCGACCAGCCGGACGGTGCTCATCAGCGTCATGGCCGTGGCGAACAGGCGCTGGATGACGACGTCGTGCAGGTCCTTGGCGATGCGGTCGCGGTCCTCCAGCAGGCCGAGCCGTTCGGCGTCGCGGCGGGCCTCGGCCAGCTCCAGCGCGATCGCCGCCTGCCCCGCGAACGACTCCAGCATCTGCTGGTCGGCCCCGCTGAACGGCAGCCGCCCGCCGCGCTTGGCCAGCATGAGCACGCCGCGCACGCGGGGGGCGGCGCCCAGCGGCACCATCAGGCCGGGGCCGTAGCCCAGCCGCCGCAGCGGCGAGTCGAGGTAGGGCGTGCCCGGCAGGTCGCGTTCGGACCTGGGCTCGGCGTGCGTGAACGCCTCCCCCGCCAGGGTGGCCGAGACGTCGAACGCCATCCCCAGCAGCTCGTCGGCGCCCTCGCCCTCGGCCACGTCGACGGTCAGCGTGCCGCCCGACGGGTCGGGCAGCAGCACCTGGACCAGGTCGGCGTCGGTCATCTGGCGGGCCCGCGCCGCCATGGTGGTGAGCACCTCACGCGAGCCGGCGCCGGACAGCAGACTGGTGGTGATCTCCGAGGACGCCTGCAGCCAGGTCTCGCGCCGGCGCGACTCCTCGTACAGCCGGGCGTTCTCCACGGCGACGCCGGCGGCGGTGGCCAGGGCGATCACGATGGCCTCGTCCTCCTCGTCGAAGTCGCCGCCGCCGCGTTTCTCGGTCAGGTAGAGGTTGCCGAACACCTCGTCGCGCACCCGCACCGGGACGCCGAGGAAGGTGCCCATCGGCGGGTGGCCGGGCGGGAAGCCGTAGGACTCGGGGTGGTCGGAGATGCGGCCCAGCCGCAGCGGACGGGCGTCCTTGATCAGCAGGCCGAGCAGGCCCAGCCCGTGCGGCCAGTGCTCGATCCGGGCGATCTCCTCCTCGCTCAGCCCCACCGGGATGAACTGGACGAGCGTCTGCTCCTCGCCGACCACGCCGAGCGCCCCGTAGCTGGCGTCCACCAGCTTGGTGGCCGTCTCGACGATCCGCCGCAGCACGGTCTCCAGGTCGAGGTCGCTGCCCACCGAGACGACGGCCTCCAGCAGCGCGTGCACCCGGTCACGGGTGGCGAGGACGGCATTGAGCCTGGTCTGCAGCTCGGCCAGCAGCTCGTCGAGCCGCATCTGGGGCATCAGGCTACGCTGCTCACTTTCCGACATACCGTTCAGTGTCCCAGCACGTGCCCTCGCCGCCGGAATCAGCCCGCCGGGCCCGTCCGCCTCTACAGCAGCGGCGGGACGGTGACCAGGTCGTCCCGGTCGCGGTCGAGCTCGGTCACGACGTCGACGACGCCCTCCACCGCCCGGACCGCCTCCGTCAGCGCGGCGGCCCGTGCGCGGGTCGCCACCCGGCCGGTGATCGTGACCACGCCGGCGTCGACCGTGACCGCGAACGTGCCGTCCGGCGGGAGCACGGCCCTGACGTCCGCCTCCAGCTCGGCGGCCGGGCGGGTGAAGACGCGCAGCACGTCGCGCTGGTGCAGGGTGCCGACGACGCGTCCGGTGACCGGGTCGATCACCGGGAGCTGCCTGATCCGCCGGGCGTGCATGATCCTGGCCGCCTCACGCACCGGCATGCCCGGAGTTACCGTGACCGCCGGCGACGTCATCAGCTCGGCGGCGGTGACGGCGGCGGCCTTGCGCTGCTCCTGCCGCCGCGCCCGCGAGTCGAGGACGGAGACGGCGTGCCGGGCCCGGCCGGTCTCCTTGAGCAGCAGGTCGTCCTCCGACACCACGCCCACCGGCCGCCGGTCGGCGTCGATCACGGTGACCGCGCCCACCGCGTACCGCTTCATCGCCGCCACGATGTCGGCGAACGACGCGTGCTCCAGCACCGCGATCGCCACGCGTCCCATGACGTCCTTGACCTCGATCGACATGATCGCCACCTCGCTTTCCGCCTCCACGGTCCCTCGCCGGGGGGCGGTGGCGGCAGCGGCGAACGTCCCGCGGGCGAGGGGCTTAGGTCCTGGACGGCGGGAGCGGGTGTCAGTGCAGCGGGCCGGCGAAGACCACGATCTCGTCGATGTCGCCGGCGGCGGTGAGGTGCACCATGTCGGTGCCCGACAGGACGGTGGCGCCGTCGGGCCCCTCGAAGCGCCAGCCGAACCTGGCCCACTCGTGCGGCGCGTCGACGGACGTCGTCCGGACCATGCGGCAGCCGCCGGCCCGGTAGCCCTGCACCACCTCGGTGACGAAGTCGGCCACCGCGCCCCGGCCGGACCCGCGGCCGAGCGGCCCCCAGAACACCACGTCGGCGGCGAGGGCACGGCTGAGCAGCGCGGAGCGGTGGTCGGGGTCGTCGGCGTTGGCGGCGGCGATGAAGGCGTCGATCGCGTCGGCGTGGGCCCGGTGGTGCCGCTGCGGGGATGCCGCCGGTTCGTGCGCGGTCATGTCGTCCTCCATCCGTCGCCGGGGCGTGCGGGAACCGGGGCCGGTCGCACGCCGATCGCCATGGGCCAGTACATCACGAGCTAACCCCTGGCCTGCTCCTCTTCCGGCTGGTTCCCCACGAGCAGGTTGAACGCGCCGGTCAGCAGGTTGAGCGAGACCAGGCCGACGACCTCGGCGATCACCCGGTCGCTCCAGCCGAGGGAGCGCAGCCCCGCCACCTCCTCGTCGGTGATGGACGACGGCTCGACCAGCACCCGCACCGCCACCGCGATCAGGGCGGCCTCCCGCGCGTCGGCCGAGGTGCCCTGGCGGGCCAGCGCGACGTCGGCCTCGCTCAGCCCGGCGGCCAGCGCCCCCTCGGTGTGCGCGGCCAGGCACGTGCCGCAGCCGATCCACTCCTGCACGGCCAGGGAGATCTTCTCGCTGAGCGCGCGCGGGATCTTCACCCGCTTCATCGCCCGCGAGAAGTCCAGATATCCCTGGAGCAACGCGGGCGAGTGGGCCATCGTGGACACCATGTCACCCACCCCGCCGTGCCTGGCGACGATGTCGTCCAGGATCTGACGGGACTTCTCAGGGGCCTTCTCGGGAACGAGCGGTTCAAGACGTCTCATACGGCGCACTCTATACCTGTGGGGGGTATGCAGGAAACCGGTCCCGGATCCGTTGAACCGGATCCGGCGGGCCCGCGTACCTTCGAGCATGCACAGGCTCTTGCGCGGTGAGATGTTCATGCTGGGCGGCTTCGTCGCGGCGGCGGCGGCGACGATCCTGCTGATCCTGCCTCCGTCGATCGACCCCGCGGACGCGCAACGGACCCTCACGCCCTCGGGCCCCCTCTCGGCCGCCGACGTGGACCTGCTGATCAAGGTGCGGCAGGCGGGCCTGTGGGAGATGCCCGCGGGCGAGTACGCCGCCACCCGCGCCCAGTCGCAGCGCGTCAAGCAGGTCGGCAGGCAGATCATGGGCGAGCACCAGAAGCTGGACCAGATGACCCGCGACACGGCGGCCAGACTCGGCGTCGCCCTGCCCGACGAGCCCAACCCCGACCAGCAGCGCTGGCTGGCCCAGCTCGCGGCCGAGAGCGGCCCGGCCTTCGACCAGGACTACGCGAACCTGCTGCGCGCCGCGCACGGCAAGGTCTTCGGCACCCTGGCGCTCGTCCGGGCCGGGACCAGGAACGCCGAGATCCGCAAGTTCGCCCAGGAAGGCATCAACTTCGTCATGCGCCACATGACGTACCTCGAATCGACCGGCCTGGTGAACCACAACCAGCTCCCCGAGCCCCCGCTCCCGTCCCCCGCCCCGCCCACCTCCTGACCTGCCGGCCCCTGGAAGCGCGTCTTCCCACGGGTGACCGGTCCCATCGACACTCCGGCGGAACACCGACCTCATGCCCGAACCCCTCGAAGCACCCGTCCGCGCGTCGCGGCAGGCGATCGCCGCCCTGGGCATCGCCCTGCTGGCGGGGTGCGCGGCCGCCCCCGTCCCCCAGGGGCAGCCGGCGCACCACCACGGCGCCGCGCCCCCCGCCCCCGCCGTCGCCGTCGCGCCGAAGGTGCCGGCCGGCGACATGAAACAGCTCACCACCCTGCTCGGCTGCCCCGCCGGGAAGCTGCAGACCGACGCCGCCGAGCTGCGGCAGGCGGCCTGCGACACCCCCCAGGGCCGCCTGACGATCGTGACGTTCAGCACCGACAAGGGCAAACGAGACTGGCTCGACATCGCCCAGGCGTACGGCGGCGCGTACCTGGTCGGCGACCGCTGGGTCGTCGTCGCCACGGCCGACCTGCTGGAACGGCTACGCGGCCGCCTGGGCGGCCAGCTTGAGACCCCACAACACCACTGACCCCTCCCAGCCGGCCCGGCTCCCCGCCGCGCCTGCCCGTCGCGCCCGCCTGGTGCGCAAGGACGCGGATGACGACCTGGCCGGGCTCTGGCACGATGGCCGGATGCAGGTCGCCCGTCCCGTGGTCCGCGCGCTTCGCGCCGCGGTGTTCACGGCCGTGTGCGTCCTGGCCTCGGCGGCCCTGCACACGCTGGTCGGCGGCACGGCGATCGCGCCCGGCCCGCTGGCCCTGGCCGTCGTGGCGACCTTCGCGGCCGCCTACGCCGCCGGGTCCCGTCCCCGCGGATGGGCGCCCCTGCTGGCCATGTGCGTGGCCGCCCAGTACGGCCTCCACGAGCTCTTCGACGCCTCCGAGTCCGCCCGGTACGGCCTGAGCCACCTGCTCGACCCCTCCTCCCCGTCCTTCGGCGGGCCGCTCGCCGGTCCGTTCGGCGGGCCGTCCGCCGGGTCGCCCGCCGGGGCCGTCGCCCATGGGCACGGCTCCTCCGGGATGGTGGTGATCCACCTGGCGGTGGCCGTCTCGTCGAGCTGGTGGCTGGCCCGCGGTGACGCGGCGCTGGCGGCGTTGCTGCGGTTGAGCACGGTCCGGCTGGCCCGGCTGTGGGCCGTCCTGTGCGCCTGGCTGTCCGTCCTGGCTCCGCCGCCCGCCGGGCCCGCCCGCGCGTGCCCGCTGTGGCCTCCCGTGGCGGGTCACCGGGCGCTGCTGCTGGCTCCGGTCCTCTCCCGGCGCGGGCCGCCCCGCCCGGCTGCGCACGCCCGGCTGTCCGGCCGCTGACGTTCCCCGTCATGCGGCGGGTCCGGCGTGCCTTCCGGCAGGCAGACGACCCAGCCGGCGCCGCCGCGGTACGCCCCTCGCGTCCCGTCGCGCGCCGGACCGCATGTCCATCCGGCGATCGAGCCGGATCCAGGAACCTCGGAGTTCGCAGTGACCCCTTCCCTTCGTCCCGCGCGTCGCCCGTTCCGGGTGGCCGTTCGTGCCGGTGTCGCCGTCGGCGGCGCCGTCCTGCTGCTGCTGGCCGCCGCGCCCGCCGCGCTGGCCCATGACCGGCTGAAGAGCAGCTCACCCGCCGACGGCGCCAAGCTCGCGCAGGTGGAGAGCATCGAGCTGGAGTTCACCTCCCGCATGACCCTGCCGACCCTCGTGCTCGACGGCCCGGCGGGCGAGAACCTGCCGCTGGGCAAGCCGCGGGCCCAGGGCGTCACGGTGAAGGCCGAGCCGGCCGCGCCGCTGGAGCCCGGCAAGTACCGGCTGGCCTGGCGGGTGGTCTCCTCCGACGGCCACCCGATCGCCGGCGAACTGCGTTTCACCGTCACCACCCCGGCCACCCCGGCCGCGAGCGAGCCCGAAGCCACCCCGACCGAGACCACGTCCGAGACCCCGACCTCGACCGAGACCACGTCCGCGACCCCGACCTCGACCGGGGCCTCGGCCGAGGCCGCCCCGGCGGCCTCCTCGTCACCGGTCGCCCAGGCCGAGGCGGACACGGGCTCGAGCGGCGTGCCCGGCTGGTTGTGGGTGGCCGCGGCAGTGCTGGTCGCGGGCGGAGCCGCGACCGTCGTGGCCGGCCGCCGCAGGCGCACCACCGGGGACGCCGACCCCAGACCCTGACCGGGTCGCGGGCGCTCCAGGTCGCCATGCGGTCCCACCCGCTGGCCAGGTCGCGGGCACTCCAGGTCCGGATGCGACCCCAGCCCCTGGCCAGGTCGCGCGCACTCCAGGTCCCGATGCGACCCCAGCCCCTGGCCGGGTTGCGGGTGGTCTAGGTGGCCATGGCCGCCGGCAGGCGGGGCCGGAGGGCCCTGCGGTGTTCCAGGCGGGCCACCGCCAGGGCCGAGGCCAGCCCCGCGAAGGTCAGTGACAACCAGGGCAGGCCGGCCCAGCCCGCGTCGGCGGCGACGTCCAGCAGCGCGCCCGACAGCAGGTTCCCGGCCAGGATCCCCGCGCCGGAGGCCAGGTTGTACAGGCCGTAGTAGGTGCCGACCAGCTCCTCGCCCGCCATGTCGGCGATGGTGGCCATCTCGAACGGGAAGGCCACCAGCGTCCCCGCGCCGAGCAGCAGCGCGCACAGCAGCGCGGCCGTCAGCGTCGCCGCCCGCGGCAGGTGGAGCTGCGCGGCGGCGACCATGGGCAGGAAGGCCGCCCCCATGAGGGCCAGCCCGCGGGTGATCGCCTGGCCGCGGCTCCACCGTTCGCCGCACCAGGCGGTCAGGCGCACCTGCCCGGCGATGCCGAGCAGCGCCGACACCGCGTACAGGGCGGTCACCGCCCACTGGCCGCCGCCGGCCCGCTGCACCTCCAGCGGCAGGGCGAGGTACATCTGGTACGACAGCGCGTACGAAGCGATCATCGACGCCGCGAACGAGACGAACGCGCGGTCACCGAACGCCTGCCGCCACGCCCGCAGCACCGGCTGCCGCGCCCGCCCCGGCTCCCGGGGCCGCGCGGGCAGGTAGCACCCCTGCAACACGGTCAGGACGGCGAAGATCCCCGCCGCCCCCAGGCACACCGCGGTGAACCCGCCCGCCAGCAGCAGCACCCCGAGCAGCGGCCCGAGCAGGATGCCGCCCTGGTAGAACACGTTGAACACGGCGAAGGCCGCCACCTTGCGCGGCCCGGCCGCGGCGGCCAGGTACGCGCGGGCCGCCGGGTTGAACAGCGCCCCGGCCAGCCCCGTGATCACCGCGGCCGCCACCAGCAGCGGCAGCGACGTGGTGAGCCCGAACAGCGCGAACCCCACGGTACGCAGCGCGCACCCCGCCATGATCATGGGTTTGTGCCCGAACCGGTCGGCCAGCGTGCCGCCGATCAGGAACATGCCCTGCTGGCTGGCGTTGCGCAGGCCGAGGATGAGCCCGATCGTCCAGGCGGCGAGCCCCGCGCCGGCCGACAGGTGCTGGGCGAGGTAGGGCATCAGCATGTAGAAGCCGATGTTGATGCCCGCCTGGTTGATCTGCAGCAGCCGGATCGGCCGGTCGAAGGAGCGGAACTGCGCCAGCGTGGCCTTCATCGCGGGCCCGCCAGCGGGTCGCGGACGGTGGCGCAGCGGGTCCAGCGGCGCACCTCGCGCTCGGCGGGGTCGTCCAGCTCGTCGGGCGCGTCGGCCGGGGTGACGCCGAGCAGGCCGTGGGCGCGGCAGTAGCCGTCGTCGAACACGGTGTTCCAGTAGCGCCAGGGCCCGTCGGGGAAGACGGCGACGACGCAGCCGCCCGGCCCGGCCCGGCCGGCCAGCCAGCGGGCCACCAGGCTGACGGCTCCGGTGCTCCAGCCGCCGGAGACGTAGTGCTGGGCCGCCAGGGTGCGGCAGGCCCACACCGCCTCGGCGGCGCTCACCCAGTGGACCTCGTCGAAGGCGTCGTAGGCGACGTTGGCGGGGTGGATGCTGGAGCCCAGGCCGCGCATCAGGCGGTGGCGGTCGGGCTGCCCGAAGATGGTCGAGCCGACGGTGTCGACGCCGACCAGCCGCAGCCGGGGCAGGTGGCGGCGCAGCTCGCGGGTGATGCCCGCGCTGTGCCCGCCGGTGCCGACCGAGCAGACCAGCGTGTCGATGTGCGGCAGCTGGGACAGCAGCTCGCGGGCCAGCCCGGCGTAGGCGGCCACGTTGTCCGGGTTGCCGTACTGGTCGGGGCAGTACGAGCCGGGCAGCTCGGCCAGCAGCTCCTCGACCCGGTCGCGGCGGGCCCGCTGCCAGCCGCCGGTGGGATGCGGCTCCGGCACGATCTCCAGCCGTACGCCGTGGCAGGCCAGCAGCCGCTGCATGAGCGGTTCCATGCCGGGGTCGGCGACCAGCACGACCGGATGGCCGAACGTGATGCCGGCCAGGGCCAGCCCGAGGCCGAGGGTGCCGCTGGTGGACTCGACGATCGTCGCGCCGGGGGCCAGCTCGCCCCGGGCGCGGGCCTGCCTGACCATGTGCAGGGCGGGCCGGTCCTTGATGCCGCCCGGGTTGAAGCCCTCCAGCTTGGCCCAGAAGCCGCCGCCGTCCGCGACGAACGGCGCGGCGACGAACGCCAGCGGCGTGTTTCCGACGGTGACGCAAATACCCGAATTTCCGATGGCGGGCAGAATGTCAGGGCGCGGCAAAGTGTCGTACGACATTGGTTGTTATCCCCGAGATGAACGGCGCCCGCGCGGCACGGAAGACGCCGCGGGCGCGGTGGAAAAGGACGACGGCGAAAGACGCGCGTCCTATATGCGCATCACGCGGAGATTTTCGCGGCCTGAAACGGCCTGTCGCGAGGCGGCCCGCAGCGCGGGTCGTAGGGGCCCGGACACGACGGCCGCGGGCCCGGCGGCGAGCACGGGGGCGGCGGCCACGGGCGGCGCGGCGGCGGCGGTGGCCGCGCACTCCTGCTCGGTGCCGTGCAGGTGGCCCGGCGGCAGCTCGCCGTGCAGGCACCCGGCGTCGCGCACCGGCATCCGCCCGGGCAACCAGCTGACGTGCCGATGCACGTCGAGGTGGGCGCTCTGGACGGACGGCGCGGGGCCGCCCTGGGCCCGCTCGGACAGCTCGACGGCCGCGCACGCGCCGCCGTGCGCGAACACGACGGTGATCAGCATCGCGAGGGCCAGCATCGCGTACGGCCACCACCGGCCGGCCCCCGAGGTGGGCGGGCGGAGCGCGCGGGCTGACCTGGACGTGAGCATCACCGCAGATCATGCCCGGCACGCGGCGCGGCGCGCCGGGAAAAGGCCAAGGCCGAGGTAAAGAAATTCCCGGCGCACGGGAATCGCGCACGGGAATCGCCGCCGCCAACCGCTTCCAGACCTCCGGTTCGACGCCCTCGATTTCCCGCCGGATGGCGGGAACGACGGCGAGCCGTTTTCGCCGCGCGGCGGCATCTCCGCGACACTGGCATTCGCCGGCGCGGCCCCGATTCCGCGCCGCCATCGACCTTGGGGGTGTCTCATGGCCCTGTCCAGACGCGCGGTCATCGCCGGGGCCGGCGCGCTGGCCGCGCTCCCCCAGGCGCTCCCCGCGGCGCTCACCCAGGCGCTCCCGCGGGCCGCCGCCGCCGACGCCGCGGACCTGGCCCGGGACGAACGCTTCTGGGCGGGCGTGGCCGGGCAGTTCCGGGTCAGCGGCGACTTCGTCAACCTGGAGAACGGCTACTACGGGATCATGCCGGAGCCGGTCCGGCGCGCCTACCACCGCAACGTCGACGTCCTCAACGCCCGCAACTCCCACCTGCTGCGCACGGCGTACAAGGCCAGGGCCGACGCGGTGCGCGACCGGATCGCCGCGCTGCTGGGCGTCACCCGTGCGGAGATCGCGCTCACCCGGGGCGGCACCGAGGCGCTGCAGAACCTCATCTCCGGCTACCGGCGGCTGCGGCCCGGCGACGCCGTGCTCTACGCCGACCTGGACTACCCCTCCGCCCAGCACACCATGAACTGGCTGGCCGGGCGGCGCGCGGCCACGGTCGCCCGGTTCGTCCTCCCCGAGCCCGCCACCCGGCAGGCGGCGCTGGACGCCTACGAGCGGGCGCTGCGGACCACCCCGAGGGCCCGGCTGCTCCTGCTGTCGCACCTGAACAACCGCACCGGCCTGGTGCTGCCGGTCCGGGAGATCGTCGCGATGGCCCGCGAGCGCGGCGTGGACGTCGTCGTGGACGCCGCCCACTCCTGGGGGCAGCTCGACTTCACCCTGCCCGCCCTCGACGCCGACTTCGCCGCGTTCTCGCTGCACAAGTGGATCGGCGCGCCCCTCGGCACCGGGTTCCTCTACATCCGCCGGGACCGGCTGGCCGACATCGAGCCCGTCTTCGGCGACGAGAGCTTCCCGGCCGGCGACATCCGCTCGCGGGTCCATTCGGGCACCATGGACGTCGCGGCGCCCCTCACGGTCCCCGACGCGCTCGACTTCCACCTGCGGCTCGGCGCGGCCGTCAAGCAGGCCAGGCTGCGGCACCTGCGCGACCGCTGGGTGAGCCAGGTCCGCGACCTGCCGGGCCTGCAGATCCTCACCCCGGACGAGCCCGGCATGTACGGCGCGATCACCGCCTTCCGCATCGCCGGCCGCACCTCCACGGCCGACAACGAGGCCGTCGCCGCCACCCTGCTGGACACCTACGGCCTCTACACGGTCGCCCGCACGGGCATGGCCGGGGGCGACGCCGTCCGGGTCACCCCGGCGCTGTTCACCTCGGCGGCGCAGGTGGACCGGCTGGCGGCGGCGCTGCGGCGGCTGACCCCGCGGCTGCGAGCCTGAGACAGGTTGACAGATCACCGACATGTCCCGCTAAGTTGGATATGTGAACAGTTCTTCAGATGAGCACGTGTTGGCCGTGGACGGCTGCGCGGTCAAGGTGGTCGACGCCGACCGCGTCGCGGCCGTGCACGAGCGCATGCCCGCCGCCGCGGACCTGGCCGACACGGCCGACGTCTTCGGCCTGCTGTCCGACCCCAACCGGCTGAAGCTGCTGGTCGCCCTGCTGGACGGCGAGCTGTGCGTGTGCGACCTGGCGGCGGTGACCGGGCAGAGCGAGTCCGCGGTCTCCCATGCTCTGCGCCTGCTGCGCGCCCATCGCATCGTGGCCGCCCGCCGCTCGGGCCGGATGGCGTACTACCGGCTGGAGGATCCGCACGTCCGGATGCTGCTCGACCTGGCGCTGGCCCACACCGAGCACACCGAGGCCATCCACCCCGAACGCGAAGGGACGTCGTGATGGGCGCCGGACACGGGCACGGACACGGACAGGCGCAGGGGCACGCCGGGGCCCGGCACCGCTGGCGGCTGGCGGTCTCGTTCGTCCTGATCGGCGCGTTCTTCCTGGTCGAGCTGGGCTACGGCCTCTTCTCCGGGTCGCTGGCCCTGATGTCGGACGCCGGGCACATGGCCGCCGACGTCGTCACGCTCGGCGCGGCGCTGGTCGCCACCAGGATCGCCGCT